>CALUXG010000038.1 GCA_944324685.1 uncultured Elusimicrobiales bacterium
ATAACGGCGCTGCCTACTGTGTAATGCGTTACACAGTTAAATGGCGACGCCGCTTTCGGGGTGACAGCTCCCGCAAATCCGGGTGCTCCGCTTACGCGGACCCAAAAACGAGCCGATTTAACGTATCAAATTTTTAGCGTATTTACGCTAGAGATATTATGGCAAAAACACGGGCCAAAAGTAAACCCCTTCCCGAAGGAAGGGGTTTGTAAAACATACTCTGCCAAAAACGCTTAACGTTTGGAGAACTGGAAGCGTTTTCTGGCACCCGGCTGACCCGGTTTCTTTCTTTCCACCATGCGGGGGTCGCGGGTTAAAAAGCCAGCTTTTTTGACGGTCTTTTTCAGCTCTTCGCTGATTTCCGCCACGGAGCGGGCAATGGCGTGGCGCAAAGCGCCGGCCTGGGCGGAAATACCGCCGCCCTGCACTTTGGCGGTCACGTCATATTCTTTTTCCAAGTTGGTCACCGTAAGCGGAGCTTTGACGGTGGCTTGGAATTTTTCATGACCTTTAAAATAGTCAGCCAAGGCCTTGGCGTTTACGGTAATAACGCCGGTGCCTTTTACCAATCTGGCCTGCGCCACAGAAGTTTTGCGGCGGCCGGTTTTAATTTCTTTGGTATTGTTCATAAAACTCTATCCCTCTTATTTGGCAAATCTGCTGGCGAATTCATGTTCTTCCCCGCTGAACAGGCGCAAGCGTTTGAGGCGCGGCGCGCGCAAGCGGTTGACGTCCAACATACGTTTCACAGCCAGCTCCAAGACTTTGGTGGAGTCTTTTTCAAACTGGCGGCGAAGCGGCGTTTCTTTGGCGCCTTTGGCGTAGCCGGAATGGGTGAAATAAATTTTTTCGTCCATTTTGTTACCGGTTACTTTGATTTTATCCGTGTTGGTTACAACGACAAAATCACCGCAGTCCATGTGAGGGGTATAGGTTCTTTTGTGTTTGCCCATCAGCAATACCGCCACGCGGGTGGCCAGTCTGCCCAGGGTTTGGCCCGAAGCATCAATGTGATGCCATTTACGGGTGGTTTCAACTTCCTTAACGGAAGGCAGAAAAGTTTTCGTCATAAGTTTATGTTTACCTTTTGTTATTAAAGCGCAGCGGAGTGGTGGCCGCCGCATTAATGACTCGTGGTTTCCTGTATATTATACCAAAACAAAATGAAGCTGTATAGAGGATTAAAAAGAAAGACCGGCAAACAGTTCCCGTATTCCCGCCAAAGTTTCCTGCCGGACAAAGCGGCCGCGCACCTCTGCCGCCATGGGAAAATCTCTCAGCCAATACCCTGCCGTCTTTTTGCTGCGTCCTATGCCTATTTTTTCTCCGTAATGCGCCACGTTTTCTTCTATCAGGGCCAAATAAATTTCCACACGACGCCGCGCCGTCAGCGGAGCGGATTCTTTTCCTGCCAGTTCCGCACAAATATTTTGAAAAACAAACGGATTGCCCACCGCCGCACGGCCCACCATAATGCCGCTGCAGCCGGCGTCAAAAAACTTTTGGGCGGTTGCTCCGTCCTTAATGCCTCCGTTGCCGATAACGGGAATTTGCACCGAAGCGCAAATTTTAGCCAAAGCCGCCAAATCCGGCTCCCCGTTATGAACGTTTTCCGCCGCGCGGGCATGAATAATAACGGCCGCGGCTCCCTCATTTTGAGCCACACGGGCAATTTCATCTCCCAGTAATACGCCGTTTTTAAGTCCAATACGTGTTTTAAGCGTTACGGGAACGCTTACCGCTTTTACCGCCGCCGCTACCAAACGGCCCAGATGTACGGGATCTTTCATCAATACGCAGCCGGCACCGGCTTTATTGATTTTTTTCACGGGACAGCCGGCATTAATATCCACAATATCCGCCCCGCGTTCCTGTGCCGCCAAAGCGGCCTGCGCGATGGTTTGCTCGTCCGCGCCAAAAATCTGCATAGACACAGGCTTTTCTCTTTCATCTATCCGCAACATACGCAAACTGCGCGCATTGGCATAATGCAAAGCATGCGCCGACACCATCTCCGCACAGACTACACCGGCGCCGCCGCGCAAGCATAAAGCCCGAAAAGGCCCGTCCGTTACGCCGGCCATGGGCGCCAGCCATATATTATTGGGCGCCCTGAAAGAACCGATTTTCAAAGAATGTATGAAGGAGGTCATGGAGTTTTTCTCCAACGTCCCGAAAACGGGCTTGGGACATGCGGTTTACCAGCCAGACACAAAGCCAAAACGGTACGCACTTCCACCTGCGTGTTTTTGAATTCCAAAGAATCAATAAATCCGTCATGACCCGCGCCGCCCGCCAACATTTGATCCGTAATTGCCACACGATATGCGGTTTTGCTCGCCAACGGCGCGCCGTTTACCGCAACGGACCGTATACGGCGGCCGGCAGAAGCGGAAGGATCATACACGATGGACAAGCCGGAAATCTGCGCAAAATTATGAGGCACGGACAGTCCCTCCTCCAAAGCTCTGCGCAAAGCCGCTCCTTTGATATCTAAAAACATAATATGGTCCGCATAAGGATATGTTTTATACAAGTCATATTGTGTAACGGTTCCTTTAGGCAAAGATGCACGCAAAGAATCGGAATTGATAATGGCCGCATCCGCTTTGGCCCAGCGGCGCAAGCAGTCGGCCGTCCAGTTGCCCAGCGAGGATTCGCCATCCAGTTCTCCCGTTAATTCCCGTTCCAGCTTTCCGGCGGGACGGTTCATCTGGCTGCGCGCGGCGCGCCGGACGGAAGCAGTTTGCTCAGCGATGGCGGAATCTTCTCCAAAGTCGCGTCTATATAAAGCAATATCATCAAAACGGCTATCTTCCAGCACGCCGTTTTTATTAAAAAATAAAGACACGCGGCCAACACCGTCCAGCTTAGATCCCGGGTAAACAATGAGCGTAGATCCCACTTTTTGCGTTTCCGCGGCATCACGGCCCAAATTGGAACTTAAAATAACGTCAATACCTTCCACTTCTTGTGCCAAAGTGGCATCCGTAAGCGCGGTTTCCTTATCAGAAGATCCCAAAGCGCTGAGCAGCACCACGGCCTGTATATTTTGCTCCCGCAAAAGCCGCACCGTTCTTTTTATGGCGGAAATTTCGTCATCTACTTTCAAACCGCCTATACGGCGTTTACCGCGCACGGCATCGCGCCCGACGACACCCAAAACCCCGATGCGGTATTTTCCCACCGAGACAATAAGCCACGGCTTTGCTCCGGCAGGTATTTGGCCGTTTACCGTAACATTGGAAAGAATAAAGGGAAAAGGGGATTTTTCTATAATTTGGCTTAATGAAGTCCAACCGTAAAGCAAATCTTTTTCCGTAAACAAACGTCCGGAATAAGGCAGAGAGGCCGCCACCGTATTAAAATAAGCTCCCTGAGAAAGCGTCCCCTCCGGCGTTTGGGCAAACCAATTTCCTCCGTCCAGCAACAAAAAAGGAACCGTTTGCTTGTCCAAAAAAGCTTTCAACACAGAAAGCCCGCCCGTCATTTCATTGCCGTAACGCGGCTCCGGCCTTGACCAAAAAACGCCTTCTATATCTGAGGTAAAAAATAAATAGGCCGACGGCTCCGCCTGTTTGCCGCATCCGACAAGGCATGCGGCAAACGCGAGAAAGAAACAAAAACGGCGGACGGCGATATACATTATTGGAATTCCACAATGCGTCCCGTTTCAACGGCGCGGACGGGGGATTGCGTTTTTAATCCATTTTCCAATACGCTGCGAATGGTAACATCCGGTATCAACTGTTTTTCGGAATCTTTGATTTTCTTAAAAGGCCATCCTTCACTGCCGCCATATCCTATATAAGAATTGGTCGCCAGCGTATATTTATGATGGTTTTCCACCGGTTTTCCATCCACAAAAATTTGCAAATCTTTCACTTTGCCATTTTTGTTCCGATACGTAACATCCATGCCCGAATAGGTAAACAGACTGCGCGGCAACAAAGATTTTTTGACCAAATATTTCAGAAATTTACCGTCCACCGTCATTTTTACGATACCGTTGTCAAACGGATGAATATCCGTCGTATCGCGGCGGGTAACAGGCCCTTTTTGGACATCCATGCGCGTGCCGCCGTTATTGTGCACGAAAATTTGCGTGCCGGAGGCGGCGCGGCCCAAATCGGCAATCCAGTCATTAAGAGGACCGTCTTTATGTTCCGGTACGGAAGACACGCGGTTAATATTCTCCGCCGCTTCGCCAAAAACTTCATCCATACCCGCCTCTTTTAACGTTTCAGCATATTCGGCTATTTTTTGATCCTGACCAACCTTCTCGACAATCAGCGGAATAATTTCCGATTTGGCGGAAATAAATTTACCGGTTTCGTCATCGGTTTCTACGGTGATTTTGCTCACATGTTGCAGATGACACCCGCTTTCTACAAACAATGTGCCGTTGATATATTCATTCTGTACGATATTATGCACGTGTCCGCCCAAAACGATGTTTACACGGCCGCCGAATTTTTTCGCTATTTTGGCCACATAAGCTTGCGTTCCATGTTTCACGTCCCTCAGCCCATCATGCACCAGCACGACCACCACATCCGGCTGTTGTTCTTCCACTTCTTTAAGCGCTTTTTTCAAAGCGGGCAGCGGCTTGGTAAATTTATACATTTTGTCGTCGTTGGTGGGATAGCGGTTGGCAAGTCCGATGACGGCTATGCTGACGCCGTCTACATCAAATATTTTATACGGCTTAATCAACGGCGGGAATTTGCCCGTTTTGCGTTCCAAAAAATTGGCCGCCAGAACGGAAAATTTTAAGTTCTGCAACAGAGGCTCCAAGGCGCTGTCTCGGAAATCAAATTCATGGTTCCCTATGGTGGTGGCCTGATAGCCCAACGCATTCATCAAAGCAACGCTTTTTAATCCCTGAGAGTTTTTGGCTTCTGCGGTGCCGTTGGCGAAATCCCCGCTGTCAAGCAGCAGATAATGTTCGGGTCCCGCTTCCAAAACAGCGGCCAAAGCGGCAAAGCCGCCCTGCCCGTTCTTTGGATAGAAAAAACCATGCGTATCGCTGGTATGATAAATAACCGTCGTTTTGGCAAACAAGCCTGCCGCAGCCAATGTCAATGCCAAAATCAAAAATATTTTTCTCATACGTTCTCCTTGCAGAATCAAAGGCGCCGCATTCGGCGGCAAACAACTGTTTTTATCCTATCAAAAACAAACGCCCGCATTCAAGCGCGGGCGTTTGAACAAACAAAAGGGATGCGCTACCCTTTCAGCTGGCGGACGCGGCCCGTATCCGGCGCCGATACAGGCCCTCGATTCAGAGCCCGTTCCAGCAACAGCCGGATGGTCTTGTCTCCGGCTTGTTTTTTCTTATCCTCAGCAATGGATTTGAACATTTTTCCCTCGCTGCCGCCGCCTGCCAAATAAGAATTGGTCGCCAAAACATATATATCTTTATTTTTGACTTTTTTCCCGTTTACATATACGTTAACTTTTTTTGCCCGTCCTTTTTTATCTTTATGATAAGTTACCCGCAGGCCGGAATAACTCAGCAAATTTCGGGGTAACAGAGAAGACGAGACCAAATCTTTCAAAAACTTGCCGCTCACTTCCATCATCACCACCGTATCGTCAAAAGGGAACATGTCCATCAAATCCCGTCTGGTAATATCCCCTTTTTCCAAGCCCGTCCGCACGCCGGCGCTGTTGTGCACGAATATATCCGCTCCGGCATACTCGCGGGCAACGTCAGCTATCCAATTTTCCGCCGCACCGTCCATTTCTCCCATGGCAGAAGACCGTTTAGGCAGCGCTTGCTCCGTTCGGCCCAAAACCTCATCCATCCCGGGTTCTTTTAGAGACTGGGCATAAGAAGCCATCCCTCTATCTTCTCCGGTTTTGGCAATATCCAAAGGAATAATAAAAGATTCCGCCGATACAAATTCTCCCGTTTTATCATCTGTCGTAACGGAGACTTTGCCCAAGAACTGCAAATTGGCTCCGTCTTCCACAAAAAGGACGTCTTTGATATATTTATTGCTGAAAATTCTGTGGGCATGACCGCCTAACACCACATGAATGCGGCCGGAATACCTCCGTCCGATTTCCCCTATATAAAACGGACGTTCGGGCTTGTCGTCTGCCAAAGAGTCATGCGCCAAAACGGCCACCACGTTCGGTTTTTGTTTCTCCACTTCCGGCAATACTTTTTCCAAAGCGGCCAGCGGATCGGTGAATGTATATTTTTCCGTCGGCCGCGTAGGTTTGGCATTGGCCAGTCCGATAACGGCTACACGGACTCCATTTACATCAAAAATTTTATAGGGCAATACATGGGCCGGCATTTTACCGGTTTTTTTCTCCACCAAATTGGCAGCCAGCACCGCAAAATCCGCCTCTTGCAGCATATTTTCAAGCGCCACCTCCCGATAAGCAAATTCGTGATTGCCCAACGTCGCCGCATGATAGCCCATTTTATTCATCAATTGTACGGCTTTAAGTCCTTTGGAGGTTTTCACTTCCATCGTCCCTTCCGCAAAATCTCCTCCGTCCAGCAACAAATAATGTTTTGGTCCCTGATTCAGCACGGCTTTGGCGGCGGCAAAACCGCCCCGTCCTTTTTTGGGATAGAAAAACCCATGTGTATCGCTGGTATGATACATAACCGTCGTTTTGGCAAATAAAATGCCCGCCGTTAAAACAAAAAGAAACAATAAGCTTATTTTTTTCACCGTCATCTCCTGTTTGCAAAAGATGATTTATTATATTACAAACCAACGCCCGCATTCAAATGCGGGCGTTGGGTGTATCAAGAAAGCCTCTGGTATATTATTTATCGGCATTCATGCGAGAAAACGGAGATATTTTGCGCAAGTTTTCAATAATGGACGGCAGCACTTCCAACACTTTGTCCACCTCGGCTTCCGTCGTTTGTTCGGACAGAGAGAAACGCACAGACCCATGGGCAAACTTAAAATCCACCCCCATCGCACGCAAAACGTGCGATGGCTCCAACGAGCCGGACGTGCAGGCGGACCCCGAAGAAGCGCAAATGCCGTATTCATTCAAGTGCATTAAGATTGCCTCGCCTTCCACATAGCCAAAGCTGATATTCACCGTATTGGCTACGCGATTTTGCGGATCTCCGTTTAATTTACTGTCGGCAATGGCGGACAGCAATCCGTTTTGCAATTTATCGCGCAAAACGGCCATGTGCTCCACGCTTCCATCGGACAAACGGGTTTTGGCCAATACCGCCGCGGTACCCAAACCCACTATATACGGAATATTTTCCGTGCCGCCGCGGCGGCCCCTTTCCTGATGGCCTCCCATCATCCAGCCCGAAAAACGTGTGCCGCGGCGAACATACAAAGCGCCTACACCTTTAGGCGCATGAAATTTATGTCCCGACAAAGACAGCATGTCTATCGGCGTATTTTTCACGTCTATGGGCAGTTTGCCGATGGCTTGCACCGCATCCGTATGGAACAAAGCTCCGCGTTCTTTGGCCAAGGCGGCTATTTCCGGTATGGGGAAAATGGTCCCCGTTTCACTGTTCACCCACATGACAGACACCAAGGCCGTATCGTCTCTGAGCGCTTTTTTATATTGCTGCATATCAAAACGCCCCTGCGAATCCACACCGATATAGTCCACTTTATAGCCTTGTGTTTCCAAGTAAGAATACGGATGCAGCACGGCAGGATGTTCCACGGCCGAGGTAATGATATGTTTCTTTTGCGGATAACTTCGTACGGCGGAAAAAATGGCCGTATTGTCGCTTTCCGTCGCGCAAGACGTGAAAATAATTTCGTCTGGATAAGCCGCGCCTATCAAATCCGCCACTTCTGAACGCGCAATATCCATGGCTTTTTTGGCCTCGGCGGCCAACGGGTACATGGAAGAAGCGTTTCCGTATTTATCCGTAAAATACGGCAACATGGCTTCCGCTACGGCAGGCGCCACACGCGTGGTGGCATTATTATCCAAATAAATGATCTTCACGACCCAGCCCCCTTTAGGCCTGCTCCACGGTAATGGAAGGATCCAGTTTCTCTTTTAATGTGCGTTCCACAAATCCTTTCAACGTCGCCGGTGCGGCCATGCAGCCGCTGCACATGCCCAGCAAGCGCACTTTGACGCTGGAACCGCTGACGTCCACCAGCTCCACGCTGCCGCCGTCCATATTTAACTGCGGGCGCACATCGTCTTCCAGCACTTTTTCGATGCGTTTGATTTTTTCCACAATGGTCAAATCGGCAAATTTTTTGTCTTTGGCCGGCTCCGGCGCGGGCACCGCGCAGGAATTGACCTTATCCAAAATTTTCTGTATTTCGCCTTTGCACTGCCCGCAGCCGCCTCCGGCTTTGGTATAAAAAGTAACTTCTTCCACGGTTTTCAGATGATTGGCGCGTATGGCTTTGATAATTGTTTCCTCCGACACATTAAAACAATGGCAGACGATTTTTTCGGCCTGTTGTTCAAACACGACGGGTTTTCCGCCTTGGCGGTAGCTCTGCACGGCGGCTTCCAACGCTTCCATTCCCATAACGGAGCAGTGCATTTTTTCGGCCGGCAGAGAACCTAGCTCATCGGCAATGTCCTGATTGGTGATTTTGGAGGCCTCCGCCAACGTTTTGCCTTTAATCATCTCCGTCAAAACGGAGGAAGAGGCAATGGCGCTGGCACAGCCGAAAGTTTCAAATTTGGCATCCTCAATGACTTCGGTGTCTTTGTTTATTTTCAGCGTCAGTTTCAAGGCATCGCCGCATACCAAACTACCCACCTGTCCGGTGGCATCGGCATTTTCTATGGCGCCCACATTGCGCGGGTGCCGGAAATGATCCATAACTTTATCCGTATAATCCCACATAAAAACTCCTTTTTTATATTATACCATTACCCGTGTTAATGCGGGGAACGCGCAGAGGACATGCTTCAGAGGCTTCATGCGCAACATCCATATATTTTGCTAGAATGAAGTGCTATGAATATCCGCCGTGTTTTGCTTGTTTGTCATCCAGCCCGTCCCAACGCCGCCCAAACGGCCCAGAAGTTGGCTGATTTCCTGCGAAAAAGGGGCCTCAACAGCGAAATTTTATCCGATTACCGCCTCATTAGCCAACACCCGTCTGCCGATCTTTGCGTCAGTCTGGGCGGAGACGGCACCGCACTGCGTTGTGCGCGCGCCGCGGCGGCGCTGGCTATACCAGTATTAGCGGTCAATTGCGGAAGTTTAGGGTTTCTCTCCGCTTGCGAAGAGGCGGAATCGGCAGAATGTCTGCGTCAAATTTTAGACGGAAATTGCCACATCAGCCGCCGCTTGCTTTTAAGCGCCGATATTGAACGGTCCGGCCATAAACCCGTTAAAAATCTGTTGGCGTTTAACGACTGCGTCATTAAAACACTGCAGCCGCGCGCTTTTGCGCTGCGCGCCCAATATAACGGCACGGAATTAAAAAATTACTATGGGGACGGCTTAATCATATCCACCCCGGCCGGTTCTACGGCTTATTCGTTGGCGGCGGGAGGACCTATCGTAGAACCGGACTTGGACGTTTTGCTGTTGGCCCCCATTTGTCCGCACAGCCTCACGGAACGGACCTTGGCGCTGCGTGCGGGCGGAAAACTTGTTTTCTCCCCTCAATTTCCGCATTCGGAAGACCGCGCATCCGTCAGTTTGGACGGCCAACATAATTATGAACTGAGAAATGCGGACCGCGTGATTTTGCGCCGTGCCGACTGCGACGCACAACTGGTCAGCACAAAAACCTATGACTTTTTTTCCCGCCTGCGCAAAAAACTGGAATGGGGAACGCGGTATGCTTAAAAAATTATCCGTACGAAATTTTGCCGTAATTTCTTCTATGGAATTTGAACCGAAAGCCGGTCTGAACGTGTTTACCGGCGAAACGGGCGCCGGCAAATCCGTGGCCATTTCCGCTTTAAGTTTTGTTTTGGGTGCGCGCGGCGCTTCTTCTTTCATCAAAGACGGCGCGGACAAACTGGAAGTACGCGCCGAATTTGACATGCAAGGTTTTGATACCTCCCTGATTCATAAATATGGCTTAACGGAGAAAACGCTTGTTTTGACGCGTTCGCTGGATAGAAAAAGCAAAAGCAAAGCTTTTATAAACGGCAGAGCCGCACCCGCCGCCACATTGGCGGAATTAGGCAGGGAATTGGTGGATTTCCACGGACAACATGAACACCAGAGCCTTTTGCGTGCGGACGTGCAGCTGCGTCTGTTGGATACTTTCGCCGGTCTTTCCCAAAAGCGTGAACAAACCGCCCGCGCTTATCAGGCATGGAAAGAAACGCAAGCGCGGCTGGAAGCGGCTCAAATGAGCGAACAAGAAAAAGAACGGCTGCTGGATTTATATGTCTTTCAGCTCAAAGAAATAGAAAATGTCCATCCCGCAGAAGGAGAAGATTTGGAGCTGGAGCAAAAACTGCCGCAAATGAAACATGCGGGGCGGTTGCTGGAACTGGCGGGAGAAGCCTATCAAAATCTATACGGACAGGAAAATTGCGCCGTCTCTCTGGCGGGCCGCGCCGCGCGTTTGGCGCGGGATATGGCGCAGCTGGACGATAATGCATCCCAGATAGCCAACGCTTTGGAAAATGCACAAACGCTGCTTTCCGACGCCGCCGCCGAACTAAGCGGCTATCAAGATCACCTAAACGCCGACCCGCAAAAACTAGATGACATGTTAAGCCGCCATGAAAAACTCAAACGTCTGAAATTAAAATACGGACCTGAAATTTCCGACGTGTTGGCAAAAGCCGAAGAATTAAAACGCCAAATAGACCATTTGCAAAACTCTCAGCAGCGCGAAGAAGAATTGCGCGAAGCCGAGCAAAAAGCCCGTCAAGAGCTGGATGCTCTGTGTGAGGACCTGCACGCAAAACGTACCGAATCCGCCCACAAACTGGCCAAACGTCTGGAAAAAGAAATCACGCCGCTGGGCTTTGCCGGTTTGTGTTTTGAAATCAGCGTGGAAATGGACGCGGCAAATCCCACGGCCACAGGGGCGGATCATGTGGAATTTTTATTCTCGCCCAATCCGGGACAAATGCCGCGGCCGCTGGCGGTGGCGGCGTCAGGAGGAGAACTCTCGCGCGTCATGCTGGGGCTGAAAACCGTTTTGGCGGGAGAAGTTCCCGTTATGGTATTTGACGAAGTGGACAGCGGCGTCGGCGGGCGCACAGCCGCGCTGGTGGGACGGAAACTCCGCGAAGCAGCCGCAGGCCGGCAGGTGCTGTGCGTTACCCATTTGGCTTCCGTAGCGGCCTGTGCGGACGCTTTCTTCCACATAGAAAAAAAGACGGACGGGAAGACAACGGACGTCGCGCTGAAAGAGCTTTCCGGTCAAGCTGTAACGGCAGAAATTGCACGCATGCTGGGCGCTTCTTCGGACAATGATCAAACCGCCCTGCGCCATGCGCGTGAAATGTTGCAGCGCGCCCAAAACGCATAATCTGTTTTTCAAACAAAACGACTTTTTTCCGCATGCTTTTGATACAATATATTTATACGGTGCAGGGATCTCCCAAACCGAATTTGAAACACAAGGAGCATACCATGGCTTGCAAAAACAAATGGTGGCCGCACAACTGGTTCTGTCTGAAAGGACTTTACTGGATTTTTGTGGCTTTGTTCTATTTTACGCTCATCTATACGATTTACATTGTGATTTGGATGAGCAGATCCCCGATGATCAGCAGGGATGTCTTATGGCAAACGATCATCAACTTCCTGTTCAACAGCTTAAGCGTCATGTTGATTATGCTGACGGTGGCGGCCGTGCTGAAAGCGCTGCGCAAAATCAAAGCCGCCGTGGCTCCGTGCTGCTGTGAAACCGCCAAACAAGAAACAGTGGCCGTCAGCGTAGAAACAGAAGAAAATAAAAAATAACTCTATCCATAAAGGCGGCGCATGACGCCGCCTTTTTTATCTATACGTTCTGTCCGTACGCTTTGGAGCGTTTCATGAAAAAAAGTTTTATCCTTGCTGTTTTTCTTTGCTTTTTTTCCCTTTCTTTTGCCGAAACCGTCAAACTGAAAGACGGCACATTTATTAGCGGATCCATTTTGTCCCAAACGGAATACACCATCAACATGACCACCTCTTACGGCCCCGTGGTGCTGAACCAACGCGACGTGGAAGCCGTTCTGCCGGACAAACACCGCATCTTCCTAAAAGGCGGCACGCAACTAATAGGGGTTATTTTGGATTTAGATGAATTTAATATGACGTTGCAAACGGATGAAGGCGTCGTAAACATAGACATGCCCCAAATCGTTTCCATTGAAGTGTACGACTACGACCAAGGCAATGCGGCGCAGCGCTTGGCGGAAGAAAACCAAGCCAGACAAGCCGCTTTGGTAGCGGCGGCTGCCGCTGCACAGCAAGTAACCCTGTCCACCGCGCCGGCGGCTTCCGCGGTTTCATTTCCGATTGCTTCGGGCAAAACACCCAGTCTGCCGGCGACAGACGCCGTTGAGGCGCAAGGTGGTCTGACTTTTGACGCCGACATTGACCGCGTATTTGACGCGCAAAAAGCAGAAGTTGTAAACGGACAAGTGCAAACCGTGCGGGAAATTTCCGCCGCGGAAATACGCGCCCAGCGCGCAGCGCAGCAGCTCAGCGACGAACAGGCTTTCTTAAACAGCGGCAGCGGCGCAAAACGGCTTCAAACCGATGATGCCGCCATCGCACAAACCGCCGAAGCGGCTCGCAGCGGCAAATTGGAAGAAATGCGCAAAGCGCAGGCCAAGCGCGCCAAGCGTCCTAAAGACAGCGCCACAGACAAATATTTTGCCATATCCATCGGTGCACAGGCCCATGATTTGAAACTGAATAATACCGAACGCGCCGGCTTTGAAAACACCGAGGCATATGACATTGGCGGTACAGGTGTACGCGCCGAAGCGACATTTATGTGGAGACTGAAAAGCAGTAATTTATGGATAGGTCCCGCCTTGGCTATTTCCAATATTCCGAATGCTTCCTTTTATGATTTGGACCCTGCCATTGAAGCGGCCAATGAAGCAGAGCGCCAAAAAGCAGAAGACGAAGGAAGAGAGCCGAATCTTCCATATCCCGAAGGTTCAGACCGCGACGTCAGCACCAGCGGACAATCCATAGATATACTGGTGAAAGCCAACTATTATTTTAACCCCGACGATTTGTTTTCTTTTTACTTGACCGCTTCCGGAGGTTATCGCATGTTGTCGCTTAATTACCGCGGAGTCATTAACAGCGAAAGCCTGAACTCCAACGGTTTTGTCGGCTCGGCCGGTATTGGCGTGGAAACACATTTTGATGATCTAATGTTAGGTTTGGAAGTGCAAGAATTCTTCAGTCCCTATTCCTCGGAATTCAAGGATTCCTCTTCCGCCAACTTGGTCGCTTCTTTGAAATTCAGCTGGAAATTTTAATGCGTATTCTTATTCTGCCCAACAGTTTTAAAGGTTCTTTAAGCGCGCGCCAAACGGCGCGCGTTTTGACGCAGGCTCTGCGACACGAACACAACATAAAAAGCTTTCCCCTTTCCGACGGAGGAGACGGATTTATTGATTTCTTTCAGGCTTTATATCCCTCTGCTTCCTTAGTGCGTCTGCACGCCAAAAACGCCTTTCTCAAAAAAGCCCCCACCTCGTATCTGTGGCTTCCCGAAGAAAAAACGGCCGTTTTGGAAACGGCACGAATTTGTGGACTGGGCTCGGCCAAAAAAGAGGATTTAGATCCATTGGGGGCCTCATCTTTTGGCGTAGGAGAAGTCATGCGACACGCTTTGCGGCGCGGCGCTAAAACAATTTATGTCGGCTTGGGCGGAGTAGCCTGCAATGACGGAGGCGCCGGTATCGCGTGCGCGCTGGGTGCGCGTTTTCTGGACATGCAAGGAAAAGAAATTCCCCTCGGGGCAAAACCTTTGCTCCGCTTAGCGCACGTAGACATAAAAGAACTGAAAAAAAAGATTCAAGGCGTTAAAATTTATGCCGTGGCCGACGTCATCAACCCGCTCTTGGGTCCCCGCGGTTCCGCCCGAGTCTTCGGTCCTCAAAAGGGAGCCACGCCTTCACAAGTACGGATGTTGGAAAAAGCATTAACGGTATATGCCCGCGCCATTAAAAAATCCTCCGGAAAAAATACGGCACACAGGCCTTCTGCCGCCGCGGCCGGCGCTTTATGTGCAGGGCTGTACGGTCTGCTAAACGCCCGCATTATTTTGGGCTCCAATTTTATCAAAAAACATCTGCCTCTTACGCAATGGATAAAGAAGGCGGATTTGATTATCACTTCGGAAGGCCGGTTTGACGAACAGACAGGATACGGCAAAGCGCCTTTGGCCGTATTGGAAACCGCTGCCACTGAGGGAAAACCCGTATTGTTCTTTTGCGGCACATATGAAGAAAAGGCCTTGAAGAAACTGCCAAAAAATCTTTGCTTATCTATCGTCTCACTGACGGATTTTGCCAAGAACAAACAAGACAGCATAAAAAACGCCGCAACTTATATGCGGCGCATATGCAAAAATCTTTCTTTACTTCAGCATTTGTAAAATATCGTCCGGCTTATCCGCCATATATTTGGGATGATAAGACGCCAGTTCTTCGCGCGTACGGAAGCCCCATGTAACGGCGCAGGCGTCTACGCCCGCATTGCGCGCGGTTTGCATATCCACGTCTGAATCTCCCACGTACAAGGCGTCCGCCGCACCGGTATGCGTTTGCTCTAAAATATCCCGCACAAAAAGAGGATCCGGCTTGGTAGGCAAACCGGCACGCTGTCCCAACACCGCCGCAAAGGATATAGCTGGGAAATAATGCCGCACCAATTCCGTGGTGGCGGCTTGATATTTATTAGATGCAACGGCCATTTTAACTCCCAGCTCCTGCAAATGCCGCAATACGCCGGATATGCCGGCATAGGGAGCCGTCAAATCGGTGCCGTGAGCATTATAATAAGGGACAAACAATTCCCGCACGCGCAAAATATTTTCCTCCGTGCGCGCGGCCGGCGGCAAAGCCCGTTCAAACAATTTGTCAATCCCGTTGCCTACAAAACGCAAATATGCCGGCGTGGGATGTGTAGGATAATCAAGTTTTTTTAATGCCTGATTGGTTGCCGCGGCCAAATCATCAATTGTATTTAAAAGTGTGCCGTCCAAATCAAAAATAACCAGTTTTTTCATATTTATATTTTAGAATTTTATTCCGCAAGAAAACATCATCCAAACAATCACCAACCTGTCAATAAACCGCAAGAAACAAAAAGCGTTCATATGTACAAAAGGTTGGCAGAAGGCAAATGCAACGACTGGAACGGCTGTGTCATTCAAAAGCCGCTCGTTTGCCATTGAAACCATCGGGGCGAGCTGGCCTGATTTTGAAAATTTGACAGAAATCCGCCCCACTAGTTTGACCGCTGTGCCGCAACGCTGCATAGGGTCAAAGGCGGGGCGAAGTTAAAACAGTTAACAGGACACAAACGCAACAACTGAAACTGCCGTTATAAATATTTCTTAAAGAAATCGGCCAATCTTTGCTTATACTCAAACCCTCCCACTTCCGCACATTTATTATGTTTGGCCCCGGGGACCAGCCAAATCTCTTTCGGTTCTCCGGCGCGTTTGAACAACATTTTAGCCTGCGCGGCAGGGACCAAATTATCATAGCGTCCGTGAATGATAAATATGGGCCGAGGAGAAATTTTGGGAATATTATATTTGGGGCTGTATTTCTCCGGATTGACGGCCAGATTCCGGCGCATATAATGGAGAATGATGGGGATGAGAGGAAAGTACGGAACTTTATTGTGAACCCATGCCCAGCGGGAAACGACCCTTCGGAACGAATAATACGTCGCTTCCGCCACAACGCAGCATATTTCAGGGTTTTGCGCGGCTTCACAAATAGCCGCCATGCCACCCATGGAAAGCCCGTAAAGGCCTATCTTGCCGCAGGCAAAGGGACGCGTCTCTTTCAAAAATTTTATACAAGCCTGTAAATCTTTCACTTCCAAATAGCCTATAGAACTGACCGTCCCGCCGCTTTCCCCCAAAGCGCGGAAGTCAAAATACATCAAATTATAACCCAAGTCATACAAGAAACAGGTGTTTTTGAACACGTCGCCGCGGTTCATACCCCAGCCATGCATAAAAATAATGGTTTTGTCCGAGAGGGGATTTGGAATAAACCAGCCCTTGATTTGCACTCCGTCGGCCGTCTTAAAAAAAACATTTTCGTAAGGCAGCTTATATTGGTCGGGCCAGACGTCAAGCGGCTTGCGCTTGGCGGTAGGATGCAAAGCTTTTTTGGCAATATGCGCGCATCCCCACAAAGTGATGCACACTAAAACCGCAAGAATTATCAATACCATCAAAATCGTATGAATCATAGTTTGATTTTATAAAATATCTCTCTTAAACTGCATAAAAACATTTAGCGCGCCAATATGCGTTTAAATGCGCGGGGAATCTCAGCTGCCACATCCGACGCCAACACACAGCGTTCTGTCAGCTTTTGCGCCGCCAAATCTCCACACAATCCATGCAAATAGGCCCCGCACACCGCGGCTTGCAAAGCGGTTTTGTTATCAAACTTTTCCGCCGTCCCCAGCTGCGCCCATAAACCGGCTATCATGCCACCCAATGTATCGCCGCTGCCCGCTTTGGCCAAAGCCGGTCCGCCCGTAGGATTTACATAAACGGTCTTTCCGTCCGTTATAACCGTATGAAAACCTTTCAGCAGCGTTATGCCTCCGGTTTGCTCAGATAAAGATTTCGCACAGCGAATGCGACCTCCTTCATCGGTCGGTATGGATTTTTTTAACAAGCGCTTCATTTCCCCCGGGTGCGGTGTGCAAATCAACGGAAAACGCCTGCCCAACACGGTGCCAAAATCCGCCTGAGAAGCCAAAGCGTTCAAAGCGTCGGCGTCCAGAACGGCAGGCAAAGTATTGCGTTTTAGAAAAGGAATAATAAAAGGGGCTATAGACAGGCCCGGCCCCAGCAAAAGCACGGACGGGTGGAAATCTTGTATAAACTTCTCCAATACGGATACCGCCCGCACGGAAATCATGCCGTTTTTTTCCGGCAAAGGCAGCGTAAGCATTTCCGGCAAGGCTGCCGCCGCCATACATTGGCGGCTGCGCGGCAAGGCCAATACCGCCAGTCCCGCTCCGGTTCTTAAAACGGCTTTTGCACATAAAACAGCCGCACCGGCCATTTTTTCCGATCCCGCCACAATGAGGACCCGCCCGAACATGCCTTTATTGGCCTGCTTTGGACGGGCGGGCAAAAAAGATTTAATTAAAGCGCGCGTGCTGCGCATATGCATCCTTATTCTACGGTAACGCTCTTGGCCAAATTGCGCGGCTGGTCAATATCCCGCCCTAAACGCTTGGCCACCCAGTATGCAAAAAATTGCAGGGCGATAACATTCAGTACCGGCTGCAAATACTCACCAGTTTTGGGCACCAAAATTCGTTTGTCCGTTACCGCCGCCGCTTCTTCCGAACCGTCCGGCGTAGTTACGGCAATGACAAAAGCCCCGCGCGCGCGGCACTCCTGCGCGGCGGAAAGCATTTTGTCAAACAAATGATCTTTCGGCATGAGAATAATCACCGGAGTGCCTTTGTCAATCACAGAAATAGGTCCGTGCTTGATTTCTCCAGCGGCAAAACCTTCCGCAGAGGTATATGAAATTTCTTTCAGTTTCAGCGCCCCTTCCAACGCAATGGGATAATCCACATTGCGGCCCAAGAAAATAAACCGGTTCGCCTTGTATACTTTTTTGGTCAGATGGCGCACGTCATATTCAATTTTCAAGGTTTCAGCTACGGCTTTGGGCAGCGCCATCATTTCCTTGTAAAGCTTATCAAACTGGCCGCGGCTGATATTGCCCGAAGCATGCCCCAAGAAAATGGACAAAGCATACAGAGAAATAATTTGGCTGGTAAAAGCTTTTGTGGACGCCACGCTGATTTCCGGCCCGCAATGCGTATAAAAGACGCTTCCGCAGGCACGCGTCAAACCGGACCCCAGCACATTGCAAATGGCCAAACGCTTAAAACCCAATTCTTTGGCTTTCTTTACCGCGCCCAGCGTATCAGCGGTTTCGCCGGATTGACTGACGGCAATGCAAAGAGTGTCTTTGGCCGGAGGAATGGTGCGGTACTTAAACTCGCTGGCTAAATCCACAGAGGCGGTAACTCCGGCAAAATTTTCCAAATAATACTTTCCGATTAAAGCGGCGTGATACGCCGTTCCGCAAGCCACCAAATAAATGTTTTTTATACGGCGCAAATCCTCGGTTTTCAGGCCCAAGATACGCATAAAGTCTGCCTGCGCCGTACGCAAAGTATCCTCTAACGCCTGCGGCTGGTCATAAATTTCCTTTAGCATGAAATGCTTGAAACCGCTCTTTTCTGCGGTTTTCTGATCCCATGCCACTTTGGTCGGTTTTACTTTTGTTTCTTTGCCGTCCATGCCATATACGACCGTCTTTTCAGGCCGAAGCACCACGGTTTGGCCGTCTTCTAAAAAAAGCACTTTGTTGGTATATTTCAAAAAAGCCGGCACATCGGAGGCAAGGAAATTTTCCCCTTCTCCCAAGCCCACCACCAGCGGGCTTTGGTTTTTAACGCCGATAATTTGATTCGGAGTTTTGGCCCACAAAACGCCGTAGGCAAAAGCCCCCTGCAGTTCATCGCTGGTTTTCATTACGGCACGGAAGAAACGCTGTTCATCCGTTTCCGCATGAACATGTTTTAAGTTTTCCTCAATCAGATGGGCTATGACTTCCGTATCCGTTTCGCTTTGAAACTTATGTCCCAAAGCCTGCAGCTTTTCTTTCAAAGACAAATAATTTTCAATAATGCCGTTATGCACCACAACGATATCGCCGGAACAATCCGTATGCGGATGGGAATTTTCTTGACTGGGTTTGCCATGGGTGGCCCAGCGCGTATGGCCTATGCCGCAGCAGCCACGCGGGTTTTCCAACAGGGAAGCTTTTTCCAGCTCCGCCACTTTGCCCACAGCGCGCACGCGGTGAATATGGCCGTTTTCCGCTACGGCAATACCCGCCGAATCATATCCGCGGTATTCCAATCTTTTTAATCCTTCTATCAAAAACGGAACGCTGTTTTTATCACCCACATATCCAATAATACCGCACATATTTTTCCCCTTACAACAACTCTTTCATGGCGCAAACGGCGTTGGGCAGGCCAGCCAACACAGCACGCGAAATAATGGAAAACCCAATATTCATACAGCTGACGCCGCACAAATCCGCCACCGGCAGCACATTTTCATAATCCAACCCGTGGCCCGCATGCACTTCCAGCCCCAGCTCATTGGCCAACAAAGAAGCAAGCGCCAAATCCCGCAGGAGCTTGGCCTGTTGTTTTTTGTTCTTTGCTTCGCTGTAATCGCGCGTACAAAGCTCCACGATGTCCGCCCCGCATTTGGCGGCGGCACGAACGGAATCCGCATTCGGGTCAATAAACAAGCTGACCAAAATGCCTTTCTTCTGTAAAGCTTCCGTCATCTGGCGGATGCGGTCAAAATTCTTGGGCGTAAAATTCAGCCCGCCCGTAGTGGTAACTTCTCCGGCCTTTTCCGGCACTATGCAAACGGAAAAGGGTTTATGTTTCAACGCCATTGTCTGCATCCGTTCAGAAAAGTTGCATTCCAAATGTATATACTTGCGATAAACTTTGCACAAACGCGCCAAATCTTTTTCCGTTATATGACGCTCATCATTACGCACGTGAACGACGATATAGTCGGCTCCGACGCACAAACACAGTTCCGCCGCCAGCAGCGGATCTGGATATACGGCTTGGCGCGCACGGCGCAGCGTGGCTACATGATCAATATTCACACCCAGTTTTAACGTCATTTGTTCGCCTCCGTTTTGGCGCGGTAAACGGCTTCGGCCGCTTCAGCCGTTTGATGTACAAGAGCGGCGTCGGCACCTTCCACCAAAATACGCAGCTTGGGTTCTGTGCCGCTGTAACGCACAAAGATGCGGCCTTTCCCGCCGAGCTTCGCTTCCAATTTTTCTATATCTTCCCAAAATCCCGACAAAGAATCCAAATCCGGCTTTTGTTCTACTCGTACCGCGCGCAATTCACAAGGATACTTGTCCCATGTGGCGGCAAAGGCGCTTACCGGCAGGCCGGACGCTTTGGCAAACTGCAAAAATTGCAGTGCCGACAAAATACCGTCCCCCGTGTTTGAAAAAGACGGAAAAATAATATGTCCGGACGTTTCGCCGCCGATGGCCAAACCTAGCTTCTCCAGCGTTTGGGCCACGTATTTGTCTCCGACGGGCGTTAATTCCACATTTACGCCGGCATCCTTTAAGTAATTGATGCAGCCTAAATTGGCCATCACGGTCATGACGGCTTTGTCCTCAGGCAATTCTCCTCGTTTTTTCAAGGCCAGCGCAGAGGCCGCAATAATATATTCTCCGTCCAGCTGACGGCCCGTTTCATCGGAGGCGATCACACGGTCCGCATCTCCGTCAAAGCTAAAACCGACATAGGCGTTCTCTTGGCGCGTTAACCGCTGCATTTGTTCGGTATGCAACGCTCCCACGCCGTCATTAATATTTGCCCCGTCGGCGGCGTCCGCCATGGCAATCACCTGCATACCCAAAGAACGAAACACTTTCGGCGCCACCTGATACGCCGCACCGTTGGCGCAGTCCAATACGACTTTTGTTCCTTTTAACAAAGAGGCGTCCACCGTAGAAGCCAAAAACATTTCATACTCCTGCACCAATTCCGGCGCGGCACGGTAAGCCCCCGATGGAGCGGGCAGCTCCTGCAAAACATCAATGGCCCGTTCAATACAGGCTTCCGTTTCTTCCGGCAATTTGGTACCGTGCGCGGAAAAGAATTTTATGCCGTTAAATTCCGGCGGATTATGGCTGGCCGAAATCACCACGCCGCATAAAGAATGGCTCCGTTTTACCGCCGCTGCCACAGCCGGCGTCGGGGCCACTCCCATATCCAACACATCCGCACCGGCGGCGCGTATGCCGCGGGCAAGACTTTCTAAAATAGCCGGACCGGACAAGCGCGTATCCCGCGCGACAACCACTTGCTTTTTCAGGCGTTTTTCATCGGCAGATGCCACGAGCTCTTTCAACGCGCAGTATCCCAGCTTTTGAATAAAACCGTCAGTTAACGGGAATTGCCCCGCTACGGCGCGAACGCCGTCCGTACCAAAATATTTTCCCATATATTTTCCTTGTGTCGTTCGTTTGAAAAGCGCACAACCGCCTTAGCAAACAATACAAAACGCCGCGCCGCGCTTTATTGGCGCGGCGGCGGGATTAAAACAATTCTGCCTGACGCGGCGCCGGTTCCGGCTGCGGCGGCACGTCTCCATCGGACTTCTGGGGAGCATGCTCTCCGTCCGTTTCTTCTTTTTGTGGAGCAAGCCCTAAAATTTCATCAATTTCCGCCGCTTCCACCACTTCCTTTTCCAATAAACGCGCCACCAATGTATCAAATTGTACGCGGTGCGACTCAATAATTTCTTTGGCGCGCGCATATGCGGCCTGCAACGTATCTGAAATCTCCTGATCAATACGGCGGGCCAATTCTTCGGAATATTGGCGGTGGCGCGACAAATCCCTCCCCAAGAACACCTCTCCGTCTTCGCCGTTAGGCAACGCAATGGGGCCTATTTTATCGCTCATTCCCAATTCCATAATCATCTTGCGCGCATATGCGGTGGCCTTGTTGAGGTCGTCGCTGGCGCCGGAAGTGATTTCTCCAAACACAACTTCTTCGGATACGCGGCCTGCCAGCAAAATGCAAATTTTATCCAATATCTCGGACTTGCTGGTAAGGAATTTGTCTTCCAGCGGCAATTGCAGCGTATATCCTAATGCCTGCCCGCGCGGAATAATGGTTACTTTATGAACGGGATCAGAATGATTAGTCAGCCGCGCGACCACCGTATGCCCCACTTCATGCGCCGCGATAATTTTCTTTTCTTTTTCGGAAATAATGCGGCTTTTTTTCTGCGGACCGGCAATCACGCGCTCCACGGCTTCATCCATATCGGCATTGTCTACGGCGTCTTTATCGGCGCGGGCGGCCAAGATGGCGGCCTCGTTAATGACATTGGCCAAATCCGCCCCCACAAACCCGGGAGTGCCTTTGGCCACCGTGGCCAAATTAACTTCCGGCGCGAGTTTGACTTTTTTGGCATGGACTTTTAATATTTCTTCGCGTCCCTTCAAATCCGGCGCCGGTACGGCTACATGACGGTCAAAGCGCCCCGGGCGGATTAAGGCGGGGTCCAACACGTCGGGCCTATTGGTGGAAGCCATTAAAATAATGCCTTGCTTGCTCTCAAAACCGTCCAATTCAATGAGCAGCTGATTTAAGGTCTGCTCGCGTTCGTCATGTCCGCCTCCTATACCGGCAAAGCGTCGGCGGCCGACAGCGTCCAACTCGTCAATAAAAATAATAGCCGGAGAATTTTTCTTGGCTTGTTCAAACAAATCGCGCACGCGCGCAGCGCCCACGCCGACAAACATTTCCACAAATTCCGAAGCGGACGCGCTAAAAAATGCCACGCCGGCTTCCCCCGCCACAGCTTTGGCCAACAATGTTTTGCCCGTCCCGGGAGCGCCGTACAGCAACACTCCTTTTGGCAATTTGCCGCCTAATTTTTGGAATTTTTTGGGATTTTTCAAAAACTTGATAACGTCCTGCAGTTCTTCTTTCGCTTCTTCCACGCCGGCCACGTCCTTAAACGTAATCGTCTGTTTGGAAGGATCCTGCATTTTGGCCTTGCTGCGCGCGAAATTCATGGCGCTTTTGCCGTCGCCGCGCTGCGGACGGATAAAAACAAACCACCACAGCCCGATCAGCACCACAATCCACAATACGTTAAATAAAATATTGCCTATCCATGAATTATCGGCCTGCGCTTTGTAGGTAATATTTTGAGCGGAAAGCTCTTTGACCAAATCGGGGTCTTCCATGCGCACGGTCTTGAAATGGATATTTTTTCCGTCGGCATCTTGAAACGTGCCGGTAATAACCCCCGGGGCCACGGTCAAATCGGCCACACGGCCTTCGGCCACTTTATGCTTAAAGTCGGAATAATCCAAGGTCTGCGTTTGGGAGCCGGGCCGGTTAAACAAAAACACGGCTACGGCAAAAATAACCACCCACATCAAAATTTGTTGGACGGAAATGATTCTCCTATTATTATTCTTGTTATTCATTATTTTTTAAACACCCCGATATATGGCAAATTGCGGTACAGCTCGTTATAGTCCAACCCGTACCCGATCACAAATTCATTTTCTATGGTAAAGCCGACGTATTTTGGATGCACTTCGGTTTTGCGGTTGGCGGGTTTATCCAAAAGACAGCAGATTTCTATGCTGGCCGCGCCGCGGTTTTTGAGGTTTTTGAGCAAATAGTCCAGCGTCAGGCCCGTGTCCACAATGTCTTCCACAATGACGACATGGCGGCCTTTAATGCTTTCACGCAAATCCAGCATGGTGCGCACCTCGCCGGTAGAACTGGTGCCGTTGTAAGAAGAAAGACACATGAAATCCATTTTGCAGTCTATGCTGACGGCGCGCAGAAGATCCGCATAAAACATAATGCAGCCGCGCAAGATCCCCACAAACAGCGGTTCTTTGCCTTTATAGTCGGCTGAAATTTCCCGTCCGAGTTCAGACACTCTTTGCGTCAATTGTTCCTGCGAAAATAAAACTCGTTCCAACACGGGCGTATCGGCCATAATCCCTCCAATAGAACATATATAATAAAGGATACCTTATTTTAACCTTTCTGGAAAGATTTTTGTATAGCAAAAAGCCGCGTTTTTAAACGCGGCGCGGCACAAAAATACGCCAAAAAGCCGTATGTTTTGGCAAAACGAGACGTTTTTTACAATTTGGGAATGCCAAAAATAGTTTGCTTTTCGTCGGACACATTCGCCCCCAGCATAGCGCACAAATAACGGCCCGTTTTGCTGCCGTTGCGTACCACACATTGATCCGTCTGCCAGTCAAAAATTCGCTGCACCACCACATCGGGCGTATAAAAATCCAAACGCCAGCCGCCGTCCTTTTGCAGCACATACCACACTCGTTTTGAAGGATAATTCAGTTGAAAAAACCCTTCTCCCTGCCGTATGGTACCGCCGGACGGCAGAGACACGGCCAAAGCGTTTACGTCCACGGTATAAGTCCCATTGGCCATTTTGTATACATACTCCGCTTGTACTATACTTTTCCCTACGGCCAAACCTTCCGCCAAACGCGCTTTGGCTACGGCCTTTTGATATTGAGGAAACGCCGCCGCGGCCAATATGCCAATAATGAGAACCGCCGCCAACAATTCCACCATCGTAAACCCTTTTTTCATTTTTACCCCTATAACGGCATTTAGGCAATCAAAAACACGGCACAACCGCCTTTTGTTTTTAAGCACGTATAGGGTATCAAAAAAAAAAAACGAGTCAAGCCATGGGCGTTCCCAACCCACAAATGGCTCCACAAACTAAAGAAAGATAAATCATTCCTATATGTCAATGTCCAGAAATGACGGAAAAAGCAGAAAATTACAAGCGGCTGCGCCTCTGAATGGCTGTATACGGAAATCCCAACAAAAGAAAATGTTTTACCGTCCAAATAATTTGGCTATGTCTTTTGTGGACAGTACCGCTACGCAGGGACGCCCGTGCGGACAGTGCATGCCGTCTTCGCACTTTTTCATATTTTCCAAAAGTTCTTCCGCTTCCGCGGCGGAAAGCTGATCATGCGCTTTGACGGCTTTTTTACAGGCCAACAACGCCACCATTTTGCGCTTCAGTTCATCGGTGGATTTGGCGGGATCTCCGGCAATTTGCGAAAGAGAAGAAATAAAAGCTTTCATATCGTCTTCCTTAAAACGCAACATAGACGGAACCGTATTAACCAATACCGTGCGGGTGGAAAAACGAGTCAAATCAAACCCCGCTTCTTTCAGCCACGGCGCCCAACTCATCAGGCTTTCGGCATTGCTGGGCGGCACATCTACATGAATGGGAAAAATCAAGTCCTGCACCGCCACTTTTCGTTTTTCAAACGCATGCATATAATGTTCAAACAATACGCGTTCCTGCGCCGCATGCTGATCTATCAAAACCAACCCGTCCGGATTTTCAAACACCAAATAAGTCTTTTCCAGTTGCCCCAAGTAATGATAAGGACCGCGCCACCACGCCGGTTCTTCCGCTAGAGGAATGTCTTTCGCCGGAGCGGAAACTTCCGGCCCCGACGCGCAAGCATGGTATTCTACGGGGTCTTCCGTTTCCCGCACGCTAAAAACGCCCTTGGACGTTTGCTCCTGCGGCACGGAAAGCGGCAAACTAAACGATTCTTTTCTCCCCGCCTCAAACAAATCTGCCGAAGCCGCCGGCGCGGGCGTAATCTGCGGCAAAGGCTGCGAAATCAAATCCGGCTGTGCCGAAACGGACGCGGCAGCATGCGGGGCTGCGGATACACGCATCTGCACGGGTATAGCCGAGCCGAAAACCGTGTCAGATACGGCACGCGACACCGCCGAAAACATGGCATGTTCATCGGCAAAGCGAACGTCCCTTTTTTGCGGATGAATATTAACGTCAAACGAAGCGGGATCCAAGTCCATGTACACGATAAACGCAGGATGGCGGTCTTTAGGCCGTACGTTTTGATAGGCTTTATACACTGCCTGCTGTATGGTTTTGCTGTCTACGGGGCGGCGGTTCACGAAAACAAACTGCAAATCCCGCGTCGCCACCAGTTTATCCGGCGGAGTAATAAAAATTTTCAAACCGTTTTCGGCAAAAGATTTGCATAACAGCGATGAACCGACGTCCTCGCCCAAAATTTCTTTGGCACGGGCCAATACGGCGTCTGTTTCATTCTCCGTCTGCGCCGGCAAACGGTACACTTCCCGTCCGGAACTGAATACCGTAAAACCCACGTTTAAGTTGGCCAAAGCGCTTTCTTCCACCACTTTGAGCAGGCAGGCCCGTTCATACGAAGGACTTCTCAAAAATTTTAAGCGGGCGGGAACATTATAAAACAAATTCCGTATTTCCACCGTCGTTCCGCGTATGGCCGGCGCGGGGCTTTGCGCAAGCACTTTGCCGCCATGCACTTCCAAACGGCTGCCTTCTCCTCCCTCTGTACAGCTGGACAAAATCATTTGAGACACGGCCGCCACGGAATACAAAGCTTCTCCGCGGAAACCAAACGTATGCAGGGTATTAAGATCCTCAAAACGCGTAATTTTGCTGGTGGCGTGGCGCAAAACGCTGGCGGCCAAATCCTGCGGCGTCATACCGCATCCGTCATCGTTAATGCGTATCATTTCACAACCGCCGCCTTCTATATCTATGCGCACGTGGCGCGCGCCGGCGTCTACGGCGTTTTCCAAAAGCTCTTTCAGCACTCCGGCCGGCCGCTCTATCACTTCCCCCGCGGCGATTTGCCCCGTCGTTTTTTCATCCAAAACATGTATTTTATTCATGTTCCACCCGTTTCTTCCATTCCGCCACCAACTGCAAAGCTCCCATCGGCGTCAGTTTGTCGGGATCAGTCAATTTAATCTCCTGTACTATGGGAGCGGAAAACAAATCTTTGACTGGGTCTTTTTCCTTGGCGGAAATTTTGGCGCCTTTTTTTGCTTCCAAATCTTTCAGCACTTTTCGCGCGCGCACCGTTACGGCGGCGGGCAGACCGGCTATTTCCGCCACGTGTATTCCGTACGACTGGTCCGCCGCCCCGGGCAATATTTTATACAGAAACGCCAATTTGCTTTGGCCAAAAGCATCCTGATACTCTTTGGCCTCCACATGAAAATTTTTCACGCTGGGATATTTGTTTTCCAAATCCACCAGCTCAAAATAATGCGTGGCAAAAAGCACTTTCGCCCCGCCTTTGGCTTTATGCAAATATTCCACGATGGCCCAAGCAATGGATATGCCGTCAAAAGTAGAAGTGCCTCGTCCCACTTCGTCCAGCAAAATCAAACTGCGCGGCGTCTGGGACGCCAATATATGCGCCGTTTCGTTCATTTCCACCATAAACGTAGAATTGCCGCGCTGCAATGCGTCATGCGCACCGATACGCGTCATAATTTTATCCACAAGTCCCACCGTGGCTTCTTGGGCAGGGACAAATGACCCCATTTGAGCCATAATCGTTATCAGAGCCGTTTGTTTCAAAAAGACGCTTTTACCTCCCATATTCGGCCCCGTAATCAGCATCATTTGGGTATGAATGCCGTCCATATGCAAATCATTGGGGACAAACGACCCCGCCGGCAGCAAAGATTCCACAATAGGATGGCGGCCGGATTTATAAGAAAGCGTCGTTTCTTCGCACACGTGAGGACGGGTATAGCCGTATTTCATGGCGGCCAACGCCAAGGAAAGATACACATCCAACTCCGCCGCCGCCTGCGCAAAGCGCTTCAGCGCCATTATCTGGCCGGCCAAAGTTTTGCGGACGGCGTCAAACAAAGAACTTTCCAGCCGCAAGATGCGGCTTTCGGCGTTTAAGATTTTATTTTCCAGTTCTTTCAGTTCTTCGGTAATATAACGTTCCGCATTGGTCAACGTCTGTTTGCGTACATAATTATACGGCACTTTGGCGCTGTGGCTCTTGGTAACTTCCAGATAATAGCCGTAAATGGAGTTATACCCCGCTTTCATATTTGCAATGCCGGTGCGTTCCCGCTCGCGTTTACACAGCTCCTCCAACGCTTTTCCGCCGCCGGCATGCAGCCCGCGCAATTCGTCCAGCTCCGCATTGTACCCGCTGCGAATAATATTGCCGTCGGCAATACGAAGCGGCGCTTCCTCATTAATGGCGTCATAAAGCAGCTGCGACATTTCTTTTACGACGGGATACGTTTTATCAAAAAGTTCTTTGATATGCGCCGCCACCGACGCGCCATATTTATCCAGCCACCGACGCAAAGGTTCGGCGTTCAACAGCGAATGGCGCAACCCACTCAAATCCCGCGGAGAGGCGTTCCCCGCCGCCACACGCGTCATAATACGTTCCACATCGGAAATATTTTGCAAAATATCGGCCAAAGCGCCCAGCGCTTCTTGGTTTTTCATCAATCTTTCTACGCAATCCTGTCTGCGCCGTATTTCATCCAAAGACAGGGACGGATGCAAAATCCATTCTTTTAACTTGCGGCTGCCAAACGCCGTTTTCGTATGGTCCAGCAAAGCCCACAGACTGCCTTTGCGGCTGCCCTCTTGGCTTTTGACCAATTCTAAAGAAGTTACGGCGTTTTCATCTATTTGCAAAGAATCCGACAGCTCTGTATAAGAAGGCACCAGTGTATCTTTGACTTCCGGTTCCGTGGCGGAAACATAATCCAGTACGGCAAGCGCACAGCCGAGCGCCAGTTCTTTGCCGCGCCATTGTGCAAGCGGCGGCCATGTCGTCGGCAATGAAAAATCCCCTTCAAAAGGTTTTATTTCTGTCAACGGCACGCGGGCGGGAAGCACGATTTTGTTCTGCAACAGCCGCAGCGTCTGGGCATCCGCCACAATTTCCGCCGGATTAACGGCGGCCAATGCCGCGGCCAAATCGGTAAAATTCGAGTCTTCCAAATTTTGAGTGGTCCAAAACTGACCGGTGGACACGTCCACACAGGCCAGTCCCCAGCCCTTGTCTTTGGCGCGCGAACAAACCAAAAAATTGGATTGATTGGCGTCCAGCATATCGTCTTCCATCACTGTACCGGGCGTAATAACGCGAATAACTTTGCGTTCAAAAAGTTTACTTTTGCTGTCTGCGGAAGAACTGATTTGTTCGCAAATGCCTATTTTTTTGCCCGCCTTCAGCAAACGCGCTATATAAGAAGCGGAAGCGTGAAATGGAATACCGCACATGGGAACGCCGTGCCGCTGCGTCAGCGTCAGTCCCAAAAGCGCGCTGACTTCACGGGCTTGTTCGTCAAACATTTCGTAAAAATCACCCAACCGGAAAAACAGGATAATCCCCGGATATTGCTTTTTTATTTCATAATATTGTTTCATCAAAGGCGTATTGTAACTGTTTTGCATAATGTTATTTTATCAATTTTAATGCGGTAACGCCCCTGCTTAAATCTTTAGACCGCCGGAACCGCACCGCCGGACGCAAGCCGTATTTTCTCCAACGGATTGTTACAAGACCGAGCTTGCCTCTTTCCCTTCCCCAAAATCAGACAGCCCGCTGACGGCGGACTTCTCCAGCTCTAAAAAACCCGTGTGTTTTTTAACCAAGCAACCGGATATGACATATTTCTTCATTTTTTGTTATAATATTTATGTTGCCAATGGCTGCGGATCAAACCCGCGGCGTTTTTAATCCGTTTTGTTCGGTAGGGTGGCTGAGTGGTCAAAAGCAACGGTCTGTAAAACCGTCGGGCTACGCCCTACATAGGTTCGAATCCTATCCCTACCAAAAATATAACCCCGCGCAAGCGGGGTTTATTTTTGAATCAATATGGCCAACTGTCAAGACAAAACACGCCTTACATGTTTTCTTGCAAAGAAGCCATAAACTCGCGCCAAGGCCGTTTGGCTTCGCCTCCGCCTTGTGCGAAGTCCGGCCTGCCGCCGGCGCGGCCGTTAAGTTCAGCGGCAATTTGCTTGGCCACCTGCAAAGCGTCCGCATTGGGCAGCTGCCCCACCATTTTGACCACAAAGGATCTTTTTCCGTCTCTATCCGCCGCCACAATAATTAAGGCCTTGTCGTATTTTTGGCCGATGGTGTCGGCTATGTTGCGCAGTTCGCGCGGCTGGGCGCCGTCGGCATTTTGCATAACCACCGTAGCGCCGTTTTTCATGGTAAATGACACCTGAGCCACCCCGCCCGCAGCCAGCGTTTTTTCGCGAAATTCCATATATCCTTTTTTCACTTCGCGCAATTCGTCCATTAACGCATGCAGCCGTTGGGCCACTTCCGCCACCGGAACGGTCAGACGGGCGGCCATATGCTCCATTTCGGCATTAATTTCTTTCAAGTAGTCCAACGCCGCCGGACCGGCTACGGCTTCTATGCGGCGCACGCCGGCAGACAGAGAACCCTCTTTCAAAGGCACCACCGTCATTATTTGCGCCGTATTGCGCACATGCGTGCCGGCGCACAGTTCCAAACTGTATTTTTTTTCCGGTTCGTCAAAACTGCCGCCCATTAAAACAAAACGGGCCGGATCGGCATAGGTTTCGCCTAAAAGCGTTACGGCTCCGAGTTTGGCGGCGTCTTTCAACGGACGTTCTTGGCAGGAAACGGGCAAAGAGGCATCTATGGCCTGCTGTACAATACGCCACACGCTGGCCCATTCGTCTTTCGTAGGCGTTTTGGACAAGGTATAGTCAAAACGCAGCCGCTTGGGTGAAACGTAAGAACCGCTCTGATGTACGCCGTCTCCAAACACTTGCCGCAAGGCCGCGTTAATGACGTGAATGGCGCTGTGATTGGCCGCGGCGCGGCGGCGAGCATCTTTATCCACGGATAAAATTACGTCTTCGCCCGCATGCAAAAAACCGTCCACTTTGTGCAGAAAAATCTTTCCTATGGGTTTCTGCACGTCCAATACGCGCGCCACCGACTGGCCGTCTTTGATAATCAGACCGATATCCCCCACTTGTCCGCCGGACTCGGCGTAAAAAGAGGTTTTGTCAAAAACGGCGTATCCCTCGCCCTCAAGCGCCGGCACCTCTTCAAACGCTCCATTAAGCAACGTCAATATGCGGGCGGACTGCTCCAAGCCGTCATAACCCGTAAAAACCGTGGCGGGATATGTGGTTTCCAACCGCTGTAAAATCTTCACTTTTTCTTTGGAAAACTCATCGGCATAACTGCGGCTTTTTGCAGAAGCTTCTTCTTTGGCGCGTTCATAGGCTTTTTCGTCCACCGTTATCCCTTTGGCGGCGGCAATTTCGCGCGTAAGCTCCAGCGGAAAACCGAATGTTTCATGTAAATAAAATGCATCTTTGCCGGACAACACCTTCCCTTTTTTGGCCAACAGTTCCGCCAATTTTTCCTCACCGGTTTGCAGCGTTTTCAAGAACAGGGCCTCTTCCGTTTTCAACACGTCTTTTATATGGTTGAGGTTTTTGTCTATTTCAGGATACAGCCCCTCAAAAATCTCTCCCACTTTCGGAGCCAGCATATACAAAAAAGGCTCTTTTCCGCCCATCAGCTTGCCGTAACGCGCGGCGCGGCGTATCAGACGGCGCAAAATATAACCGCGGCCCTCATTGGAAGGCAAAATGCCTTCCGCGATAAGAAATGACGAGCTGCGCACGTGATCAGCTATAATGCGCAAAGCGGAAATTTCCGCCGCGGTTTCTCCGGACAAAGCCAATATTTTTTGCGCGGCTTCCGTCAATGGGGCGAACAAATCCGTTTCAAAAATGTTTTGTTTGCCCTGCATAACCATGCACAACCGCTCCAGCCCCATGCCGGTGTCTATGTTATTCTGAGGCAAAGGGCGCAAAGAACCGTCCTCTTGACGGTTATAACTTTCAAAAACAATATTCCATATTTCCACAAAACGGCCGCAGCCGCACGTAATATCGCAGTGTGGATTTTTGCAGCCCTTATCCCCAAAGTCATAATAAATTTCGCTGCACGGACCGCAAGGGCCGGTAGGTCCCATCGTCCAAAAATTATCCGCCTCGCCCAGTTCAAAAATACGCTCTTCAGGCACGTATTTGCGCCACGCCTCATAGGCTTCTTCGTCCCGCGGAGCAATGCCGCCCTTATAAACGCTGACATACAATTTGTCCGGAGAAATACCCAGCGTCTCCGTTAAGTATTGCCATGCCCACGCAATGGCTTCCTGCTTAAAATAATCTCCAAAAGAGAAATTGCCCAGCATTTCAAAAAAAGTTAAATGCCTCTCCGTAAATCCCACGCTGTCAATATCGGTGGTGCGCACGCATTTTTGGCAAGTGGCGGCATTTTTAAGACTTTTGTCTATGCCCATAAAGTTGGCTTTGAACTGCACCATGCCGGCTGAAGTAAACAACAGCGTGGGATCCGAACGGGGAATAAGCGGACTGGACGGAATGACCGGCAGACCTTTGGAATGGAAGAATTGCAAAAAACTGTTTCTGACTTCTGTACTTTTCATATGTTTTCCTGTGCTGCGTGCGCCTTTACAGGTATGCACGGGGTATATATAATAGATTATATCAAATCGCTTTTAGACAGGGCGGTCCATGAAAAATAACATTAAATTTATCGCTTTTGACGCAGATGACACTTTGTGGATAAACGAAAACTATTTCCGCGAGGCGGAACATGCTTTCTGTCATTTGATGATGCCATGGCTTCCGCATGAAAAAACCGCAGAAGAACTTTTCAAAACCGAAATGCAAAACTTAAAGCTGTTCGGTTACGGAGCCAAAGGCTTTGCTCTGTCTTTAATAGAAACGGCCATACGCATTTCAGACGGCAAAATCACGGGCGGCCACATGCAAAAAATTATAGACATTGTCAAACGCCTGCTGGAACGGCCCGTGGAACTGCTGCCAGACGCAGACGAAGTACTCAGAACATTAAAAAACAAATACGCATTGGTACTGGCCACAAAAGGAGACCTCTTGGACCAGCAGCGCAAAATATCCAAATCCGGCTTGGAAGGCTATTTTGCACATATAGAGATTATGAGCGACAAACGCCCGCAGGACTATACCCGCTTGTTGCGGCGGCTGGGTTCCAAACCGCAGGAATTTGTCATGGTAGGCAACTCATTAAAATCAGACGTGCTTGCCCCGCTGGAAGCGGGCGCCTATGCCGTATATGTACCTTATCCCATTATTTGGAAACATGAATGCACACAGGAGCCGCGGTCTCCTCGTTATTACAAGGCAGAAAAACTTCGGGATATTCTGGACTTTTTGTTATAATTTTTTTATGTTCAATAAAATTATCGCTTATTTATTGCTGGTTGTAGGACTGGGGCTTATGTTTTTTGCTTTTACGGGTATGTATCAAACTTTCGTCAACAAAAAACCCGTTGTGCAAATTCTGCAGCTTAAGCCTTTGGCCGTGAATACGCAATACGGCGCCTTGGAAGTAGAAGCAGACGTATTGAACGAAGTGCTGAATCTGGTATTGTTTGCCGTATTTATGTTGTTTCTGGCCGCCTTGGGAGGCCGCGTGGCCGTCGTAGGAAACAATATGCTCAAAACGGAACGCATATGCGAAACACTTTTGTCGCTTACAGCTGAAGAAGCGCTGGAAAAAATAAACGATATTAAAAAAATATGAAGACTTTTGTCATTATCAATCCCGTCAGCGGCGCACGGCGAATGGAAAAAACGCAGCTGGAACACGTCGCACGAATCAATTTTCCCCATGCACAAGGCGCATTTACCCAACATGCCGGCCACGCCACCCAACTGGCGGCGCAGGCCGTGAAAGAGGGATACGAATGCGTGATTGTGGCGGGAGGAGACGGCACGGTCAACGAAGCTGCCAGCGCATTGGTCGGCACACAAACGGCGCTGGGTATTGTACCTAAAGGTTCAGGCAACGGATTAGCGCGGGAATTGGGCATGCCGCTTTTGTACGAAGAAGCTTTTACCGCACTGCAAAAAGCGCAGCCGCTTGCTTGTGATGTTGGACAGGCTAACGGAGAATATTTTTTTAACGTTGCCGGTGTAGGCATTGAAGCGGAAATCGCCCGCCAATTTGCGCGGCACGGCCAAAAAGGCACGCGCGGAAAGTGGCCTTATTTCAAACTAGGAGCCGAGATTTTGCTGTCGTACCATCCAAAAACACTGCGCGTAAGTTACAATGGAAAAGACGAAATTCTAACTCCGCTAACCTTGGTATTTGCCAACGGTACGCAATACGGAAGCAATTTCAAAATCGCACCGCATGCTAGCTTGAACGACGGACAATTGGATATGGTGGAAGTGCTGTCCGCAAGCAAATGGAAGTTGGCTCTGGCCGCTCCGACTTTTTTCAGCAAAACATTTCGCCCCATACAAGTTACGCGCACGCAGCATACCGCACGGGCGGTTATTCATTTTGACGGTGAAATCGTCTATCACTTGGACGGAGAGCCAAAAACCGCCCAGAACGAATTACACATTTCTCTCTTGCCCAAAGCGCTGCGGCTGTTGGTGCCGAACAGATATTAATATGACGCGGCGCAAACGAAAATATACCAAAAAACAAGTCAAATTTTGGGCGGCGGTTTTGGCAACGGCCGTTTTAGCCGTCATCCAACAAAATGGAAAACCCTCCGACCCGACGGCCGCCCTGCCGAAAGCCGACGCCCTGCAAAACGTATCCGTCGCTTCCGTTTATGACGGCGACACTTTTAAGATTAATCTAAACTGTTCGTGGGCGGTCTACTGCGAAAAAGTACCCGTACGTGTGGCGGGGGTGGATTGTCCTGAAATCAAGGGCAAAACCCAAAAAGAAAAAGCCTTGGCTCAAAAGGCAAAAGCCTTTACCAAGACTTTTTTACGGCACACGCCCGTTTCTTTGTCTCATTGCTCACGGGACAAATATTTCCGCTTGCTTTGCGACGTGCATAACGGACAAGGGAAAAATTTGGCAGAGGAACTGCTCCTCCAAAATTTGGCCTATCCGTACGACGGCGGGAAAAAATCAGCCGTATTCCAATAATATTCCTGCAAAAAACCTTCGTCGCCGGCGGCCTTAAAACGCAATCTAAATCAAAAAGCCCCGCATATTGGCACAAAAAGGCTTTGGAACGGTTTATTTTTCCGCGTAAAAACTCTTATACATCAATAAGGCGATAATTGTCTTGGCGTCCTGTATTTTACCGGTTTTTATCATGGTATATAATTTCGACAGAGGAAATTTTTTGACGTTCAGGAACTCGTCTTCGTCCGGACAGCCGTTCACGCGCTTTAATCCCGTAGCCAAGTAAATGTGCAAATACTCCGTAGAGAAAGCATTGCTGGGATTAAAGACCGTCATTTTTCTCCATTTGGCCGCGCGCAGACCGGCTTCCTGTTCCAGCTCTGCTTTGGCGCAGCTGAGTGGATTTTGATATGTTTCCCGTTTGCCTGCCGGCAATTCCCACGTTGTCCGGCCGACAGGATATCGATACTGCTGCACCAAATAGACTTGGCCGTCATCCGCCAGCGGCAAAACGGCGCTGGCGCCCTGATGGGCCAAATAAACACGCGTGGTTTCGCGGCCGTTAATCAAGCGTACGGTGTCTTTTTTAAAACCGACAATTCCTTTGTATAAGGTTTCGGAAGAAACCTTGGTTTCTTTTAATTTACTATAATGTGGCATATCCCTATCTTATAAAATTTAGCCAAGCCGTTCCTGCCGCGGACGGAACTTTGTACGGATTTTAGGAAAAGGAAACGCTGGAATTTATGAAAGAATTTATCCATTTGCACAATCATTCGGAATACTCCCTGCTGGACGGTATGCTGCGTATTTCAGAAAAACATAAGCCTTCCCGTTTCTTGCGCGGTTTGGCCGAAAGTGGCATCAAATCCATGGCCTTAACCGATCATGGCAATCTCTACGGGGCATTAGATTTCTACGATTCGGCCCGCGCGGCGGGGCTTAAACCCATTGTCGGCTGCGAAATGTATATCACGGAAGGGAAATATACGGAAAAAGACAAATCCCGCACCGGACATTTAACGCTTTTGGCCAAAAATCATCAGGGATATTTGAACTTAATGCAGCTGAATTCCTTGGCATGGGTAGACGGGTTTTATTATCATCCGCGCATAGACAAAGAGCTGCTGGCCAAATATTCCGAGGGGTTAATTGCACTCTCAGGGTGTCTGAAAGGTTTTTTATCCCAATATGCCCTTGAAGGGACTTTTGAACAAGTGTGTGCGCTCGCCCGCGAATACGCCGATATTATGGGCCAAGGCAATTACTACATTGAGCTGATGGACCACGGCATACAGGAAGAACAGCAAGCGCTGCCTATCCTTAAAGAAGCTGCAAAAAAACTGGGGCTGCCCGTTGTGGCGACAAACGATTGCCACTACGAAAAAAAAGAAGATTGGGAAGCCCACGACGTCAACTTATGCATTTCCACCAGCAAAACTTTGGACGACCCGCGACGCATGAAAATGACGACGCATGAATTGTACTTCAAGTCTCCCGATGAAATGTACGCTCTTTTTGCCCACACGCCCGAAGCGCTGACAAATACGCTGGAAATAGCCGAAAAATGCAATTTGGAATTTCCAAAACACGGTTTTATCTTGCCCAATTTTGACATTCCTGCGCAATACCCTAATTCGGCGGAATATTTCAAAGCTTTATGCCGCGAGGGATTAAACAAAAAAATGCACGGGAACGTGCCCCCCGAATACAGCAAACAGTTGGAATATGAATTTGACGTCATTATCAAAATGGGATTTGACTGCTATTTCCTCATCGTGCAAGACTTTATCCACTGGGCGCGGCAGAACGGTATCCCCATAGGCCCGGGCCGCGGCAGCGGAGCCGGCAGCATTGTAGCCTATAGTTTAGACATTACGCGCATTGACCCGATAAAAAGCAAGTTGCTTTTTGAACGTTTTTTGAATCCGGACCGCGTCAGCATGCCGGATTTGGATATTGACATGTCCGACACGGGACGCGAACGCATCATTGATTATGTGCGCCACAAATACGGCGCCGACAAGGTGGCGCAGATTATTACGTTTGGCACCATGAAAGCCAAACTGGCCGTCCGCGACGTGGGACGCGTCATGGGGCTGAGTGTCAGCGAAGTAAACCGCGTGGCAAAAATGATCCCCAACGATCCAAAAATCACTTTAGACGACGCGCTGAACAATATACAAGAATTAAAAAACGAAGTTTCCCGAAATTCCACTTCCAAACGCCTCTTTGACATGGCGCGCAAAATTGAGGGACTGAAACGCCATACCGGCATTCACGCCGCCGGCGTATTGATTACCAAAGAATCGGTGTCCCATTATGTGCCGCTGGCGCGCGCCCGCGACCGAGAAGGCACCATTACCACGCAATTTGAAGGGGAACCCTGTTCCAATCTCGGCTTGCTGAAGATGGACTTTTTGGGCTTGCGTACGCTGACGGTTATTGACAATGCTGAAAAGCTGATACGCAAACGCCATGACCCTAATTTTGACATTAACAATATCCCGCTGGACGACAAAAAAACCTATGATCTACTTTGCGCCTGCCAGACACTGGGGATATTTCAGCTGGAAAGCGGCGGCATGCGCGATTTAATTAAAAAACTCCAGCCGACCCAGTTTAGCGATATATCCGCACTGGTGGCATTGTACCGCCCCGGGCCGATGGAGTCCGGCATGATGGATATGTTTGTCCGGCGCAAGAACGGACAAGAACGAATTTCCTATGAAACCCCTCTTTTAGAGGATTTGCTCAAAGATACCTACGGCTGCATGGTATATCAGGAACAAATCATGGAAATATCTAAAAAGCTCGGAGATTTTACCCCGGGCGAAGCTGATACGCTGCGCAAAGCCATGGGAAAAAAGAAAATAGAGGTGATGGAAAAATTCGGGAAACAATTTGTGGAGGGAGCAAAAGCGCACCATATCTCCGAAAAGGTTGCCACGCATATTTATGAACAGATGAAAGCTTTTGCCGGATACGGGTTTAATAAATCCCATTCATACGCTTATGCATTGGTAGCCTACCAAACGGCCTATCTAAAAGCAAATTATCCCATTGAATTCATGTGCGCCGCGCTGACCAACGAAATCGGTCATAACGCCATAGGAGCCGACGACAAAGAAAACAAAATCGCTACTTATCTGGAAGAAGCCAAAAAAATGGGTTTTAAGATACTGCCGCCGGACATCAACAAAAGTCAGCCTGAATTCGCCGTTGAAGAACAAGACGGCAAAGAATGTATCCGTTACGCGCTGGAAGCGGTAAAAAACGCCGGCACGGAAGGCTGTATTTCCATAGCGTTGGAAGCAAAGAAAAAACCTTTTGATTCTCTGCAGGATCTCTGTGCGCGCATTGACCTGTTTCAAGCAAACAAAAAAACCATTGAAAGCCTGATGAAAGCCGGCGCGCTGGACTGCCTGATGCCGGACAAAGACCCCAAAGAAGCGCGGGCTATCCTCTTAAGCCAATTGGACGAAGCCGTAGATACGGCGCATTTGATAGCCAAGGAAAAGGAAAGCGCTGCCCCCAGTTTATTTGGCGAAGATTTTTCTTCCGTTATGAGCTTTAAGAAAAAGACGGACAAGCAACATATTTTGCCGCTGACGCAGGACGAGTTGCTAAATTATGAAAAAGAAGTAATGGGGCTGTATTTCAGCGGACACCCGCTGGCGCGTTACCAACCGCTGCTGCCCCGTCTAAACTGTGTGGACATTAAAGATATTTTAGACGGCAAAGTTTCCGGAAAATTAAAAGTCGTCGGCATTGTTACGCGCATGAAAAAACGCCAAAACAAGCAAAAACAGGAATGGGCGCAATTTGTCATAGAAGACTGCACCGCGTCCATTACCGTCAATGCGTTTGCCCGTACGTGGCAAGAGGTAAGCGCTTTTGTAACCCCAAACGCCATTTTGTCTTTTTTTGGAGAAGTGCGCATGGATGATGAAAGCGCCCGCGTGGAAATCAATTTGCAAAACGTCAACACCATACCGGAAATGATCGGGAATATAGCCCGCACGCTGACTATTCGCTTAAGCGCGAATTATTCCGCAGATAATTTACAAAAACTCAAAATACAGCTGGAAGCCGCCAAGGGAGTTACGCAAGTATTTTTGGAAGTTCCTTCAAAAGCAGACCCGAGCAAGCTGCACCGCATACGCACGAACAAAACCGTCATGATCCACGACTCCCTGCTAAAACATATTGAAAATACGCTGGGTTCCCAAGCATGGAGCATTGAATAGCTCCATCATAAGCAAGAGAAAGACCTCTCTTTGCGACCTTGACTGTTTTGAAAAAAGCATATGTGTCAGAAAACCCTGCGACACGGGTCTCATGCGCAGCTCCATACCGTTTTTATAAACCCATAAGCAGGGCAAAAAGCTATAATTTATAAAAGCCCCGCATCCTTTTTTCTGGAGCGGGCTTTTTGGAGGACAGATGAGTATTTTTGAAGCTTTGATGATGTTGGGTTTTGGACTGGCGTGGCCTTTTAATATATATAAATCCGCCGTTTCCAAAACCGCTGCCGGCAAGAGTTTTTTATTTACCGTTACGATTGCATTGGCGTATTTATGCGGAATTATTCACAAAATTTTTTATAGTTTTGACGCCGTTTTCTGGCTGTATGTTTTGGATTTTCTGCTTGTAGCGGCAGACCTGACGCTTATGCTCCGCAACCGCAGGCTGGATATGCTCCGTGCCAAACAAAACGCCGCGTACGCCACAAGCGCACACGCATAAATGCCGCTAAAACTGCGTATCCCAAGCAATATAAGTTTTCAAAAAACGCACATTTTGGTATAATAAAATAAATATTTATCCGTTTTAAGCCCAGTTGGCGCAGGGGTAGCGCGTTCCCTTGACATGGGAAAGGTCATAGGTTCAAATCCTATACTGGGCATTTTTTCTTCCATACTAATTAAAAAATGTGCCAAAAAATGACCTTTTTGGCCACAGATTATCAGAAAAACTAACTTTTCAAAAAGCCCTGTTTTTTGTGCTCTAAAAACGCAAAATTCAGGGCTTTTTTATTTTTGCATTTTTGACTTAATTTTGATATTACACTATACCGTATCCCGCTAAAGATGTTTTAGCCGGATTGGCGGGGACTGTAGAAAATGGCGAATTGCGAAGAAGGCAAGCATATTTTCATTGAAAAAGATGTAAACGGCACCAATCACGGAGACGGTTTTGTTGCTCGCGCATAGCAGAAGACGGCAAGTTTGGTATAATTTAGTTAGTATTTTCTGTTCTTGAGGAGCCAATCATGCCTACAAAAACAAGTAAAAATTCAAATTGTTCCTTATTGCAGGCACACCGCACGCTTTATAAACCGGTGCTGCCCGAAATTTTGAAAAAAGGCCCGGGTTCTGTCAAAATTAAAACCGGACGCGCCACCCAAAGCGTGGCAGACCAAGCCGCAGTAAAAAAAATGTTCCCCAACACGTACGGCATGCCGGAAGTAACTTTCATAAAAGGAGCCAACCCCGCCGCCGTCAAAAAGACGATTAAAGCGGCCGTCGTACTTTCCGGAGGGCAAGCCCCTGGCGGACACAATGTAATTGCGGGACTGTTGGACGGTTTGAAAAAGGCCAATCCGAAAAATAAATTATACGGTTTTTTAGGAGGCCCCAGCGGTATTTTAGACGCGCAATGGAAAGAAATTACCCCGAAACTGATGGACGGTTACCGCAATACGGGCGGATTTGATTTAATCCAATCCGGACGCACCAAAATTGAAACCAATGAACAACTCTCCAAAGCGCTGGACACTTTGAAAAAATACAAAGTAAACGCATTAATCATTGTCGGCGGAGATGACTCCAACACCAATGCCGGCGTATTGGCGGAATATTTCAAACAAAAAGGCGCCGACATCTGCGTGATCGGCGTGCCGAAAACCATTGACGGAGATCTTAAGAATGACAAGATAGAAACTTCTTTCGGCTTTGACACCGCCACGAAAATTTATTCCGAAATGGTGGGCAATATTTGCCGCGACGTAAATTCCGCCCGCAAATATTGGCATTTCATTCGTTTGATGGGACGAAGCGCTTCTCACATTACGCTGGAAGTGGCGCATGAAACGCACCCCAATGTTACTTTGGTGGGAGAAGAAGTTTTGTCCAAAAAAATGACCCTTAAGCAAATTATTGATTATTTGGCCGGCGTCATCGCCGCACGCGCAAAACAAGGTAAAAATTTCGGCGTCGTGTTGGTGCCGGAAGGCCTGATTGAATTTATTCCGGAAATGAAAGCCCTCATCTCCGCCTTAAATGATTTATTGGCCGACCACGAGACCGAACTGGCCAAGATGGACTCCATCACACAAAAAAAGGATTTTATCATTTCCAAACTGCCCTCTAAGCTGGCCGCACTGATGAAATCTCTTCCGGCGGGCATCGCTTCACAACTCATGTTGGACCGCGATCCGCATGGCAATGTACAGGTGTCTTTGATTGAAACTGAAAAACTGTTGGTGGAAATGCTGCGCATCCGCTTAGCGGAAATGAAAAAAGCCGGCAAATACAACGGTAAATTTTCCGCCATTATGCATTTCTTTGGCTATGAAGGCCGCTGCGGCGTTCCCTCCACTTTTGACGCCAACTATACCTATGCGTTGGGTTACAATGCCGCCGCTTTGGCCTTAAACGGCTGCAGCGGTTATTTGTCTTCCGTACGCAAACTTACGCGAAAGCCCCAGCAATGGGAATGCGGCGGCGTACCTTTGACTATGATGATGAATATGGAACGCCGCAAAGGAAAAGAAAAACCCGTCATCCGCAAGGCTTTGGTGGAGTTAAACGGCGAGCCGTTTAAGCAATTTGCCAAAAAACGCGATTTGTGGGCTATGAGTGAATCTTATTTATTCCCGGGACCCATTCAGTATTTCGGACCGGCTGAAGTAACGGATATGATTACTTATACGCTGCGTTTTGAAAGAGGAAATAAGAAATAAGTTCCGCCATACCAAAAAGCCCGCGCCGCAAGCGCGGGCTTTTTGTCTTGACCCCGTTTAGGAAAAGTGTTACCATGAAAGAACAACGCGGCGTTGCGGACGGAGGCTGTTCCCATAAACAACGCTTTTTACATTTTCCCTTTGTTAAAATACCGGTTGCAGGCATCATGCAACATGAACAGAAACGGGAGAACCAATGAATCTATACCCCCTTAAATTCCGTCCTATCTTCAAACAAACCCTTTGGGGCGGAGACAAATTGCGCAGATTGCTGCATAAAACACTGGCACCGGAAAACGCCGGAGAAAGCTGGGAATTATCCGCCGAACAGGGGCATATATCCGTCGCCAAAAACGGTACGCTGGCGGGCAAAAATCTGGATTTTTTGTGTAAATATTTCGGAGCGGATTTTTTGGGAGAAAAAGTATATGCTTCAACAGGGGCAAAATTCCCCCTTCTGCTCAAATTTATAGACGCGTCCAAAGATCTCTCTCTGCAAGTGTATCCGGCACGCAATCCCGCACAGCCGCACAGCCATTGCGGAGGAAAAACCGAAATGTGGTATGTTGTACAAGCAGACGGAAACGCACGGCTGTTCAGCGGATTTCAGGAAGAAACGGACAAAAGCCAATACGCACAATTGGTGCAAAGTGAAAAAATTATGGACCGCTTGGGCGCCTATGAAGCCGCGGCGGGAGACTGTTTTTTTATTCCCTCCGGACGCATACACGCCATAGGGGCGGGAGTATTGTTGGCAGAAGTACAGCAAAACTCCGGCCAATCCTACCGTATTTATGACTATCACCGCAAAGATTTGGACGGCAAAGAAAGACCTCTGCAGGTGGAATTGGCTGCCGAAGCCATTGACTTTGCGCCTTTGGAAGATGCGCGTACGCATTATGTGGCGCGTCTAAACCATGCGGTGCCTGTTGTCCAATGTCCGTCGTTTACGGTTCAGGTGCTGGAACTGCAGGGAAAAATGACGCGCCGACTGAAAGACCAAGGCAGTTTCGTCGCTTATATGTGTGTAAAAGGGCAAGCAGAATTGGAATGCAAACAATACGCTCTGCCCATGCAAATGGGAGAAACCGTCTTTGTGCCGGCGCAATGCGCCGACGACATTCTGCTGCGCGCCTCGCACGCCAGACTTTTGGAAGTATACATTTAATCCACGCCGACATTTTACAAAACGCAAGGCCGCCTTTTTTCGGGCAGCCCTGCGTTTTGTAAACAGGCAAAACCCACTTTAGTATCTTCTGTTCTGTTCCCACTTCCACGCCGTAGCAATAATATCTTCAATTTGCAAATAACGGGGCTTCCAGCCTAACACGGTTTCGGCCGGTCCATGAGCCGCGGCATATAGCTCGGCTGGATCTCCGGCGCGGCGAGGTGCGGGTTGCACGGGGCAAGTCTTTCCCGTTACTTTTTCAGCCGCCGCAATAATATCTTTGACCGATGTTTTAATGCCCGTCCCCAAATTGACATATCCGCTGAAGTCATTCAGTTTTTCCAAAGCGAGCCGGTGGGCGCAAGCCAAATCTTCCACATGAATATAGTCGCGCAAACAAGTTCCGTCCGGTGTAGGATAGTCGGTTCCAAAAATTTTAATGCAAGACCTTTCTCCTTTAATAGCCTGCAGGACCAAAGGAATTAAATGTGTTTCGGGATTGTGGGATTCCCCTATGCTTGCGTCTTGAGCGGCTCCGGCGGCATTAAAGTAACGCAAAGCCGCATACTTCAACCCGTACGCACGGGCATAATCAGCAAAGACTTGCTCAATCATCAGTTTGCTGCGTCCGTAAGGATTAATGGGGTTTTGCGGATGTTTTTCATCCATAGGCGTATATTTGGGCTCTCCATATGTGGCGCAAGTACTGGAAAAAACGATTTTATTTACGTGATGTTTTTTCATTACAGAGAGCAGATTGAGCGTGCCTGCCACGTTATTTTGATAATATTTTTGTGGATCCGTTACGCTTTCTCCCACATAAGCGTACGCGGCGAAATGCAGCACCGCCGAAAAATCATACTTGGAAAAAATTGGTTCCAAAGACGCAACATCGGCCAGATCCGCTTTTTCAAACGGCACCCCCTCCGGCACAGCCTGCCGGTGGCCATAAACCAAATTATCCGCCACGACGCAGGAATATCCTTGTTCCTGCAAATGCTTTACCGTATGCGAGCCTATATAACCCGCTCCGCCCATAATCAATACCGTTTTTTCCATAACACGCTCCGTTTTCGCCAGATAAACGGCGCCGCAAACCGCCGCTTCCCCACAGTATAGAAAATAGCCTATCAGACGTCAAATAAAACAAGACTAATTATTTTTCATCTCTCTCTTTTTGCTCATATAAATATATAATACCAGCAGATTGTAACGGGAGGATATATGAAAATACGGATATGGATTGCATTGTTTGCCGCATTGGCGGCGGCTTCGGCGGCGCAAGCTTTGGAAAATGAAGTAACCAATACGGTAAAAGAAATCAGCAATGCCGACATTGCCGGCCAAGAGGCGGTAGACTATGCCCACGCCGAAGAAAATGCCACAGGCAACCGTCTGATTATTACGGCAAGCAACATACACAACAACAATAGCCCGCTGCACAATTCCGCCGTGATAGGCGCATGGGCCAATACAGGCATAGCTAATGGAAACCAAGTGGAAATTTCCACCTCTTCCATAGACCGCAGCATATACGGGGGTTATACGCCTTATGGCACGCAAGCCAACGGCAATTCCGTTACTGTTACTGCTTCTTCCGTCAATCCCAACGCCCCGCTGTCTCCGGATACGACGCTGACCGATTACCAAGTGGAACACCGCGTGGACGCACAAGGCGACACCTACACTTTATCTTCCGTTATTGTGGATTCCGTGCAAATATCCGGAGCAATGGGCAGCGGCGATCCGAGTGAAAAATCCAACTATAATATTTACGGCGGCGTAGTCGGCCAAGGAGAAGCCGCCTATAATTCTGTGCTTATACAAGATGCAGCAAATGAAGCGGCCCCCATCGGCAACAATATTATCGGTGCATATAGTCCGTATTTGTCGGAAACTTATCTGCATGACAATACTGTGGAAATCACCAATTCTTACGTCAACGGTTTGGTGGCCGGTGCTGCGGGACTCGGCGCCAGTTGGGACATTACCGTACGTCAGCCTTTGCGAAACGACAACAATACCGTCCGCTTGACCAATGCCTTCGCACACGACATAATCGGCGCTTACGGAGGCATCAGCACGGACGGAAATACCGTATCCTTGGATCATTCCAACGCACATCATGTTTACGGCGCTTCTTTCGGACAAAACATTTTTTATTCCAATGGCCAGCCGACGGAAATAGAAAATACCGCCAATGAAAATACCGTCTCTTTGACAAACGGATCTTCCGCTTCCGGAAACGTATACGGCGCGCAAAGCCACAGCGTACAAGCCGCCGGCAACCGCGTAGAAATCATCTCAGGATCCCGCGCAACGGGGAATATCTTTGGCGCGCACATATCCAACGCGCGCGTCCAGCAGGATCCCTCGACCGTGGGCTGGAACACCGCACAAACGCTGGCGCAGCAGAACACCGTTTTTCTGCAAAACGCCGAAGCGGGCAACGCCGGCGCTCAAATAGCCGGTGCGTTAAATTTCAGCGGAGCGGCCAATGCCAACACGGTCCAAATAGAAAATTCCTCCGTCAACGCCTCTGTACTGGCCGGCGGCTGGGCCGAACATGAACGCCAAACGTTAAGCGCGCAGGGACAACAAGACTTTTCCATAGGTTATCAGGCGGATCATAACAACATGGTAATAAGCGAAAGCAGGCTGACGGCTTCCGTTTACGGCGGTCTGGTTACCCGAGAAGACAATGTAAATCCCGACGGACTGTTAGACACGGCCCTTTCTTCCGCTTCATACAATCAATTAAATATTTCCGCTTCGTCCGTTACCGGAAACGTATATGGAGCGGCGGCATATGGGGATTATACGCAGACCGACGGGAACCAAGTAACTCTTTCCGACACGCAGGTAGACGGCAGCATATATGGAGCTTTGGCGCAGGGAGAGAATGCTTCTTCCAGCGGAAATAAACTCATACTACATAATACCTCCGTTAATGGCGATGTATATGCTGCCGATGCCAAAAATGGAGGAGGCCACAGCGTTACTTTATCCGGTACAAGTTCCATTACGGGTGAAGTATACGGTGGAGCGGGGACGGGCAATCAGCTGACCTTGCTTAACTACCAAAGCGAAGAAACATTAAAACTGTCCGGTTTTGATCTGCCCTATTTAATTGTCGGAGCGGATACTTCCGTTATTTTTGACCAAAACGTCCACGAAGCGCATCTGGTGGTGGAGGGAACGGAAGACATAAACGGCCGCATATTAATCCGTACTCCGAGTGCCGACTCTTCTTTCACGCTGCACGCGGCTAATTCCGGCGTCTATACCTATTCATTAAGTCCGCAAGCAGAAGCCAGCGGCATGACGGCTTGGATATTGAACGGGGGCTTCTCCGTTCCGCGCGCGCACAGTTATGGACAGACGGGATTGCTGGCGCTGGCTTTGGCTAATGCCTCAGACGCTCTTTTGGACGACGTTTTGCAGACCGCCGCGCAAAACGGCCGCAGCAGCGGCACTTTTTTCAAAGCCGGCTATGAACATCTGAAACACGACACCGGCAGCGGCTTTACATTACGCGCCACAACGGCTATAGCCGGCATATACAAAAAAAATGATGCCTTTACCGCCGGTTTATATGCCCGTTATTCATACGGAGGATACACCCTCTACCCCGTGCGGGCCGACAGTTACGCCGAAGATTGGGCGGGCGGTTTATTTGGCGGCTGGGCCGCCTCCGAACGGCTCCGTTTGACCGCTGATATGCGCGTCGGCTGGCAAAAAACCAGTTACGGCGGCAGTGAAACCGGTGCGGATTTTGATTACCAGAGTCCGCTTCTGTCTTTGCAGGCAGGAGCTTTATACAAACTGGACGAAGAGTTGCATGCGCAAGCAAAACTGCGCTGGACACACGTCCAAGGCGACAGCATGACAAATAATTTAAGCGAACGCATCCACATAAACGGGTTGGACGGTCTGCTGGGAACACTCTCTTTGACATACCGCCCCGCCGCGTTGTCTTTTGGTCGTTTTTCGCCCATGGCTCAGGCGGAAGTACTGCATGAATTTAACGGCCGCGCCGTCAGCGCTGTGGAGGAGAGAAGAATAGAAGACTTGTCTTTGCGCGGGACCTCCGCCCGCGCCAGACTCGGCTTGATTTATACCAATACGGAAACGGGTCTTACCGCAGCGTTGAACGCTTTTGCACAAGGCGGACAGCAAGACGGCTGGGGCGGAGAAATTAACGCCGCTTGGCATTTCTAGACCGGAGGAAAAAGAAAAAAGTTTGCAAACGAAGAAAAAATTGCTATACTATATGCAGACGGGCCCGTAGCTCAGCTGGGAGAGCGCCTGCATGGCATGCAGGAGGTCGCAAGTTCGATCCTTGTCGGGTCCACCATTTCATAAAAACCTGCTGCACGGCAGGTTTTTTTCTGCCCGAAAACATTTTTAAAAAATCTCGTCCCGTCTATAAGGCTCATCTGGAAAACATTGACAAAGAAAGCGGGTCTTACCTACAATAAATATACAGATTCCGTCTGTATGATTATTCCTGAAATTTAACTCAAAAACGGGCGGGGCTTTGGCCTCTTGCGTAAAGCCTTGCAGCGTTTGGAGAAAGTATGCCCACGGTCAAAGCCGGCAGAAACAAAACGATTGACACTTCCGTACGAGAAGGAAAAATTTTTCTGAATCGTTGCATTCGGCTTACGCAAAAAACCGCCAGTCTTCGCGCCGTGGCCAACAAAACCATTCTGGGAGATATGCTGCAAGTATGTCCTCTTCTGCCGCAAAAAAGCGTAGATTTAATCATAGCGGACCCTCCGTATAATTTGACCAAGTCCTTTAATGGCGCCACATTCTCCAAGAAAAAAACCGCCGACTATGAAACTTATACGCGCCAATGGCTTAGCGTGATAAAACCTTTATTGAAAGAAACCGGCTCCATATACGTTTGCTGCGATTGGCAGACCAGCCTGATTGTGGGGCGGGTTTTAGGCGATTTTTTTCATATACGCAACCGCATTACGTGGCAGAGGGAAAAGGGCCGCGGCGCCAAAGCGAATTGGAAAAACGGCATGGAAGACATTTGGTTTGCCACCAACGGGGACAAATATACATTTGACCTGAACGCCGTCAAAATACGCAAAAAAGTCATCGCTCCTTACCGCGTCAACGGCCAGCCGAAAGATTGGACGAAAACCGAACAAGGCAATTATCGCGACACTTGTCCTTCCAATTTTTGGGACGATATTACCATTCCCTTTTGGTCCATGGCGGAAAACACGGCCCACCCCACCCAGAAATCCGAAAAGCTGATTGCAAAAATCATCTTGGCCAGCTCCGTCAAAAACGACCTTGTGTTAGACCCCTTTTTAGGCTCCGGCACCACCAGCGTCGTAGCCAAAAAACTGCAGCGCCGTTATATAGGCATAGAACGGGAAGCCCGTTATTGTGTATGGGCGGAAGAACGCCTAAAAGCGGCGGAGCAAAACCCGCAAATCCAAGGGTATGTGAACGGCGTCTTTTGGGAACGCAATTCCCTGCCGGAACAGAAAGCCCAAACCAAAATCCCGCGCTCAAAAAAGAAAAGTGCACCAAAAGCATGCAGGAAATTTTTTACCGCAAAAAACAAATAAACATGTATCCCCGACAAACCATACAGCAAATCACTTCTTTTATTTTCGCCCGCGACGGCATAGCGGATAAAAAGCGCCTGTCCGAACAAGCGCAGCAGGCGTTCGGTCTTGCCAAGGCCCGAAGCGTATTTTACGGAAACGATTTTGCCATTCGGTTTTGTTCCGCGGCCTCCCCACATTGCAGCAATACCGTTTTGTCTCTTTCCGCTTTGCTGCGTTATGACCGCATGCCGTTTCTGGTTTGCCTTGTAACGCCGATAAAAAATTATTTATGCCTTGCCAACACCACTTTTTTAACAAAAATAAGCCATTCTTCTCAAACGTTTCGCGCAGACAATATAAGAGGCAGTTTTAACTACGGCGATATTACGCAGGAATTTGAAAATATGGCGAACCGGCCGGAAAATTTTGAATATTTATTTGCCGTACATGCAAAATCCTCCGTTGAAAAAAACCTGCAAAGACTGGAGGAAGCCACAAAAAACATTCATCCGTCTGGAAAAAAATTTACGCCGACAAAAGAGCAAACAGCCTGCATTCTGCGCGCGCCGGAACGGGCTGCCGCTTTTATGCTTTCTGCCGAATATACCGCCCTAAATGCAGACTTGGACAAACGCGTACGAGACGTTCAGGAAGATCTTGTGGCGGCGGCGGAAATAAACAACGTAAATCTGCGGGGCAGAGTGATTGAATCTCTCATTACGGCGGCGGAAAACGACAAACAAATACTGCAAAAATGTCTGCGCGATGGAAAAACGTTGCCGAAAATATACACGGCAGACGCCTTGGCAGATTATATGCGCCGCGTCGGTTTGTACAACACCGCCACAGACATCAAAAGCAAAGTGGCGAATTTGTCCAGCAACCCCAAAGGATACAATATAGATAAATTACTTTCGTTTCTGGCGCAAGAACAAAGCGTTTATATGATTTATATCGTATCCGTCCGCGGAAAAGAAGTCCGAACGCGCTTATGTTCCCCTTTTAGCCGAACTTTGCTGGAAAACACGCGAATCATCAAACATTGGGCGGGCAGAAATTCCCGCGGGGTAACGCAATATGAGGGACAAGCGTTGGAAAATTTGCTGAATGATTTGAACAATAAAATTGATCAAGAAAAAGCACTGGCCTTTATGACGCAATGCCTGCAAGCTTAAACGGGCAGTCTCGGCCGCATGGAACCAAACATCATTTCTCTTTTACCGCTGTCATCAAAATATCACTGCAATAAGAAACATGTATCCTTGGTGGAGCCTGCTTGACAACCAGTATAGCCTTTACCGCCTAAAGATTTGCACAGTTCGGCATATTTTTTATCGCCGCCATCTACGTGGCAGGCAAAACTATCCACCGCGCGATAATAAGCCAAACTATACAATCTTTTACCTTCCTCCAGACGGACCGCATGCGGATTACCGGTTCTTTGCGCAAAGCCATAGTTGAAATGCTTTGTTCTTCTCCACATTCTATTTCCACCGTCATCGCTTTCTTCATCTTCCCCAGGAATCTGTATATCCAAATCTTCCAAAGCGGGAATTTCATCTGCCCCATTGGCTAAAATATACACATCTTGTGCCTCTTTCAAGCTTTTTAATATGATCATAGCTTCCGAAGCGCGCGCTTTTTCCACGGCTTTTTCATACTGAGGCAGCGCAATGGCAGCTAAAATGCCAATAATGAGTACAACCACTAACAATTCAATTAAGGTAAAACCTTTTTTCATTTTTTACTCCTATATGGCGTTTAATCTCCCAAAAACACATCTTGGCGTTATTTGATTTTTACCATGCATAGGGTATCAAAAAAAAAACGAGTCAAGGCTTAGGCAATTTTGGGCAAATAAACGGCAAAGGCCAAACACCTGCGGAAACGGCACAATGCTTTTGGCTGAACAAGCATTCAACCAGCCTTGCCGCAGCGTAACAAGCACGGCAACCGCTGGGCGAAAACAGCGCAATCCTCTCTGACATGGCCTAAAGACAAAACAAACATATCATAAAATTTTATTTCACCCGTCATGCTCACCGGTCTCTGTATGCATCTATGTCGTTTTGTTCTTATTTATCAAGAGGAGATTGCCATGTGCAGCCCTCAGAAATGACGAGACGGATAACCGGAGCCATGAGGCAGGCGTGTGTCCGGAATGCGTATTAGATTGGTGGGCAAAGATGATGCGCTTAGATGAGGATTTTATTGTTTCAGAAATAAAACATGTCCCCACCGCGTCCGCCCAGACGCATCTGTAGGAGTTGCTGCCGTGGACATTGCCGTTTGCCGCAAATGAAATTCCGTGTCCGTTCTTCTATTTTGTAAATTGGAATACCGTGGCGGAGCGGCATGGCGCCAGCTGCTGGAAGCCGCAAGACACAAAGCGTATACATATTGAGAATGTTTGGCCGGCCTTTGGTGCACCTGCGGAAACCGCCGCTATAAACAAACGCCGCCGTTTACATTCCCCACGACAAACTGTCTATTAAAAATTCCGGCAATTTAGCCGCGCGCATTTTTTCCTGTGTGAGATGAAAATCATATTTTTGGCGCAAGAAACGAAATGTTTCTTTCTCAGTATCCCACAAACCAAAGGAAGCCCGTGCGTCATTGTCGCGCGGTTTACCGATGGAACCTGCGTTAATCACATAGCGGCAGGACGGCTGCAAGGGGACTTCCTCTTCCTCTCTTACAACATGTACATGGCATGCGGACGCGTCTCCTTCCATATAAAAAGATAAATGCGTATGCCCTACAAAGAGCATTTGCCCCTGCCACTGTTTATAGGCCATACGATATTGCTGGCAGCTGGAGAAATATTCCTTGATCGGATCCATCGGAGTGCCATGCACTACGGTAAAATTATCTCCGTGCGTCACTTCCGGTAAAAAAGAAACGAAGCGCGTATCTCGGGCATTAAGCTGTTTGCCCGTCCAATCCAACGCCTGCAAAGCGTCAAAATTAAAAAATTCCCGCAATTCCGGATGAGAAAAAACGGCGTCGTGATTGCCCAAAACGCCCACCACTTTTCCATCGTCCTGCATATTGCGGTACTTCTGGATGCATTTTTCCGGATCGGGGCCGTATCCCACCAAATCTCCGCAAAAAATATATTGCTGCGCTCCTTCTTCTTTCAAACGCTGCAATGCGGCATAAAACGCTTCCAAATTTCCGTGAATATCCGAGAGAATGCCGTATATCATCAAAGCACCGCCATGGCTTCCAGTTCTTCTTTTTTGGCTTGGTCTGCGCGATCGGCCAAATTGACAGACAACACTTTCGATACGCCGCCTTCTTCCATGGTGACGCCATAAAGCCTGCGCGCCGACTCCATAGTGCGTTTGTTGTGCGTAACCACAATAAACTGAGTTGTATTTGAAAACTCTTTGATGAGATTTACAAAACGTTCCACATTCGCCTCGTCCAACGCCGCATCGGCTTCGTCCATAATGCAGAAAGGAGCCGGATTGTGCGTAAAAAACGCAAACAGCAAAGACAGAGCCGTCAGCGTCTTTTCCCCGCCGGACAGAGAAGAAATATTCAAAAACTTTTTGGCAGGCGGTTGGGCGTAAATTTCAATGCCCGTCTCCAGCAGATTTTCCGGATCGGTCAGAACCAAATCACATTCTCCGCCGCGGAAAAGAGTCTGGTAAATATTCTTAAAATGCATTTTAACTTGCTCAAATGTATATTTGAAATTGTCGCGCGTAGTGATATTAATTTTATGTATGGCGGAACGCAAATCTTTTTTGGCGTCTTCCAAATCGTTAATTTGGCCTTTTAAGAAATCATGGCGCTGGGTCAGAGCGTCATATTCTTCCGGAGCGGTCATATTGACCGCTCCCATATTTTCAATGCGCTTGCGCATCATCTTGACGCGTTCATAATCCACCGTTTTCCCGCCAAAGTTCATTTGCGCTTCTTCCGGCGTAATATTCCAGCTTTCAAACAAATTGTTGACTACCGTCGTGCGTTGGCGGCGGGCGTTGGCCAGAGCGTTTTCTAAATCGTTTTGTTTGATATGCAAATCCGACAGCTGTTTTTTGTTGGCGTTGAGCGCGGTCATTTTCTCGTTATATTCTTTTTTCATCACTTCCAATGACTCACGCAATTTATACTCGTCCGTTTCCAACAGCGCCAACGTATCGCGCTCGGCAGAAAGTTTGGCCTGCGTACCGAGTTTTTCTTGTGCCAGCGCCTGCAGCCGCGCACTGGCGGATTTAACCGCCTCGGCGCGTTTGCCCTCATTGGCCCGCAGCGTGTTATACTCAAACTCCGTGGATTTCAAATCCACTTCCACATTGTTCTTACGTATCTTAAACTCATATAAAGCGCCGTTCAAGCTGTTCAAGCGGCTTTTGGTTTGTTCCGTTTGTTTCTGCAACTCCGCTTTTTGCGTTTTTAAATTTTCCGTTTGCGCTTTCAGAGACTCTTGCTGCTGTAAAATATTTTGCAAATCATTTTGCAATTGCTGGACATGCAGTTTACGTTTGTCCACGCGAAGCATCAGCTCCTGCTTTTGCGCGGCGGCTTTTGCCAACGCTTCCTCCACTTGCTTTAGCTCCCGCTCTTTGGAAGCCAGCTCCCCCTGCACCGCGCCGGCGGCAACGGCGGCTTCCTGCACATGGATGCGCATGGTACGCAACGCTTCGTCGGCTTTCTGTAAAGCTTCATAATTGGAGATAATTTCTTTGGAAATCTGGTCTTCTTGCTGCGTTTTCTCGGCCAAAATTTGTTTGACGTTTTCTTCTTCGCCCCAATACGCCTCCGGCGCACTGACGCCGCTGGCGCCGGCACTGAGGAAAAACCCGCCGGACAAAACGCCGTCCGTTTCCAAGTTATAATCACCCGCCAGCAAACTGATCAGATTTTCCAGCTCCGGCGCATATTGCAGCTGCGCCTTAAATGTACCGGCGACGGGTTTTATCGGAGGCACTTTATCCAACAAAATAAACTTGCAGCGCGCCTTGCCGTGTTCTTTGAGTTTTTCAGCGGCGGCGCGGGCGGCCGCCTCATTGTCGCACAGTACCGCGTCCAGATATTTTCCAAAGGTTTCTTCCACGGCGGTGGCTGCTTCGGGGGCAAATTTCAACGCTTTGCGCAACGTGCCTTTCACGCCGGCAATGCCGGCCTCGCAGGCCGTTTTGACGCCCACCCAATAAGGATCATTTTCCCCTTGCGTGCGAATAATGTCCAACTTGGCGTTCAACGCCGCTTTCTCAGATTTTATCAAGGAAAGTTTTTCATTCAAAGAACTTCTTTTTTGCTGCAGCTCTTTCAGCTGGCTTTCCGCCTCTGCGATTTGCGCGCGGCATTGTTGCGCGGCGTTTTGTTTTTCCGTCAAACGCATGCGGATCTCTTCCAACGCTTTTTTCACCCCTTCTACGCCGCTTTCCGCGCTGCTGCTTTTTTCCAATGTGATTAAATCGTCGGTTTCGCGCTGCACGTTGGCCTGTTCCAACGCAATTTGATTTTGGCATTCCATCTGGTTTTGCACCAAACGCATTAAATCAGCGCTGGCGCGCTGGATTTGCCCGTCCGTATCGCGCCATTCCCGCTCCTGCTTTTGAGATAAGGAAAATTCTTCATTATATTGCTGTTGCAGCGGGGAAAGCTGCCCGTCCAAATCCGCCAATTGCGCTTTCAGTTTGGCTATGGCGGGTTCTATTTCTTTAAGACGGTTCTGCCCACGCTGAGACTCATCACCGGAGGCGGCCAGCTGCGCCGTAAATTCTGCCGTTAAATTGTCGCAGTTTTTTATCGCCCCCTCCAACAAGCCCACTTGGTATTTGCTGGCGGCTATTTTTTCGTTAAACTGCGTCAACTCTTTTTGTTTGTGCGTTAAATTTAAATCCATGGCGGCCGTCTGTCCTTCCTGCGCGGAAATCTGATTTTCCAAATCTTTCGCACGCGAAAGCACCGGCTCCAGTTCCCCCCCGTGTTTGGCTATCAGCTCGTCCGCCTCTTTGATGGAGCAGAGCGAAATGGCAATTTCGCTCTCTTTTAATTCTTCGCGGTATTTTTGATACAAACGGGCTTTGCGGGCCTCCCCGTCTAATTTTTTGATTTGCTCCGCCAGCAAAGTTACCGTATCAGCCAAACGCGCCAAATCCAAATCCACGCGCTCCAAGCGCCGTATGCATTCTTCGCGTTTGGCTTTGTATTTGGATACACCGGCCACTTCTTCAAACATTTCCCGACGCTGTTCCGGCGTGGCGGAAAGCACGCTTTCCACGCCGCCTTGGTCTATAATGGCATAGCCTTCTCCGCCTATGCCCGTGTCTAAGAACAAATCGCGTATATCACGCAGGCGGCACTGCACTTTATTCAGATAATATTCGCTTTCACCGGAGCGGAAAATTTTACGCGTAACGGTAATCTCATTAAAATCCAAGGGCAAATTGCGCGTGGAATTGTCAAAAATCATGCTGACCTGCGCCATATTCAGCGGTGCACGTTTGGCCGTACCGTTAAAAATAATATCCACCATAGAAGCCGAACGCAAAGCCTTCCAACTCATTTCACCAATGGTCCAGCGGACCGAATCAATGACGTTGGACTTACCGCAGCCGTTGGGGCCCACCACGCAGGTGATACCCGGCTCAAAATCCAAACGCACCTTATCGGCAAAAGATTTAAAACCGACGATTTCTATGGCTTTCAAATACATGGGTTACCGTCCTTGGCTCAAAAGGGGATATATATTGTATTATACATTATCCCGCGCGTACGAAACCTGACGCAAGCCGCTCTTACGCGTACGATTTCTATATTCAAAAACACTTTCGAATACAAAGACAAAGCTCTCCGAAGAAAAAAAGGCTTGCAAAAGAGAAGAATATTTATTAGACTTTTTCGGTAAGGGTGCCGGACACCCCGGCGCAGACGTGAGAGACGTTATGCGCACGGCTAACATTTCGCAGTTTTTAATCCGAACCCTGAAAACTGTTTCCTTAAAGGAGGAACATCCAGTATGGCAGAAAAAGTACTCAAAATCGGCGTAGAACGCGAAGACGGATTCTTGTATTATATTGACAAGGACGGCGACGTGGCGCGCGTGCAAATGGCTCGCGGCGGCAAAAAAGGCGGCAAGCCTAAAAAAGTGGAAAAAACCGGTATCAAAAAAGAAAAAGGATATCTGTATTTCTTGGATAAGAAAGGCGATATTTCCAGAGCAAAAATGGTTAACGCCAAATAATTTAACGCCCCGCAAAACGGGGCGTTTTTTTATCCGTACAGTAAATTTTTTCGTAAAAGACGGGCCTTGCAGACCGTTTTTTGAAAACGGAAAATACCGAATCGGCACGGCGGGCCCCACCGAATAAGGCAAATTGCCGACCGTCAACGCATGACTGTATGCGCGGCAGAGATTGTCATTTTATGCGCGGTTTTGTTTTTGCTCTTGTTTTTTGTCTGAATTGTTTTATACTTAAATAACGGTGCGGCTTTCGTCCGTACCGGCTGTTTGTCCGCGACGCGCCGCCACCGGCCCGCGGCCTTTTCTTTCAGGCCCCGCCCTCCGCGCCCGCCGTTGACACTGACGAGAAATTAATGATTAAATGTGAGTACGGGTTTCCCGTCAAGACTATACGGAGGAAGTTATGGAAATTAAAGTTACCGCCAAAAACATTAAACTGACGCCCGCCATCAAACAATTTGTGCAAACCCGCGTCAGCAAAATTGAAAATTACGTAGATCATATTGTTTGGGCGCAGGTTTTGCTTTCCGTGGAAAAGAAAATAAACCAGCGCGCGGAAATTATTATCCATACGGGAGGCAAAAATCCGGTCAGCGCCAGCGCCGTTGAAACCGATTTATATAAGGCTATAGACGCCGCGGCCGTCAAAGCAGAAGCGCAGCTGAAAAAAGCCAAAGAAAAAACAAAATCCAAACGCACGGCCAAAAAAGCCGCTGCGGCGGAAGAGTTTGCGACGTTCACCGATCACATTCTGTTGCCTCCCAACGACGTTAAATTCTCGGTCATCAAACAGGTGGAAGTTACCCCGATGAACCCTGAAGACGCGGCTTATGAAATGGAACGGCTGGGCTATTCGTTCTGGATGTTTTTGGACGAAGATTCCAAGCAAATCAACTTAATTTTCAAACGCTTGGACGGAACGTACGGTTTGATTAAGCCTATTAAGAAAAAATAAAAAGGACAAGCGGTGCAGGAATTTACCAAATCCGTAACAGTCTGCGAATTGCTCCAAGTGAAGCGTCTTCACTTGGAGCTGATTTGCGGCAAACGTTACGTGCATCGGGAAATCACCACTCCCAGCATTAACCGGCCCGGGCTGGCCCTGTGCGGGCATTTGGATCATTTCCGCGCCGACGCCGTCCAAGTGTTTGGAAGAGGAGAACACGGCTTTTGCGCCAAAGAAAAACCGAGCGTATTGAAAGCAAATATCGCCAAGATGCTGGGCCAAGGCCGCGTACCGTGCGTTATCATGGCGGCGGATCTAATGCCGTTGCCAGCAGTAAAAAAAGCTTGTTTGGAAGCGGACGTACCCGTGTTAAAAACCAGCATGGAATCGGCCGCGTTTGTGGCGGAATTCTCCCGCTATTTAGATGAAAAACTCTCCCCTGTTACGCATTTGCACGGCGTACTCCTAAACGTCAGCGGCATAGGCGTATTGCTGCGGGGGGAAGCGGGCATAGGCAAAAGTGAATGCGCTTTGGAGCTGATTAAGCGCGGACATATTCTGGTAGCCGATGATGTTGTGGAAGTACAGAAACGCTGGGGACGTTTTTTGGTCGGCTCCTGTCCCGAAATGCTCAAACACTACATGGAAGTGCGGGGTTTGGGGATTTTGGACGTGGAACTGTTGTTTGGCGTCGGTTCCACTTTAGACGAAATGAGCATTGATTTGGAAGTGGTGCTTACTCCGCCGGCAAAAAATATAGACCGTTTGGGAGTGGAGCAGAATACTTCGGAAATACTGGGCATAGAGGTGCCTTCCCTGCTCCTGCCGGTTACCCCGGGGCGGAACTTGGCGGCGCTTATAGAAGTGGCCGCGCTGAACCAGCGCTTAAAGGCGCAAGGCATTTTTTCGGCCAAAGAATTCAGCCGTAAAATGCTGGACCGCATGAAACAAACAACAAAAAACCATGCAAACTAAACGCAAACTTTTTATTATTACCGGCATGAGCGGCGCGGGCAAAAGCCAAGCGCTCAAAATTTTCGGCGATTTTGGTTTCTATTGCGTAGATAATTTGCCGCTGGCTCTTTTTAGACAGTTTGCCGATTATGTAAAACAAAGACCGGAGCTGCAAAACGTCGCTTTGGGCGTAGACGTACGCGAGGGAGAAAAATTAAAAGAACTGCCCGCTCTTTTGAAAAATATCACAAAAGATGATTTCAGTCCGAAGGTCATTTTTTTGGACGCTTCCGAAGAGTGTCTGATCCGGCGTTTTTCCGAAACGAAGCACAAACATCCCATTCATAAAAAACTTGCAACGGCCATCGCACATGAACATGATTTATTGACGCCCATTAAAATAGCCGCCGACAAAGTGATAGACACCACGGACTTAAAACTGGGAGAATTAAAAGAAAAGCTGTCTGCTTTGCTAGAATTAAAGAAAGAAGGAGAAATGCAAATTTCCGTAGTCTCTTTCGGTTTTAAAAACGGCATTGCCAAAGAAGCGGATATCGTCATGGACGTGCGCTTTCTGCCCAATCCATATTATGTAAGCGGGCTTAAAAACAAAACCGGTTTGGACAAGGCCGTACAGGATTACATTTTGTCATTTAAACAATCGCGTGAATTTGCCGACCGCTTTGCGGATTTGATTAAATACCTTATCCCCAAGTATATTAAGGAGGGCAAAAGTTACTTGACTATCGCCATAGGATGCACCGGTGGCAAACACCGCAGCGTTTTTATGGCGCATCAATTGGCGCAAACATTGCGCAAACAGGGACTGAGTGCTTCGGAATTTCATAGAGATATAGGATTATAATATGGTAGAACTGATCTTAGTTACCCACGGCAATTTAGCCGAGGAAATGTTGGCCACGGCGGCCCAGATTCTGGGCAAGCCCGCCGAAGGCGTACGAACGCTTTCGGTTACCACGTCCAGCTCCGTAGAGCAAGGCGCGAAAGAATTGACGAAACTCTTGGCCGACACGGCGGAAGGAGCCGTCGTTCTTACGGATATTTTCGGCGGAAGCGCAACCAATATCGCCCTTACGGCCACCAAGGAAAATCCAAAGTGCCACGTGATTACGGGCATGAATTTGAGCATGCTCCTTACTGCCTTGAACAGCCGCAAAAAACTGACGCCTAAAGAACTGGCAGAAAAAATAGAGTCCGACGGTAAACGTGCCGTCATTAACGCCACGGAGCTTTTGATAAAGGGGCTGTAATATGCCTATTATTTTTGCTAGGGTGGACGACCGCCTGATACACGGACAAATTGTACAGGCATGGCTGCCCGAACTTAATATTGACGAAGTGGTTATTCCGTGTCCGCGCGAACGGGAAAACTGCGTCAATAAAAATTTATTACGTTTATCCCTGCCGTTTGAATATGAACTGACGGTCATGGAGCCGGCGCGCTGCGTCGGTTACATAAGTGCATCTAAAAAACGCATTTTTCTGCTAATGGGATCTTTGCAGGACTTGAATCCGCTGCTGGAAGACGGTCTGCAAATAAAATCTCTTAACATCGGCGGAATGCATTTTAAGGAAGGCGCACAAAAACTGGCCGAAAACGTATTTTTGGACGCGCGGGACAGACATACATTGCGTATATTAAATGATTTGGGAATAGACATTGAAACGCGGGCCATACCCAGTTCCAAGTCCGTTTCCATAAAAGAGACTTTATAATATGACGTTGCCTTTGATTTTGTTGTGCGTTTTTGCCGCTTTGCTGGAGTTGGACACGACTTATGCGTTTCAGACGCTTTTGTCGCGTCCGATTATTGCCGCCCCCATTTTCGGATGGCTGACAGGCGACGTAGCGGCAGGCATACAAATAGGCATTTTTGCAGAACTGCTGTTTGCGGATGTTTCTCCTTTGGGCGGCATTATACCGCCCAGCGGAGTGGTGGCCAGCGCCGTACCGCTGTTTCTATATGTACAGGGAATTGAATTGTATTTTGGCTTTTTCTTAGGCGTTTTAGGCGCGGTACTGTATTCGTTTTTTGACGCATTGCTGCGCAAAACCCGTTTTAAGTGGCTGATTTTTCTGGAAAAACGCATAGGAAAAAAACCTTCCGACATTACGCGCATTATTTTGATCACCCTCCTTTTGTCTTTCTTGATGAGTTTTGTATTTATATCCGTTTTGGTGTGGGCCAGCTCTCAACTGATGTTTATATTGTACCCCTATTTGCCACAGCAGCTGCACTTCTCGTTCCGTTTGGCGTACATGGCCGTGCCGTGGATAGGCTTGGCCGCACTCATACCCATATTTAGGCTTAAAGCGAGGTAAAACATGTCCCTTTGGTTACGCGTAAATATGTTTTTCCGCTCTTTCTTTTTACAAGCCGGCTGGAATTACGTCAAATACCAGAACCTCGGTTTTGCTTTGGTCATGCTGCCTTTTTTGCGCCGTTTATACCGCAAAGACCCAGAAGCCTTGCATACGGTCGTTAACCGTTATTTGGAAGCTTTCAACACACACCCCGTCATGGCCTCTTTCTGCTTCGGAGCCATGGCCCGCATGGAAGAGAACATCGCACAAGCCCATTCCGTAACGGATTACAAAGAGCAAGTGGCTGAATGGATGGGCGCACGACGGGGGTTATCCATTACCGCCGCTTCCATAGGGGACAGGCTCTTTTGGGGTACGTTAAAACCGTTAACGTTGCTGCTGGCCATTTTTATTTGGATGCTGCTGGGAGTGAATTTCTTGGAAACGGAAATATCCGAAGTCCCCCTCTCTTATGCGCTGTCGGCGGGCGCGGCGGCATTTTTTATCTATAATGCCATAGCACAATTTGTCCGCTGGGAAGGTCTAAAAATAGGATATGAAGCGGATGAAAAATCCTGTTTTGGGCTGACGCGTTTTGATTGGAACCGCACCATTTACAACGCCAAGCGCATCGGCATTTTCTGTGCGGCCGGACTTATTTTGTTTGGAGTCTACCGGTTTTTGGAAAATAAACAACCGGATATTCATTTTGTGGCCAGATCCATATTAGTATTGTTTTTTGTCATCGCTTCGTTTGTAACGCGCCGCCTGCGCATTCCAAACGTGTATTTGTATCTGGCGGCTGTAATCATTTTCAGTACCGTGTGTTTAATATAAAAGGGGCTTTTTTACCGTGATCACACAAGAAATTAAAATCACCAACCGCTTAGGGCTGCACGCCCGTCCGGCCGCCATGGTCGCACAAACGGCGGCGAACTACGACTGTGATATCAAAATAGCCAAAGATCGGGTGGAAATCAACGCCAAAAGCATCATGGGCGTCATGATGCTGGCCGCCGAATACGGGTCCATATTGCATGTAAGCTTTAACGGAAAAGACGAGAAAGAAGCTTGTGAAGCCATTACGCGTTTATTTACCGAAAAATTTAACGAGGAGTATTAAATGTTTGTCATCAAAGGCGTTCCCGCCAGTCCGGGCGTGGCTATAGGTCCTGCAGTATTGCTTCCCACGGCGGATTTTGCCGTAGCCAACCAACACGTTCAGGAACCGGAGGTAAAGGCGGAAATTGCCAAATTTGCCCGTGCTGTGGATAAAACACTGGCGGATTTGGACGAAAGCGAAAAAAAACTGCGGCAGACGTTAGGCGGCGAATACGCCAGCCTGATGTCCATGCATAAAATGATTTTGCAGGATCCCATGCTTAAAGACGCCGCCATAGCCAAAATCAAAAACGAACGAATGTCGGCTCAAGCCGCCATTTTCCATACGCTGCAGGAGCTGGCCGCGTCTTTTGACAAAATAGAAGACAAATTTTTCAAAGAACGCCGCAATGACATTTTTGACGTCGGCAAGAGGCTGGTGGGCAACTTGCAGGGAGACAAAGGACAGTTTTGGTCCTCCATTCGTCGTCCTTCCGTTTTAATCGCCCATGATTTATTTCCATCTGACACCATGAACCTGCAGGAAAACCAAATTATCGGTTTTTGTACGGATTTAGGAGGCAAAACAAGCCACACGGCTATTTTGGCCCAAAGCCTGAAATTACCGGCGGTAGTCGGCCTATCCAATGCGCTGCGGCAGGTCAAAGACGGCGACACCGTTATTGTAGACGGGGAAAACGGCCTGCTTATTCTGTGTCCGGACCGATATACATTGGCACGGTATAAAAAAACCCAGCGTGAAATAAAAAAAGCGGAATCCTTGCTGCAAACCATTAATCACCTGCCCACCATTACGGCGGACGGGAAACCTTTTAAGCTGATGATTAATTTTGATCCGCGCACCGATACGAAAGAAAATAAAAAACTCATTACGGACGGGCTGGGGCTTTTGCGTACGGAATTTTTATTTATGAATATTCCCCAACCTCCTACGGAAGAAGAACAATATCAGCTTTATCTGTCCACGGCCAAAAAATTTGACATGCGCCCCGTTACTATCCGTTTGGCGGATTTGGGAGCGGATAAATTACCGGATTTTCCTTTGGATGAATTTGACAAAGACAACAATCCGTTCATGGGCTGCCGCGGCATACGCCTGTTTTTGAAAAATCCGGAATTGATGCATACGCAACTGCGCGCCATTGTGCATACCGCCTGCGAGGTGCCTGCACAAATACGCATCATGATCCCCATGTTGTCGTCCGTAGAGGAAATACGCCACGTACGCACCGCCTTGAACGAAGTACTGGCGGAATTTGAAGCCCAAGGCAAAAAACCCGTAAATAAAATCGCACTTGGCGCCATGATAGAAGTACCGGCGGCCGCTATAGCCTTGGACGGAATGATAAGCGAAATGGATTTCCTTTCCATAGGGACCAATGACTTGATACAATATTTAATTGCGGTGGACCGCGTAAATCCCGAAGTGGCACATATGTATGATCCGTGTCATCCGGCCGTATTGCGCACCATACGCCAAATTATTCAGACGGCTCACCAGCGAGGCAAAGAAGTCAGCATTTGCGGGGAAATAGCTTCCGATGTAAAAATGGTCCCCATGCTGTTAGGGCTGGAAGTAGATACATTGTCCGTTCCGGCGCGCATGTTTTTGCGCATAAAAAACCGCATACGCCATCTGAATTTTGAAGCATGCTCCGATACGGCACAGGCCGCTTTGCTGGCCAGTTCGTCGGAAGACATACGCAGTTTAATAGACCAACAGAACCAAGATGAAGATTCGTAATTTTTCTATCGTGGCACACATTGACCACGGCAAAACCACCTTATCAGACAGAATACTGGAAGACACAGGAACCGTACCCAAGCGGAAAATGCAGGCTCAGCTTTTGGACGGCATGGATTTGGAACGCGAACGCGGCATTACCATTAAAGCCAAAGCGGTGCGCATTCAATATAAAGACTATATTTTGAATTTGATTGACACCCCGGGGCATGTGGATTTCTCGTATGAGGTTGCCCGTTCTCTGCGGGCCTGCGAAGGCGTACTGCTGTTGGTGGACGCTTCCCAAGGCGTGGAAGCGCAAACCGTCGCACACGCCCATTTGGCGCAAAGTTTAGGTCTTAAAATCATCCCCGTTATGAACAAGGTGGACTTATCCCAGTCGGACGCCGACGCCGCTGAAGAACAATTGTGGGACATTTTGCGCGAACCTATAGAAGCCGAACGCGTCAGCGCAAAAACGGGCATGGGCATTGAACATTTGCTGGACCGGATTGTCAACGACATTCCTGCACCGCAAGGCGACCCAAACGCACCGCTGCGCGCACTGATTTTCGACTCTTTTTATGATCCGTTCCGCGGCGTTATTATGTACGTACGCATCGTGGACGGGACGATAAAAGCCGGTCAAAACATTCGTTTCATGGCAACGGGTGCCAGCTATAAAACCGAAGAAGTGGGATTTATGACTCCCAAGCAGCTGCACAAAGCCGCCTCTCTCAGTGCAGGAGAAGTGGGATACTTGGTGGCGGGGATTAAAGACATACACCAAGTAAAAGTCGGCGACACCGTAACGCTCTCAGATCGGCCGGCACAAACTCCGCTGCCCGGCTATGCCGACGCCAAGCCTGTGGTGTTTGCCAGCATTTTCCCCGTGGAAACTACGGATTTTCCGCTGCTGCGCACGGCACTGGAAAAATTGAATTTATCGGATTCTTCTTTCCATTACCAAAGCGAAACCTCCAAAGCTTTAGGCTTCGGTTTTCGTCTGGGTTTTATGGGCATTTTGCATATAGAAATCGTCAAAGAACGCTTGGAACGGGAGTTCAATCTTTCCTTGATTGCCACCGCGCCGAACGTAGTATATCACGTAAAATTTACTCCGCGCAAAAATCATCCGCAGGAGCTGGCCGCTCTGCCGGACGCTCCGGATGACCCGGGCTACAAAATTATAGACAATCCGGCCAATTTTCCTCCCCATGGGGATATTATTGACATCAAAGAACCGGTCATTCATATTACGGTCGTAACGCCCGTGGAGTACATGGACGGCGTTATGACGTTGTTGAAAGAGAAACGCGGCACCTTTATCCACATGGATCATCTTTCCAATCAGCGCGTCATCATCAAATATGAAATGCCAATGGGAGAAATGGTCATAGATTTTTACAATAAACTGAAGTCCGTTTCTAAGGGATATGCGTCCTTTGATTATGAAGTGGCCGGCTTTCGCAGTGCGGACGTGGTACTGATGGAAATATTGCTGCACGGCACGCCGGTAGACGCTTTGTCTGTCGTCGTACACAAAGACAAGGCACAGACCCAAGGCCGCGCTTTATGCGCCAAATTAAAAGAACTCATCGGACGCCAACAGTTTGAAGTGGCCGTGCAGGCCGCCGTAAACGGCAAAGTCATCGCACGTGAAACCATTCCCGCATACCGCAAAGACGTCATCGCCAAATGTTACGGCGGAGACATTACGCGCAAGCGTAAATTGTTGGAAAAACAAAAAGAAGGCAAGAAACGCATGAAAAGCATTGGCAGCTTAAATATTCCGCAGGAAGCTTTTGTAGCCATGCTGAAAATTGACGAAGAATAAAAAATCCCCGCTTAAAGCGGGGATTTTTTATAAACCGATGTATCCGTGATTTTTCATATTAAACGGCCTGTATGCATAATGTGTGGAATTTTTGCCCGTAAAAGCCAAACAGGCTTTCTCTCCTCTTTTCGTATTAAAAAAACAGGATATCGGCTCCGCTGAAGGGGAACACTTTAATACCATCGTGTTCATCGGACCAATGTTCGGTGAATCTTTCTGCCCCATATAAATCCCATAGGGGGAGTCTTGCGTGGTACCGTCTATCTTATTCGGACCTACAAAGACATAACACCCCTCGCCCTTTGTATCCGCATAGGTTTTTATAATGAGGTCCCCATACACCTTTGAACTGCCGGATTCAATGCTTTTCGCTTTTTCACTGCCTAAATTAATATCCAAATCATCCAGATTTTGGGCATATATGCCATTGGCCAATTTATACCGCTGCTGCGCCTGCCATACCGCTTTAGCCAAAGGCATATATGTGGCATATCGGGACTTGATTACCGTAACCTGATACTGTGGCCATGCAATAGACGCCAATATACCGATAATCAATACAACTATCAACAATTCAATCAAGGTAAAGCCTTTTCTCATTTTTTACTCCTATAATGGCATTTAATTCGTCAAAAACACTTCTTAACGCTATTTGATTTTTTGCCATGTATAGGGTATCAAAAAAAAAAAACGAGTCAAGGCTTAGTCGGTTTTCAGCAAATAAACGGCAACCACACAACCGACGCGGCAACGATACAACGGCCCCAACAATAACCACCGACTGAAACGTTTGGGAAAAGCATAAGAATTATGCTCTGATGATATAAGCCGTAAGAACATGACGCATGCCATCCTTGTCAATGACAGCGATGGTTACTCTGGAAAATAATGTGATAGGCACTTATGGCAAACGGCACGCATTATTTTTAGAAAGGAAGTGCGGTTTCACGGCATCGACCGCACAGCCGTCTGTAACCGCCGTTATAACAGATGATGGACTTATCGCTCTAAATATTTCCGCGCCAAATCATCATATCTGTTAATAACCTGCCGCACAAAGCGTCTTTTTTCTATATAGGACCCCGGGAAAAACGCTCCCTTAAAACCGGCGATAACAATATTTTTGAATTCTTTATTCGTCAGAGGAATATATTTCACCAGCAGTTCCATTTCTTTGCTGACGGTGGTATTGGATACCAAGCGGTTATCCGTAGCGATGCTTACGGACAAGCCGCGCGCAATCATTTCTTTCACGGGATGTTTAGCCACGGACGTAAGCTTGGGCAGCGTTTGTAAATTGCTGGTCAGGCACACTTCCACGCCTATACGTTCACTGGCTATGTAATTGGCCAAAGCTTCTACATAAGCCTTTTTATCTTTTACTTTTCGGTCTTTAATCATGGCCGTGTCAAACAAATGAGTGCCGTGCCCTATGCGGTTGGCATAGCAATCCGTAATGGCCTGAAAGATGGATTCCGGTCCATACGCCTCGCCGGAATGTACGGTTTTGCGCATAAAATGCTTATGCACATAGCGGTAAGCTTCCACATGGTCGGAAGCGGGATAACCTGCTTCCTCTCCCGCCAAATCAAATCCCACCACGGGTAAATTTTCCTCGTTGACAAGTTTTACCACCAATCGCGCCAACTCCAAAGAGGCCGCGCCGAAGACTTCAAATTTTGAGAACTGAGACAAGGCCCCTATCAGATTTTTATAATACGGAGACATGTTGGCGTTAAAACTGCGCATGGCGCAAGCAATAATGCCAAAATAAAAAGGCAAATCTTCCCCCCGTTTAACAGACAGCGAAGTATTATGCTCCTTTTGCGCGCGGCGCAAGCCCGCCGCCACAGCGCGCACAGCATCCGCCACGGACAATTTATCTCCCGCATGCAGCTGCGGCGCAAAGCGCACTTCCAAATAACGCACGCCCTCCGCGGCCGCATCCTGCCCCAGCTCATAGGCAATGCGTTCTATATTCTCTTTCGAACGCATAACGGCCGTCGTATAATCAAAACCTTTCAGATATTCCGGCAAAGAAGCATATTGCTTTTTGAATACCTTTTCGCGAAGGCCCTTCTCTGTATATGCGGGCAAAGACACTCCGTCTTTCTGCGCCAGTTCAATCAGCGTGGACAGACGCAAAGAACCGTCCAAATGCACATGCAAATCTGCTTTTGGAATAAGACGTATAAATTCGGCATTGATTTTTTTCATCTTATTTTCTCCGTTTGCTGGCCTTGCGGCGTATCTTTGACCATATAACCGGCCTGCGCCAAAGCCGCACGAAGTTCGTCGGACGTTTTATAGTCTTTTGCTTTGCGGGCTCCGGCGCGCCGCGCCAATAAATCCTGTATATGGGGCGGCAGCTCTTCTTCCGGCGGCGTTTGCATCTCGCGGAAAAAATCCAGCGCCAACACGCCGTCAGCAAATTGCAAAAAAGATACTTTTTCCACGGGGTTTAATTCCGCCCCGCGCAGTACGTCCCAAACCAACGCCAACGCTTTAGGCGCATTCAAATCATCTTCCATGGCGGCGCGGAATTTGTTTTTCATTTCTTCCAGACGCGGCGTCGTCAGTTTGCCATGCTGACGTTCGGCCGCCTGCTGTGTTTTATATGCTTCGCGGCGCAAAGTTTGCAAACTCCGGCGCGCCGAATCCAACGATTCATACGTAAACTCCAACTGCGTGCGATAATGTGCAGTCAAACACAAATATCGGTAATCCAAAGGATCATATCCCTTGTCGCGCAAAGTCTGAAGGGTTACAAAAGTACCTCCGGATTTGGACATTTTTCCCGCGCGCAGCACTAAAAATTCTCCATGTACCCAATAGCGCACATATTTTTGCCCCGTGGCGGCCTCGCTTTGTGCAATTTCGTTGGTATGATGCACCGACACATGATCAATACCGCCGCAATGAATATCCAACGTCGGTCCCAAATACTTCATGGCCATAGCCGAACATTCCACGTGCCATCCCGGGAAACCTATTCCCCACGGGCTATCCCATTCCATTTGGCGTTTTTTATCTTTGGGAGAAAATTTCCATAATGCAAAATCCGTCGGATGACGTTTTTCCGCACTCATCTCTACGCGGGCACCGCCTTTCAAGCCTTCCAAGCGGCTGCGGCCCACCAAAGCGTCATAGCGGGGGAATTTGGACGTATCGTAATAAATGCCGTCTTCCGTGCGGTAAGTAAAACCTTTGTCTTCCAAAGTTTTGACCAAAGAAATCATATCCGCTATATGTGCCGTAGCGCGGCAAACTACCGTCGGACGCGTACAATGCAGGGAATCAAAATCCTCAAAAAATTTCCGCTCATAAAATTTGGCTATATCCCATGCGCTCTTGCCTTCTCGCGCGGTAGCCACTTCCATTTTATCTTCCCCTTCATCGGCGTCGGAAACCAAATGCCCCACATCCGTAACGTTCATGACATGTTTTAGAGGCATGCTCAAACGCAGCGTGCGCGCCAGCAAATCCTCAAAAATATACGTGCGCATATTGCCAATATGGGCATAGTTGTACACGGTAGGTCCGCAGCAATACATGGTCGCTTCTTGCGGATGAAGCGGCGTAAAAACTTCTTTACGACGGGTTTCGGTATTATAAAGCTGCATTCTGCTGTGCCTCTCTGAGCAGTAAATTATATTGCTGCACCAGCGTATCAAAAAATAAGTTGCAGGTGGATTGGCCCACCTCATTGGCGGCCTGTTCGCCCAAAATGCAGCTGACTTCTATATCCGAGAGAGGATTGACTGCCCCTACACTGGAAATAGAATACGTAAAGCCGGCAGGCCGGTATGTGCGCAAAGCTCGTTTATAGGCGGCGTCCAAGGCCTTTTGAAACAAAGCCATATTTTTTGAATTGGCCGAAGCCCCTAGCTTGACGCGTTTAGCGGCGGCCACCACGGTAACGTCGGTATATTTGCCGTATGAAGCGGCGATTTCTTCTGACGTAAAATCGGCGCTTTCATCCAAAGGCTGTTCCGCCGGAAGAAAGCCGTCTTCCCCCAGTACGCTGGGAGAAGGCAACTGTCCGTAATAATTGTTGTCGGACGAAAAAGCGGAGGCATTTTCATAAGCGGAATAATCAATGCCCTTCAGTTGGCGGCGGGAAGTATAATCTACGCTGCTGCAAGCCGTGCCCAATACCGCGCAAAAAACACAACAAAAAAGTAATTTCCTCATTTTTCTTCTTCTCCAATAAGCAAAGTTACCACCGCATGGCAGGCGGCCGCCTCTCCGCGGCCTATTTCCCCCACGTGTTCATGGCTTTTAGACTTAAAACTCACATCTTTCTCGTCCACTTCAAAAATCTTGGCCAAACTGGCGCGCACCGCGCCGTAATGCGGGCTGATTTTAGGTTCTTGGGTTACCAATGTCGCGTCCAGATGTACAATGCGCGCATGGTGGCGGCGCAAAATTTCCAATACGCGCACGGCTATTTTTTTGCTGTCTATTCCTTCTATGGTTGGATCGGTCGGAGGGAACAATAAACCTATTTCTCCCTCGCATAAAGCCCCCAACGCTGCATCGCATACGGCATGCAGCACCAAATCCCCGTCGCTGTGTCCGGCAAAACCTTTTTTATGCGGAATTTCCACTCCGCCGATGATAAATTTGCGGCCTTGCACCATGCGGTGCAAATCAAATCCAAAACCCGTACGCTGTTTGGCGCCAGTTTGCAAAAAGGCCTCGGCCATAATTAAATCCTCCGGCGTGGTGATTTTCAAATTTTTATAATCGGACATTTCTATTTTTACATTGACGCCCAAACGTTCCACCAGCTGCGATTCGTCCGTAGCGTCCTGCAAATGTCCGAAGCGATCCAAGGCGCGGCGCAAAATATCCGCACGGTAACATTGGGGCGTCTGTGCCGCCCACAAGCTGGATCTGTCCAGCGTATGCTGCACAATGCCCGCCCGCACCTGTTTAACCGTATCTTTAACCGGCACGGCCAATACGGCGGCTCCGGCGGCAAAACCGGACTGCAAACAACTCCCCGCCAAACGCGCCGACACCAAAGGACGCGCGCCGTCATGCACGGCTACCGCCTGCACACGAGGATCCAACAAAGCCACCCCGTTCATCACGGAAGCCAAACGGGTCGGCCCGGGCAAAGCAAAGACCAAGTCGGGGAATTCTTGACGAAGGATTTCACGGTTTTCCGGAGCAGTAACCACAATGATTTGTTTGACGCATGGAATTTTCCGAAACGCCTCCACCGCGCGCGACAATACGGCTTTGCCCGCCAAAGGCAACATTTGTTTGGGGCGGCCCATTCGTTTGCCTAGACCGCCGGCGACAATAACCGCTCCGGCAAAAGTAAGTTCTGACATCTTTTCTCTATTTTATTTTGGCAAAAATCATCCGACCGGAAGACGTTTGCAAAATGGAATATACCGACACTTCCGTACGTTTGCCTATATATTTGCGGCCGTCTTCCACCACCACCATGGTGCCGTCGTCAAGATAGCCTATGCCCTGCTCTTTTTCTTTGCCGTCTTTCATAATAAACAAAGACATCGTCTCCCCGGGCAATACGACGGGTTTCAAAGCGGTGGCCAAATCGGCAATGTTCAACACCACCACATCATATAACGCGCCTATTTTATTTACGTTGAAATCCAGCGTAACGATTTCCGCGTCAAAACTTTTGGCCAGTTTTACCACGCGCTGCGTATCGTTTTCAGCTTTGGGCGTTTTGGAAGTGATGCGTACGGCTATTTCTTTCAGCTCCTGCAAACGGGAAGCCACATCCAGCCCACGCCGGCCTTTGGCGCGTTCCAACGGGTCTTTAGAGGCGGCCATCTTATTAAGGGATTCCAGCACAAAGACCGGAATGACAATAATGCCGGAAAGAAAGTTGATTTCGCACAAATCCACAATGCGGCCGTCTATCAGGGCGCTGACGTCTGCTACTTTCAGATGGCGTCCTTTATAAGAGAGCCCTTCCAAATCGCGCGACTTAAACAAACTAGCCAATACGCCAAAAATAATCAAGGCTATTTCCACCTTTCTCCCGCCTTCTCCCCACCACGCCAGCGCTTCCGCGCCGGAAAAATTTTGCACGGCGTAATCGGTAAATACAAATAACAAATATCCCAGCAAAAAGCCCGAACAGGCAATCATAATTTTAATCAGCCGCAGACGTTTGAAAACCGCTTCCGCAATGATCACAATCAGCGCGCACAACAACCCCGCCGCCAAAGACACAGGATCCTTGTCAATAAAATCATACGTCAAAAAAGGAAACGCTATCAGCGTGGAAAAACGGAAAATCCAAATAGGCATACGCCCTCCGCAATACCGGCCTCTTTCTGGCGCCGGCAATTATGAATTTATAATATATTTATATTTTATCATTACGGGGCCCATTTGTCAGGCGAACTTGCCAGACATTCTTTTCAACGGAACGCATACGTAATTTGATATCATATATATATGATTTTGGATGGAAAAGCTTTGGCCGCCTCTTTGCGCGCGCCTTTGGAAGAACGCGCCAGACAAACAGAACGAAAACTGGGCAGGCCCATATCGCTTTTTGCCGCCGGATCCACAGAGGATTACGGTGCGTATGTGTATTTAAAAAAAGAAGTTCAGGCGGCGGAGAAACTCGGCGTACGCACGCAGGTGCATGAACTTAACAACTCCACCTCTGTAAAAGAATTTCTGGATTTGCTTCAAAACGTATCCGCCGATGCGGAAGTGGACGCCATTCTTATTCCGCGCCCCCTGCCGCCGGCGCTGGCACAAAGCGGCTTTACGCGTTTTATTGCGCCGGAAAAAGACATTGACGGCATGTCCAACGCCTCCATGGGTAATCTGTTTTTGTGCAAAACGTGGCAAGATGTACAGACGCTGCCCACATTTGTGCCGTGTACCGCCATGGCCGTTATTCGTTTGTTAGACGCATACGGCATAGATCCGCAAAGCAAAGAAACCGCCGTCATCGGCCGTTCCTCTACGGTAGGCAGGCCGCTGGCGCATCTTTTGACTTGCCGCAATGCCACGGTTAAAATTTGTCATACTTTTACAAAAGATTTGGCTTTCTCTCTGCAAAATGCGGACTTGATCTGCTGTGCGGCCGGCCAGCCGGCCCTGTTGCCGGCGCAACATGTAAAAACCGGTGCCACTGTAATAGATATAGCCACCAATTTGGATAAAGACGGCCGGCTTTGCGGAGACGCCTGCACGCAAGAATTGCTGCAAAAAGGCTGCCATGTTTCCCCCGTTCCCGGGGGCGTGGGACCGGTAACACTTGCCTGTTTGCTGGAAAACATTATATTATCTGGGGAAAGGAAACGCTAAGGAGATAGTTATGAAAACATGGTTTCATTTGGCTATTTTGGGTCTGTTTTGTTTTACTTTGGGAGCTTGTTCTTCCAGCCAAGAAAAAGACCAGCCGTATCAGCGGAAAATTTATTTGACGGAAGAAGATTATTTGGAAGATTTGGACCGCCAAGCCTATCTGGAACGAAGAGAAGCTAAACCCCATGTGGAGTCTGAATACATTTTTGACGTGCAGCCCGATACGCAAAAAAATATCTACTTTTTTGACGACCGCCAACGCCCCATGGTCCCGGGGGTTCCCAGCGAGCGCGAATACCGCACCACCAAACGCCTGTGGGAAAAACCACGCCGCTACTCGCCGGACCAATATTACGGCACAACGGACACGGCCGCCGCAACAGACAGTTACAGCGACTCTTCCTCATATGATTCTTATGGCGAATACGATTACTAAACATCCATAAAAAACCGCGGTTAAAAACCGCGGTTTTTTGTCCGGCCAAAAAGATGGACAAAATTAACGAAGAGGCAGTCGGGTGGTTCTGGAAAGTTTCAGCGGGGCGTACTTTTCCCGCAAAGCTTTAGGCAGTGTTTTGCGCTGTATCAGAAACAAAGCTGGATCATCCGTAAAAATACCGTCCACTCCCAGTCTTTCCAACAAATGCGCCGTGTATTGGTCATTGACCGTATAAACAAACACTTTGCGCCCTTCGGCATGGCATATATCCACAATTTCTTTCGTAATGCGCGTTTTGTTTATATGCACGCTGTAAGCGTTTATATTATGCGCTTTCTGCGGGTCAAACTCCCGCGTCAGCAATCCTATTTGGGCCGCCGGCGCAATTTTGCGCAAGCGCTGCAGGGTTGGATAATCAAAACTGGAAAAAAGCATTTTCTTGACGGCTTCCGGTCCGTGCAGACTGACGCGTTTCCACAAAATTTCTTCAATATCGGGATAAACGCCATCGTCATTTTTTATTTCTATATTCAGCAGTTCCAATTCCTCAATAATAACGGGAAACACTTCTCGCAAAAGAGGCGGAGAGACTATAATATCTTTGTTAAAGGAATGTATAATGCGGCAATGGCGAATGTCATCCAATGTGGCTTTTTTGATTTCTTTATCGCAAGAGGTATCCGTCCCTAAAAAATAATCATGGTGTACAATTAAATAACCGTCTTTGCTTAAATGCACATCCAGTTCATAATGCGTGCAGCCCGCTTCCCGCGCCAGAGCAAAAGCGGGCAGAGAATTGGCCGGTGCGTGCGCGCTGGCGCCGCGGTGTGCAAAGTAAATCATACCCCTATTGTAACAAAAAGCTGTTGCGGCGGCGCAATATTTTGAAAAATTTTTAGAACGCCTCAGGGCAGCGTATATATGGAGTACGCTCCCAAAGAGCCGCCGCTGTTGGAACCGGAAAATTTGCCGCCCAAACTGAGACAGACTTTCTGGGGCAGTTCATAGTTATCATACGCAATACATGTGCGCCGATTTGGCGTAGAGGAATGAGCCAGATTGATAGAATATTCCAGCCCGGGCTGTATATGATGCAGATTGACAAAAACGCGGGTGGAGGAAATGTTCCAATTCATTTTGTTCCAAAGAAAAATATATTCGTTTTCCAGCGAAGCGCCCTCCGGCAGAGCCACCGCCAACTCCGCCCACGTATCCGCATAGCGCCCATTTGCCATATAAAACATTTCTTGTTCTTGTTTATAATGCGTCAGCATGGGCATGGCCGTGCTGAAACGTGCTTTGGCAACGGCTATTTCATACTGCGGCAAAGCGATGGCCGCCAATATGCCAATAATTAATACCACCACCAAAAGTTCTATTAGGGTAAAGCCGCCCCATTTGGCAAAAAAAGGCCGAGATTCTGAGTAAAAACTTTTCAGAATAACCTTATTAATAAACCCGCCTAAAAGGCCTTTAGAGCGGTTTTTATTTTCCGGATACATTTTTTGATAAATTTTGTTCATACACAAAATTTATCAAAAAAAAAAACGATTCAAGCCCTTTTATATCATGCAGCCAAAAAAACAGGGCGGGAAATATCCCGCCCTGTTTTTCAATTATATGAATGCCGAATTAATCAAACAGCTTCTCAAAGAAACTTTTCTTGCCGCCGGTTTCTTTGGCCAATTCTTCCAACAATTCTTTTTGGCGCGAAGTCGGTCTTTTAATCACTTCTATTTTGACATTTACCAACAAATCGCCGAAACCTTTTTTCCCCAAACGGGGCATACCGCAGCCCTGCATTTTAAGCACTTCGCCAAATTGCGTCCCTTTAGGAATAGTTACTTCCACTTCTTTTCCCTCTATGGTCGGCACTTTCACGCTGCCCCCCAATACGGCTTGCGGATAGGTAATGGGAGCGTCTATCAGCAAATTATCTCCCTCCCGCTTAAAAATTTTATGCTCTTTTACGTGCACCTCAACGTATAAATCTCCATATCCGCCGCCGTTGACGCCAACGTCTCCTCCATTATTGACGCGCAGTGTAACGCCCGTGCGCACGCCGGACGGAATTTTGACGGTAATGGTTTCACGCACGCGCTCCACGCCGCTGCCGCGGCATTTTTTGCATGGTTTTTCCACCACCGTGCCTTTACCGCCGCAATCGGGACAAGTTTGCCTCATGCTGAAAAAGCCCTGTCTGTATACCACACTGCCGCTGCCGTTGCAGGAACGGCAGGTCTTGACGGAGCTGCCTTCTTCCGCCCCTGTACCGCCGCACACGCTGCAGCGGTCCACACGCGTATAAGCAACTTCTTTTTCAAGGCCGCTATAGGCCTGTTCCAAAGTCAGTTCCGCATCCACTTTCAAATCTTCTCCGCGTTGGGAGCGGGGTTTGCCGCCGCGCGCCGAACCGAAACCAGCGCCAAAAATGTCTCCAAAAACGGAACCAAAAATATCACCCACATCCGCAAAACCCGAAGCGTTAAAACCGTTAAATCCGCCTGCGCCGGCATTTACTCCGTCATGACCGTATTGGTCATACATCTGTTTTTTTTGAGGATCCGACAACACGGAAAAAGCTTCGTTTATTTTCTTAAACTGCTCTTCGGCTTGTTTATCCCCCGGGTTTCGGTCCGGATGGTATTTCATGGCCTGACGGCGAAAGGCGGATTTTATTTCCGTTTCGCTGGCCGTACGGGCAATACCTAAAATCTCGTAATAATCTTCTTTCATGGCTGTAGGCATAAATCTCTTCTTATGTAGTCTTTATATATATTTTATTAAATTTAGCAGCCCCGCGCGCACGTTGCCACCAATCCCCCGCCGCGTTTTGCTATAATAGCGTTATGTCGGCCGTTACCGAAACTTTTTACCCCAAAAACCGCGCCGAATGGCGCCGCTGGCTGGAAGAAAACCACGCACGCAAAAAGGAAATTTGGCTCCTTTTCCCGTGCAAAGCCGCCGCCCTGCCCGCGACGGCGTATGCAGACGCCGTACAGGAAGGCATTTGTTTCGGCTGGATAGACGGACAAAAGAGAAAATACGATGAAGTGTTTTCCTGCCAGCGTTGGACACCGCGCCGCCCAAATAACAGCGGCTGGAGCGAACTCAACAAACACCACGCACGCTTGGCTTTAAAATACGGACTGATGACTCCTGCCGGCCGTGCCGTATTGCCGGATTTAAACCCCGATTCTTTTGTTATCCCTCCCGTCCTGCTGCAGGTGCTGCAAAAAGACAAAACCTTTTGGGAAAAATTCCAGACTTTGCCCCCGCATTATCGGCGCATACGTCTGGATTACATTATCCGGCGCATGAACCGCCCCGCGCTGTATGAAAAAACCCTGTCGCATTTTATCCGCCAAACGCTGGAGGGCAGGCGTTACGGGCCTTTTAAAGACAGCCCCGACATTTATTGACAACAAAAAGCCCGCCTGCATTACTGCAGGCGGGCTTTGTACTTTACGCAAGTTTATTTATCTACCACTTCGGCTTCCACGACATCGTCTTTGCCACCGTTGCCGGATCCGGCCGCCTGCTGGGCCGCGTCGGGGCCCGGCTGGGCTCCGGCCTGCGCACCCGCTTGAGCGCCGGCTTGGGCCTGCTGCTGGGATTTGTACATCGCTTCACCCAGTTTCTGGCTGGCCTGCAAAGCCGCGTCTTTGGCGGAGCGGATTTTGGCAGCGTCGTCGCCTTTCAAGGCGTCGCGCAAGTCATTAAGCGCACGGTCTATGGCCAGACGATCGTCCTGAGACACTTTGTCTCCATAATCTTTCAGGGCTTTTTCCGTCTGATAGAGTACGCTGTCGCCTTCGTTCTTCGCTTCCACAAATTCCTTGTGTTTTTTGTCTTCTTCAGCGAATTTCTCGGCGTCTTTGACGAATTTTTCCACTTCCGCATCGCTGAGTTTGTTTGGCGAGCTGATAGTAATGTGCTGTTCTTTGTTGGTGCCAAGATCCTTGGCGGACACATTCAAAATACCGTTGGCGTCAATATCAAACGTTACTTCAATCTGCGGTACGCCGCGCGGAGCGGGCGGAATGCCGTCCAAATCAAATTTGCCCAAGGGTACATTGTCTTTGGCCATGGGGCGTTCTCCCTGCAACACGTTAATCGTTACCGCCGGCTGGTTGTCCGAAGCGGTGGAGAAAATCTGCGTTTTGCGTACGGGGATGGTGGTGTTGCGTTCAATCAACCGCGTGCATACGCCGCCCAAGGTTTCCAATCCCAAAGACAAAGGCGTTACATCCAGCAGAAGCACGTCTTTGACTTCACCGGTCAAAATACCGGCTTGTACGCTGGCGCCGATAGCCACGCATTCCATGGGGTCTATGCCGCGTTCAATTTTTTTGCCCACATGGTCTTCCACATATTTCTGCACAATAGGCATGCGCGTCGGCCCGCCGACCAAAATAATACGGTCAATCTGAGAAGGCGAAAGTTTGGCGTCGGAAATCGCCTGATCAATGGATTTGCCGCAGCGTTTGACAATGCCGTCCACCAAGCTTTCCAATTTGGCGCGGGAAAGCTTCAGTTCCAAATGTTTCGGGCCGGTGCTGTCGGCACTGATAAACGGCAGGTTAATGTCCGTTTCCATGGTGGTAGACAGCTCAATTTTGGCTTTTTCGGCCGCTTCTTTTAAGCGCTGCTGGGCCTGCTTGTCCTGAGACAAATCAATGCCGGTGCTCTTTTTGAATTCATCCACCATCCATGCAATAATGGCATTATCCATATCCGTACCGCCCAATTGCGTATCGCCGGAAGTGGAAAGCACGTCAAAAGTGCCTTCTTTACCCATTTCCATAATGGTAACGTCCAACGTACCGCCGCCCAAGTCAAAGACCAAAATCTTTTGTTCTTTGCCGGCTTTATCAATACCAAAAGCCAAAGCAGCCGCCGTAGGTTCGTTTACAAGGCGCACCACCTCCAGTCCCGCAATGCGGCCGGCATCTTTGGTGGCTTGGCGTTGATTGTCGTTGAAATAGGCCGGTACGGTAATAACGGCTTTTTCCACCGGCTCACCCAGAAACGCTTCGGCGTCTTTTTTCACTTTTTGCAACACGAAGGCAGACAGCTGTTGCGGCGTAAACTCCTGTCCGCGCAAATTATACTTATAATTTTCCCCCATTTTGCGTTTGAAAGCAGTAACCGTTCCTTCCGGATTGGCTATAGCCTGACGGCGGGCGGGTTCCCCCACCAAGCGTTGTCCGTCTTTGGTAAAAGCCACATAAGACGGAAAAGCTTTCCCCCCGATAGAGCTGCCTTCGGCAGACGGAATAATCGTCCCTCTGCCCCCTTCCATAACCGCTGCTGCGGTATTGGAAGTACCTAAGTCTATACCAATGATTTTAGCCATAATTTATATCTCCTTACCTGTTTGAAAAAATTAATAAATTGACTGCTTTTTACTTCTTTTCTTCTGTTTTTTGTGTTTCTTCCTCCGCTTTTCCAACCACTACCCGGGCCGGACGCAACACTTTGCCATCCATCATAAACCCCATTTGCACTTCCTCCAACACTTGCCCGTCTTGCTCCGCTTTAGCCGGAATAACCGCTATGGCTTCCGCCGTTTGTACGTCATAAGGTTTGCCAACGCATGCAATACGTTCTATTCCTTCCGCCTTAAAAGCCTTATCCAGCTCGCCAAACACCATATTTAGTCCTTCCACCAGCGCTTTCATTTCTTTGGAGGCTTTTTCGCCGGCGTTTTCTTTCTGCAGTTTGCTGCGCTGGCGCAAAAGCACTTCATAAGCGGGCAAAAGTTTTTCTACAAAATCTTTTTTGCCATAGGCCAGCAAGGAGGCTTTTTCCCGCTCGGTTCGCTTGCGAAAATTATCAAATTCCGCACTTAAGCGCACATATTGTTCGTAATAGTCCGGCGTTTGCGGGACGGAGACTGTTTCCCCCTCTTGTTCTGCCGTTTCCACCGGTAATTCTTGTTCTTCTTGTTCCGTCAAACCGTCATCGTGTTTGTGATGTTTTTTACTCATAATCATCTTCCTTATCCGGCAGTGCATTCCATGCGCTGATACTGCCTTCCAATAAGTCTCCCATAAGTTTTACCAAAGACATAACTTTTGTATACTGCATGTGTTTAGGCCCTATAATTCCCAACATGCCAATCGTCCTGTCCCCTACGCGATACGCCGAAGAAACAATACTGACGTTTTGCAATTCTTTCATTTCATTTTCGCTGCCTATGCTGACAGCCACCTGTTTGCCGCTGCGGCGCAGATCTTCCATTTTTTCGGCCAATAAGCCCGACAGGCGCTGTCTTTCTTCCACCACGCGCAGCATTTGCTTCAGGTCTTCATAGTCTGCTTCTTCCGTGTTTTCCAACATTTGTCCAATACCGGCCACATACAGTTCGTCTTCATTCGTCTGCGGTTTTTGCATGTCTCTTAACACTTGCACCGCCAAATCCGCCACATCCGCTATTTCCCGATGGCCCGACTCTATATATCTCCACAGGAACCGCTGCGCCTCTTTCAGCGTCATACCCGCCACTTCCTGATTGATCAGTCCGCTTAACAGGCGGAGCTTGGCCGGAGCCAAATCATACCCCAAACGCACAGGCCAATGCCGCACTGTGCCCGACTGCGTTACCAAAACAGCTAAAATCAGCCCCGGGCCCACCGGCAAAAAATCCAAACGCCGCACCACTTGCTCTTCTGAGCTGCCCGCATAAACAAAGCCCGCCGCACCGGACAAACGCGCCAAAAGACGCGATGTCTGCAGCATCACATTATCCAATTCCCCCACGCGCTCATCATATTGTTTTTCTATGCGTTCACGTTCTTGGGCGGCCATGCGCTGTACGCCTGTTAAATAGTCCACATAATAACGGTATGCCTTGTCTGTAGGGATGCGGCCGCCGGAAGTGTGCGGCTGGTACAAATAGCCTTCTTCTTCCAGATCTTTCATAATATTGCGAATGGTCGCGCTGGAAATGTCCTTCAGTGCGCTGGACGCAATCAACTGCGACCCTACGGGCCGGCGGTTTTCCACAAACTGCTGCACCACCCAGCGCAGAATTTTTTCTTTTCTTTCTTTGGCCACTTCCGGTTTCAATATTCTCATATTTGATACCTGTTTATGTGGAGCTGCGGCTTTATTTTAGCACTCGCTATTTTTGTCTGCTAATATTGTAGACAATTTTTTTATTTTTGTCAACCCCTTTTTTAGATTGCTAATTTTGAACAGGACTGTATAGGGAAAAAACGCCTACAATAAACAAAGAAGAGCGAAACTTTATGAGTTTCGCTCTGTATGGAACGGCAAAAATACTTATTTATCCAAATCAGCCGTACAATGAGGACATTTGGTGGCACGAATATCAATGCTGGTAAAACAATGAGGGCAATCTTTGGTCGTAGCGGCGGCGGGAGCCTGTTCTTTTTTGCGGTCCAGTTTATTGATGGCTTTAATTAACAAAAAGATACAAAAAGCCACAATTAAAAAGCTAATGACGGCGTTGAGCAAATTGCCGATGTTCAGCGTCGTGGCGCCTGCAGCCTGCGCCGCCGCCAGCGTGGCATACGGGCCGGCAGCTTCTGCGCCGTCTTTAATGACTACGAACCAGTTGGAAAAATCCACCTGCCCCATCAGCAATCCCAAAGGCGGCATCATAATGTCTGCTACCATGGAGTTTACGATTTTCGTAAACGCTCCGCCGATAATGATACCGACGGCCATATCTATCACGTTGCCGCGCATGACGAATTGCTTAAATTCATTCATGACATTTTTAATCATTTTTTTCTCCTTTGCATTAATCCGGCTGCCTGAAAAAGCGGCGCGTATAAATCCTGCTCCGGCGGATAAACGATTTCCGTTTCATCCGTCTTGTTTACAAATTTTACAGGTGCGCCCTCTATACGACATAAGGGTTTGCGCTCATTGCGCTCCCCCATATTCGCCGCAGCGGCGGCCGCCAAAGCGTCCGCCAAATTGACAAAAGTTGTTTGCAACGGTTTTCCGAAAATATCTTTCTTCCCGCGTTCGTCGCGCACGCCGTGAAAACCCGCATATGCGGCGGCGGCCCCGATAACACCGGCGCGAAGCGGCAAAATCAGACTATCTGTAATAATAACGCCCAACCGCCTGAGGCGATAAATACGGCACAGCTCCCGACGCAATTGCGCCGCACAAGCATACAAATCACGCGGCAGCAAAAGCAGTTTCCCATTGGCGTTGGATTCATCTATGCCGGCATTGGTCATAACCATGGCATTCTTAATCGTCAGCCAAGCCAACTTCGTCTTCAAAAAGGCCTCGCTTTCTCGGCGTATCAGGTCTTCTTTTTGCTTTTTACTTTTATACGGTACGCTCAGTCCTTTCCACAAACAGACGATTTTGGAGGAAACGACCAAAATATCCCCGTCGTTAAGCACCGGAACATAACGCCGAATAAACGAGATTAAATCTTCCTTTTCCTTAAATACAGAGGTACGATAAGCGTTCAGCTGCATTTGTCATCATCAAAAGGGCCGACAAAAGCCATAAAAGCCTGATTGGCTAAAAAAATACCTTCAAAAGTTAATTTTATTAAATCCCCGTTGCGCTCTACAAGTTTCCGACGGACAAGATCGTTTATTTCCGCATCAAACATTCGCCGCTGCAAGGCTGACACGCGCACGCCGTTTAACATGCGCAGGCCCAGCATTAAGCTTTCTCCTTCTTTGGCTTTGCCCGTCAGCCGCTCGGAAAAATCTGTCAGCGGCTTTCCTTCCCGCACCAAATGCAAATACCGCTCCAAATCCGCCGTATGGGTACTGCGCATGCCGTCCCGATAAGACGCGGCGGAAGGTCCCAGCCCTGTATATTCTCCATTTTGCCAATAATTTATATTGTGCAGACTTTCACGGGACGGCAAAGCAAAATTGGAAATTTCATAATGGACATATCCCGCCTCTTGCAGGGAAAAATGCGTTTTTTCCAGTTCCGAACGGAGCAAATCTTCATCGCTGCGCACACCCTCTTGGTAAAAGGGCGTCCCCTCCTCCACCTGCAGCCCGTACACAGAAATATGTTCCGGCTTCAGAAGCGCCAGACGTTCAAGCCCTTTTAAGAACATGGCTTCGGTCTGTTCCGGCAGACCCGCTATCAAATCCACATTTATATTGTCAAAACCGGCTTGGCGCGCCTGTTCGTACGCTTTCAAAAATGTGCGGACGTCATGTATGCGTCCCATGCGCTTCAATACGGCATCGTCAAAGCTTTGCAAGCCTATGCTTAAACGGCTGAAACCCGCCTCTTTTAAAACACGAAGTTTGTCCGGATGGAGGCTTTCGGGATTTGCTTCCAACGTGCTTTCCCGAAAGGCAGAAATCGGGGCAAAACGCCGCATAATCATACGACACAATCGGTCCAATTGCGCGGCCGAAAGCATACTGGGCGTGCCTCCGCCTATATACAATGTGTCAAATTTTTGGGAAGAATAAGAGACCGCTTCGCGGTCCAGCGCGGACAAATAATCGTCTATATACCGTTGCGCACCAGCAAAAGAAACAAAATCACAGTAGCGGCATTTTTGCCGGCAGAATGGAATATGGATATACAGTCCGGTCATGCTTTGCGCTCGGCTTCATGGCGCAAATAGGCAAAAATAAACGGATCCAAATCCCCGTCCATTACGCCGGTAATGTTAGAAGTTTCGTAATTGGTGCGCAAATCTTTTACCAATTGATACGGCATAAATACATAGGAGCGTATTTGATGTCCCCATGCTATTTCACCTTTTTGCCCGTAACGTTTTTCGGCTTCGGCGCGTTTCTTGTCCATTTCCATTTCGTATAGACGCGCTTTTAACATTTTCATAGCGGTCATGCGGTTCTGCATTTGGCTGCGTTCTATGCGGCAGGATACGACTATGCCCGTGGGTTTGTGCAATAAACGGACTGCCGTTTCCACTTTATTGACATTCTGTCCGCCATGGCCGCCAGCGCGGGAAGTTTCCAATTCTATATCGCTTTCAGGGATTTCTATATGAATATCATCTTCAATATCCGGCAGCACGTCCACCGAAGCAAAAGACGTATGCCGCCGCGCATTGGCATCAAAAGGAGAGACGCGCACCAAACGGTGTACGCCGTTTTCTCCTTTCAAATAACCGTATGCATACGGCCCTTCTATAATCATGGAAGCGTTTTTTATGCCGGCTTCTTCCCCGAGCAAGGTATCGGTGATGGAAACTTTCATGCCGTGCTGTTCGGCCCAACGCGTATACATGCGCACCAACATCTGTGCCCAATCACACGACTCCGTACCGCCGGCCCCCGCATGTACGGTTAAAATGGCGCGCAATTTGTCATGCGGATCAGACAGAGTAATTTCAAACTCTTTCTTTTCCACCTGCTTTTCCAAATCTTTCAAGGAGGTTTCTAAAGAGGGCAGTTCATTTTCGTCCTGCATTTCCCGCGCCAGATCATACAAGGTTTGGGAATCTTCCAATTGTTTTTGCAAAGAATGAAACGTATCGATGGCGCTTTTTAATGCATCGATTTTTTGCGTTACGGTCTTCGCTTTTTGATTGTCGTTCCAAAAAGACGGATCCGCCGCCAGCTTTTCCTGTTCGGCAAGTTCGTTTTGTTTGGCCGGTATATTCTCCATCTGGCCTATTTTTTGTATGCGCGCCGTCAAAACTGACAGCGCATTGTCTATATCCTTAAATTCAACGTTCATAAGCAAATACCATTACGGAAATAAGAATTGTAAAATAAATCGCCGCACACAGCCATGCAAACCAATCTCCCCAGCGCACATAAAAACTTTCGCTGTTGTTTAGCTGCAACGGCACGTCGGCTATTAAAATATCCTCCGTGTTCAGCTTCGCTTGGGCCAAAATTTCGCCCGTGGATGCAATAATGGCGGATATACCCGTGTTGGCCGCGCGCAGCACAGGACGGCGCGTTTCCGCCGCGCGCAATACGGCGACAGCTAAATGTTGATACGGCGCATCCGTATCAAAAAACCAAGCGTCATTGGTGATATTCACAAAAAAACGGGCGCCAGCTTTGGCCTGTTCTTTCCACAGACGGGAAAAAACAGACTCGTAGCAAATCGTCTGCCCGAAAGAAAGATGATCCATTTTCAAAAGAGGCTGTTCCCACGCGCCGGCAGAAAAAGAGCCCAGCTCACCCAGCACGTCCACATTCGGCAGTATTTGACGTACCGTTTTTTCAAAAGGAATATATTCTCCAAAAGGGACCAAATGCGTTTTGTCATAATGGCTCAGCCGCTTTTCCGTCGGAGAAAACAAAAATGCGCTGACAAATTGTTTCCCTTTTTCCGCTCTGTTTGAGCCTGCCAGCTGCCACGCGCCGGAAGCTTGCGCCACTCCCTGCATCAGCGACAAATACGGTTCCTGCTGCACGGGACCGGGCGTTACGCTTTCCGGCCAGACAGCCAACATCAGTCTTTTATCCGTCAGCTGCGCCCCCATTTTCGTTATCGTATCCAATATTTCCGTTTCAAACTGCACGGACCATTTTTTATACTGGTTAATATTCGGCTGCAATACCGCCGCGCGCAAAGACAGCAGGGAATGAGCAGGCTGACGGGCAAGCACCCACGCTCCGTACCCATACGCCCCCAAAAACACCGCCGCCGCCAGCAATAATTGAACAACGCCTCTTTTCAAGTGCGGCGTTGCAAAAGCATATCCTACACTGATGCCGGCAAACGCCACCAAAAAACTGACGCCGCCCGCGCCGGCAAAAGACGCCGTTTGAATGATTTGCGGCAAATTCCACTGCGAATAACCCAATGCAAACCACGGAAATCCCAATGCATAAGTGGCCAGCATTTCATGCACCCATTCCAAAGCGGTCCATCCCAAGGCGGCCAGTATGGGAAACGCCCACTGCAACCGCTTCAAATAAAAACAGCTCCCGCCAAAAACGGCAAAATGCACTGCCAGCAAAGCCGCCAGCCCCAACCATGCGCCGCAGGATAAAGCCGCGCTTAAACCTCCCCCTTGGCGGCACGTTACATAAATCCAATAATACAACCCCGCAAAAGCCAAAAACCCCGTAAACCACGAATACAATACGCTGCTCCAAAACCCGCGCAAACGAACCAAGGCCAGCGTAAACGGAGCCAAAGCCAGCCACATCAGCAAACTATAAGAAGGTTTTGGATAAGCGATTTTAATCAGAAAAGCCGTCAAAACGGCACAAATCATCAGAAAGATAAAACGCAAAACCGAAACGCCGCCATAAGCCATCGCATTCCAAAAACGCGATGGTTCTTTGGCGGGCGTTTCATATAAATACGGACGGCGGATAGGACTCATTTTTTAATATACAATGGTACATTTGTTCTGCTGGCAGACGGGACGCGCAGATGAAGAGCATTCCTTTTCCGAAGACCCCACTTCCGGACATACCGTAGAACCGGACGTTTCCGCCTGTACCAGCTGAGAAAATTCCAAAGACATGGCCGAATTGATGGCCATAACGCCTTCCGGCCCCTTAAAGCAGCCGCAGGGATCGCGGTCCACAATAATACATTGTTCGTCGGCCGTGCAAACGCGCACCCGCTCTTCCATCTCGGCGCGGCGGCGGGCGGCGGCCTCCTGCTGACGATGTTGTGCGGCGGCTTGGATTTCACTTTGTTTTTCTTTTATCATTTCCACCGTTACCAAAGGCGCACTGGCTTCAATAGACGTGCCGCGAGAGAAAAATGATAACGCCAAAATCAACACAAAAGCGGCACAAACCAACCACACTATTCCTTGTATTTTTTGAATCATAATTTAGCTCCGCAACATTTTTTATATTTTTTGCCGCTGCCGCAGGGGCAGGGGTCATTACGCCCTATTTTTCGTTCGGCGGGCAAGGCCTGTTTTTCTTCATTTTTAGAGTCGTTTCCCGTTTGCGCGGCCTGCCGTTTGGGCGAAACCGCCTGCCGCACCGGAGGCAGTTGTAAGCGGAAAATATAGCCTACCATCAGATCGCGTACTTTATTCATCATGGCGCTGTATAATTTATACGCTTCTTTCTGATATTCAATCAGCGGATCTTTCTGCGCATAACCGCGCAGGCTGACGCTGTTTTGCAGCTGGTCCAACTCATACAAATTCTGTTTCCATGCGCTGTCTATAATCTGCAGCAGCAGCATGCGTTCCAATTCCGGAAAATTGACGCCTTGACTGGCGAAGAAATCAGCCCGTTCATGATAAAGTTTTTCCACCAAAGTCACAATTTCATCCGTCAATGCTTCGCGGGTTTTATCCTGTGTATTCTGCGCGGTATACGCAAACGAATAAGGGAACAAAGAACGCAAAGTAACATTAAGCGTTTCAAAGTTGCTCTTTGTCGGGTCGCGCGGCACATAATGCGCCTGTACGATTTCTTCCACCACCTCATCAATCATTTTGAGTACGGTGTTGGTCATGTCTTCCCCGTCCAAAATCGCGTTTCGCAATCCATATACGGCCGTACGCTGCTGGTTCATCACTTTGTCATAGTCCAACAAATGTTTACGTATGTCAAAGTTATGCCCTTCCACCATACGTTGGGCGCTTTCAATTTGGCGGCTCATCAAACGAGACTCTATCGCTTCCCCGGGTTTCATGCCCAATGTGCTTAAGATGGAGCTAATCTTGGCCGTATTGGCAAACAAGCGCATCAGCTCGTCTTCCAAGGAGATATAAAAACGGGAACTGCCCGGGTCGCCTTGGCGGGCGCAGCGGCCGCGCAGCTGATTGTCTATGCGGCGGCTTTCGTGGCGCTCCGTCCCCAGCACATGCAGCCCTCCTTGACCGATCACATATTGCTGTTCCTCTTTGTCCGCGGGATTTCCGCCCAGCACAATATCCGTTCCGCGGCCGGCCATATTGGTGGCAATGGTTACCGCGCCTTTGCGGCCGGCTTGACTGATGATTTGCGCTTCCATTTCATGGTATTTGGCATTAAGTACTTTATGCGGAATACCTTTGGCACGCAACATATTACCCAGTTTTTCGGATTTTTCAATGGAACGCGTACCCACCAAAACGGGGGCGCCTTTTTTCCAAAGCGCTTCTATTTCATCTACGATGGCGTGAAATTTATCCTTTTCCGTTAAAAACACCAAATCCGGATAATCCATACGCCGCGAGGGCTTATTAGGACGTATTTCCACGACGTCCAGTTTATAAATTTGCCAAAACTCATTGGCTTCTGTCATGGCCGTTCCGGTCATGCCGGAGAGTTTTTTATACAACTTAAAGAAATTCTGAAACGTAATGGTGGCCAAAGTCTGGTTTTCTTCTTTAATTTGCAAGCCTTCTTTGGCTTCCACCGCCTGATGCAAACCATCGCTCCAGCGGCGGCCGGGCATCAGACGGCCCGTAAACTCGTCCACAATCACCACTTCGCCGTTTTTAACCACGTAATCTACGTCTTTTTCATACAGATGATGCGCGCGCAAAGCCTGATTGATGTGATGCACCCACTCCGATTCCACGTCATTATACAGATTGGATACGTTTAGAAATTTTTCTGCTTTTGCTATACCCGTTTCTGTCAGCGTGGCAGTATGATTTTTCTCATCTACAATGGCATCATACCCTTCCGCCAAATCAATATGCTCATATTTGGCTTTTACTTCGTCGTTTTCCGTAATCATGCGCACTTTAAGCGAAGGTACCAAACGGTTGACGATATAATATTTATCCGTGCTTTGTTCGGAGGGACCGGAAATAATCAGCGGCGTGCGGGCTTCGTCAATCAGAATAGAGTCCACTTCGTCTACAATGCAATAATTCAGCGGCCGCAGAACGCGGTCTTGACGCGTAATGACCATATTGTCGCGCAGATAATCAAAGCCCAATTCATTATTAGTCACATATGTAATGTCTTTGGCGTACATTTCGCGGCGTTCGGCATTAGGCATGTCATGATTAATATATCCCACCGTCAAGCCTAAAAATTCATGAATAGGCCCCATCCATTGGCGGTCGCGGCGGGCCAAATAATCGTTTACCGTTACCACGTGTACCCCTTTCCCCGTCAAGGCGTTCAGATAAGACGGCAATACGGCCACCAAGGTTTTTCCTTCGCCGGTTCCCATTTCCGCAATTTTGCCCTGATGCAACACTATGCCGCCCAGCAGCTGCACATCATAGGGCCGCAAACCGATTACCCGCTGGGCCGCTTCCCGCACCACGGCAAACGCTTCCGGCAACAAGGCGTCCAAAGTTTCCCCGCGGGCCAAGCGGTCCTTAAATTGTTGGGTTTTTTCTTTTAATTGTTCATCGGAAAGATTTTTTATTTGGGGAGCCAAGGCATTGGCTTCATCTACATAATGTTGAATTTTTTTGAGGTCGCGTTCGCTTTTTGTCCCGAACACTTTATCGATTACCATTCGTATCATACTATAAAATCCTATATCTGAATTGAGGCTTTTTTCAAACCTTTGGTTACATTAAATAAATTTATGCAACAAAACTGCAAACGAAAACAAGCTCCTGCCGCGTTTGGACACTCGGCCGCGCCGCAAACGCTGCTGTTATAAGAAAAACGCTTATTCGGCAACGGGTTTTTTATGATTTGCTTTAACGCTGCGAGCATCCGTTTGAACGGCTTGTGTTTCCACGGTTTGCGCACGCAGAAGTAGGGTCTTTTGGTCGTTATTGTATTCCGAACGAATGTCCGCAAAAAAAGCTTTGGCCGTATCTTTTATTTTTTGTTTGGAGTTTTTCTTCAGTGTTTTTATTTCTGTTTTGACGGTTTGGATTTTATCTTTCAAATCCGCCACGGCTGTTTTTTGCTGTTCTTTGGAAAGAGAATCGTCTTTTTTGACGGTTTTCATCTGTTCTTTATAACGGTCTATTTGCATTTCCCGCACTTGCAGCGTATTCTTAAAAACATTTTTTATAATGTCTTGTATGCTTGCAAGGATGCGCTCGTCAAGGGCCGCCAATTCGGCGCCAGACACCATCTGCAGCGTCCTTCCGTTTGCGTATTCTTCCCGCACGGCTTGCAGGCGCAAAGAATTGTCAAAATTCTTGACCAACGCAATCATTTCAAAGCGGTTGTTTTCCGTACGGGCGGCGCAATAGGCGGCAGCCACCTGATTGAGCAAATCATCATAAGTGGGATTTAAGGCCGCCTTCTCCAAAGCGGCGGGATTGTATTCCCTGAAAGCCGCCAGAACGTCCTCTTTCCCAAAATTTTGATTTTCCTGCGCACACAACGCAGAAGAAACAGCCAATGCGGCGAAAAACAAGAGCTTGTTTTTCATGTCCGTTCTCCCAAACGTCAAAATAATACTCCAACGGGCGCCGCTTCTCTCTTTATGTCCGCGGCGCAACTATCTAAGGCAACAAAAAACAGGTGTCTTTGGTGGAACCGGATTGGCAACCGGTATACCCCTGCCCGCCTAAAGCGATGCAAAGCTCGGCGTATTTTTTATCTCCGCCTTCCACATGACAGACAAAATGGCCTCCGTCACGGTAATAAGCCAAGGTATATAAGTTTTTATCATCTGCCATGCGGATTGCATGCGGATTGCCCGTTCGCTCCGCAAAGCCATACCGGAAATATTTTGTTCTTCTCCATTTCCCATCGGTGCCTTCATCTTCTCCGGGGACCTGTATATCCAATTCTTCCAAAGTCGGGACCGCATCCGGTCCGTTGGCCAAGGCATACATATCTTGCGCGTTCTTCATGTTTTTCAATATAGTCATGGCTTCAGCCGTGCGGGCTTCTTCCACCGCTTTTTCATACTGCGGCAGCGCAATAGCAGCCAAAATGCCGACAATCAGCACCACTACCAAAAGCTCTATTAACGTAAATCCTTTGTGCTTCTGCATATGCACGTCCTTGGGTTTGGAAACTAAAATCTTACATATAGTATAGCAAAAATATGACTTTTCTCATCAAAAATGCCCCCATGTTGCGGACATCCATGAAAAAAGCCCATCCCGCGCGCTGGGGATGGGCCTGAAATTTCGTTTTGTGCGGGTTTAACGCGCCGCTGTGCGGAAAAAATTACCGCGCACATTGCGCGCTAGCTTTGGCATACCCGTCATTTTGTCAGCCTGTACCAAAACATCTTTGGCGTTGGGCTTAATTAAAGCCGAAGCCGAGCCGAATATGTCTCCCTCTTTGACAACGCCCAGCTTTCCGTGATTATTAATTTGCACTTCCAATTTCAAATCTCCGTTTACATCGGACGCCAATAAATCTTCTTCACCCAGATTAAATTGCAACGGGAACTTTGGATTGACAATGCGTTTAATGGCCACGGGAACGTCGGCGGCGTTTTTGACGATAATGGCGCAGGAATTGTTATCGGCCTGTGCCACTTTGGCCAAACGCTCCGGCACCGTTACGGTGCCGGTAACGTTAAAACGGCCTTCGCTTACCCGACGGGCGGCGCACAAAACGCATACCGCCACGCTGGCTATAGTTACTGCGGTTAAAATCTTTTTCATACTTCTATTATAGCTTTTTGCGCGGCTAAGGCGCAAACGGCTTATTGCTTAAAGAATCCCCACAAGTTTTGGTTATACACCCATCCGCGGCATACGCCTTGGCTGGGATCTTCGGGATCGTCTTCTACTTCAATCCAAGAGCCTTTCTTGGAAATATATTTGAACGGATAACCTTTTTCCACCGTACAAACAATGCTGTTGCTCGTTCCCGGGCCGCTGCGGACGTTCAAATCCACTTCCGCCGACATACCGCCATTAGGGCTGAGCAAAGAAGCGGAAATCCAGCCGGTAAACCCTTCAAAGTCTTTTACTTCCACCCATTCTTTATCCGGAGTCGTGCGCAACATCAAAAGCGGAGTATATTTCCACGCATACCATTTTACGGCACACTTCATGCCCGCGCATGTGCGGACATTGGCTTTGGTTGTATTGACGCTGGCATATTTCTGCGCAAACGCCGGAGCTGAAACAAAACAAGCGAGCAAGGCGATGAGCGTAATTTTTCTCATGGCAAAATTCTCCTTAAAAATAAATACCTGCTTCTTCATTCAAAAGTATAGCAAATATACAGGGCTTTTTGGCAAGCCCTTATATCAAAAAGCGCAGACCGCCAAAAAAGCTATAATGTAGAAAACAACTTTTGGGAGAAAAACATGAGAGAACAAGTAGAAGCCGTCATTAATCAAATTCGTCCCATCCTCCAATCCGACGGAGGCGACATACAATTGATCGGCGTAGATGAAAAAACTGGCATCGTTACCGTTGGGCTGCGCGGCCGCTGCGGCGGTTGCCCTGCTGCCCAGATGACGCTGAAAGCCGTGGTGGAACGGAAGATTAAAGAAGCCGTCCCCGCCGTTACCGCGGTGGAACGCGTCTAAATGTTCAAAGCGGATCTGCATACCCATTCTTTTTGTTCCGACGGTACTTCGTCTCCGGAAGAAGTGGCTTATGAAGCCTGCAAGGCCGGCGTTAAGCTTTTTGCACTGGCGGACCACGATACGACGGAGGGGGTACTGCGTGCCAAAGACGAAAGCGAAAAACGCGGCATGAACTGGGTGAGCGCGGTGGAAATCAGTACGCGCGAACATGACCATCTGCATTTTCTGGGCTATAATATAGATTTGAATAATGCGCCGTTTCAGGCCTTTCTCAAACAAAACAGGGAAAACCGCATTCTGCGCATCAAAAAAATCATCCAACAATTAGCCGACATCGGTTTGGACATAACGGAAGCAGACGTGTTTGAGCTGGCGGGCAATTCCGTTTCGCGCGCCCATGTGGCAGACGCCTTAAAAAAGAAAAAAATTGTTCCCAGCCGGCAGGAAGGCTTCCGGCAATATCTTATTCCGGGCAAAGCGGGATACGTCCCGTCTGCGGGAGTAACAGTGGTGGAAGCCATACGGGAAATCAAAAAAGCGGGCGGTCTGGCCGTTATGGCACACCCGGGGCTGGTGCAGGAAGTATGGAATTTTCCCGCATGGGCCGAAGCAGGGCTGGACGGGCTGGAAGTATTTTATCCGGCACACAGCTATACGCTGAAGCAAGAATTGTTAAAAATAGCGCGCAAATATAATCTATTTGCCACGGGCGGTTCGGATTATCATGGGCCGCACGCCGGACGCGTTACTTCGCTGGGGATGAACATCCCGCAACCTTACAGCGATATTTTGCTGCGCAAATTGTTAAACAAATAAAACAAGGCTCTAAGCAGCCCCCGCTTTTAGACGGGGGCTTTTCTTTGTGTATTAATTGGGAAGCGGATTGTTCATATCAGGACCTTTATCTTTATTACGGCCAGAAAAGTCCTGCCAGCTCTGATGTGTTTTTTCTTTTACAACATTCCATTTGTTTTTCACAAATTTCATCAGCGTGGAATTAGCCATCATATTTGTAGTCAGAACCAAGCTGCCTACCAAACAAAACAATGCATAGGTAATATCCAAATTATTCCCTCCGAACCATTCATTAAAATGGTAGGCCGGCATAGTAAGCACGCCACCGAAAGCCATTGTTAAAGAAAGAATAACGGAAATCTCACGCACGTGTTTAGGGTTTTTCTTCGTTATGTAATCATACATTTGGGAGAAAAAGTTTCCCATTCCTAAACTGGAAATAACGGCTCCAATGATGGCGCCTGAAATGTGGCCGGCAAAAACCATCATGATTAGAGTACCTAATGCCGACAGCGCGCTGCACAACACATACATCGTACCCGAACTGACGCGTGAAGCCAATACATTCCCACCCAAGCGGCCGATTATCATAGGAATATACAAAGCGGCAGCCACCAACAAATTGGCGGTATCTCCGTTAGGTATCAAGTGGTTCAAATTCATGGCAAAGGCACTGGATATGGTAAACTCATGCACGGTGGCCAACGTCATGGCAATGGTAATAGCGGCCACGGCGGGGCCATGATTAAAAATTTGCCACAAAGTAATCTTTTTATTTTCTATCTGATGGAAAGCTTCCTCAAAGCCTTTAGTGATTTGTTCGCTTTTCTCCACAGGTAAAGCATGGTGGACAAAAGACAGCACCTCCGGCAAGAGCTTCTGAGCCGCCTGTTCTCTAAAGGCAGGAACTTCTTTTTTATGCAAGCCATTTTTTCTTTGTGCTTCCACCATATTATCAATATGGCCGCGCAATTTTCTGGCGCCAGCGTCTAAGGCATTGGAAATATCTTGTTCGGAAGACTGAGAATTTTGCGCCGCATCTACTAAGTTTTGTGCAATATGGCTGGCCGCGTCATGTGCTGCTTTAGATGCAGCTTGCACCGTTGGTACGCTATACGCGTCGCGCAGATTGGCACGCAAGGTTTGCAGCGTAACAGCCAGCGCATAGACGCCGAATATAGGGAAGCTGACAGAATACACCAAATGGGCTTCATACCCGCTGACTAAATAGATGATTTTATTTAATAGCCATGGCAGAGACAAAAACAACATGGTTCCCAGATTTTTATACACAAAACTTAAATTATACATTAACAAATTGCGAATGCCCCTACCCCACTCTTTGTTCTGTCCGTTTTGCGCGGTTGCTTGTCCGGATTCTCTTTTTGGGAACAATACCTGTTTGGCGCGGCTTTTGACCTCCTGCCACGTTACCGCTTGCTCTGCTTCACTTTGTTGGACTCCATTATTTTTAGTTTTAGAAGAAGCCTTCTCCGATATTTTACCGCTGTTAGCCGCAACCAACATATTGGACGTTACTTGTTGCAAAACCGTCGCCAAAGACCGCAAAACAAACGCAGTTATGATGACTCCTGCCGCTATACGGCTGGCCGCATGTTCATGTGCCATGCCGTAAAAACCAACCAAAGGAGGCAAAAAGTTGGATAAGCTGGTAATAAGCCCTGCAATAACGCTTAAACGTTTTTCTCCCATTTTTCGCAGTACAGGAGTCAATAGCGAGGAAAATCCGGGCATGACATAATTGATCAACATCATCAGACTGGTAGAGGTCGCCGCACTAATATCCAAATCTTGATTGATGATAGGCCCCATAGTTTTGCCTAACGAGTTATTATACATCTGTTGATTGCGATACAGAATAGCCGCTTTGTTTTTGGTAGGGAGTATGGCTATAGGGAACATATAAGGACTATTTTGCAATACTTGCACCAAATTCCTGATCTGGTTTTTAGGCAAACGAATATAAGCGTCGGTAATGGGGTATGATTGTTCCGCGAAGGGGCGCAAAACGCCTATGCGCCCATCCGCCTGTTGCACTAAACGAGATTCCCCGGGCAACAATTTCTTTTCCAATTCCACCATAAGAGGTAATTTCTCATGACCGTTAGACTTATATAACGGAACCGTTACCGTTTTCGCCGCACGATTGGGAAAACGCTGCAGTTTAATCTTAAAAGGTTCTTCCAAATCTACGTGTTCAACTAATCTTACAAATTCTTTCCATTCAATAGGGCTTCCCGTAAATTTCATAAAGAAATGAGACATAGTCTGCGGTTCTTTGCTACCGTTGCGCAACTGGGCATGAAAATTTTCATTAAAAGTGATATGGTTATATCCATCCGTTTTAACACGTCCATGAATGAACAATTGAACAGGCAACATTTCTTCTTTTCCGGTAACTGCGTTAATATGGGTCAAATAAAAATCGGATACAGGAGAAGGGTCTTCCGCCTCAAAATCAAATACTTCCTGCGGAGAGAAAGGTCTGGGCAAACTTTCGGAAACTGCATTTTCCCCCACCAAACCCAATGTGGCTAAAACAGGTTTTTGTACTCTGTCTGCCTGTATTGCAGACAACTGCGCCGACAGACCAGTAGATATATTTTTGGCGAAAGACGATACAAAAGGCATGCCATAACGCTGGGATTGTACCCGCGCGCCGGAATAAGCATCTTTCACAACAGATGAAATGGTATGTGCAAGACGACGGTTTTGCAATTTATCAAAAAGCATTCCTAAGCCGTTCATGCTCAGCACGCCGGAACGATTCGCCAAACGCGGCAATAAAGCGGCTTCAAACGCGCCGGCGTTAAATTCTCCCTGCGGGAAAAACTGCTGCCAGCCCGACACGGACTCTACCGGACCCTGCCCTTTCTCCGTCCATCCAAGCGCCAATGACCGTTCATACTCGCCGCGCAGCTGCTGATAATCCTTTACAAACGACAGCCCTTCCCCGCGGCCAAACTTATAAAATCTTCCTAAATCTAAAGC
>CALUXG010000039.1 GCA_944324685.1 uncultured Elusimicrobiales bacterium
GAACGCATACAAAGCATAGACGAGTTTTGGGCGAGGCTTAACGCCATACAGCCGCTTCCGGATGAAAAGCTGGAACAGACGCACTATTAACGGTTTTTAAGAGCGTATGCCATCGGCGGGACAAAATGATTTTTGTCCCGCTTATTTTTGTGCGGATATTGAAGGATTGTATAAGTTGCTGGAAGAAAAGTGTTGGTTTCAAAGACGAGGTAAATATTTACCAATTTTTGTGCCGCCAGTATAACATCACCAGCCATACGGATATAAGTCCCAACCCCAGCAGCATCCAAAAAGCGTCCGGATGATGTTCCATGGGCAGCGCCACATTCATGCCGTACAAGCTGGCAATCAGGGTGGGGACCATCAGCGAAATGGTAATAATGTTGAGTTTTTTAATCAGCAGGTTTAAGTTATTGCTGACGATGCTTGCGCGCGCGCCGAGCATCTGGGCCAAAATGTTGGAGTGTATGTCCGCCTGCGCTTTACACTGTAAATTTTCTACGATAATATCGTCCAACATTTCCCCGTCATTATCGTCAAAGCCGATGCGGGCGGACAGGTTGCGCATTTTTTCAAATACAAAGCCGTTGGCGGCTATGGCTTCGGCATAATACACCAAGCTTTTTTCCAGACTAAAAAGATTGAGTAAATATGTATTATCCATGGATTCATTCATTTTGTCCTCAATTTCTTCCGAAATCAAATGGATAATGCGCAAGTGTTCAATGTAATGGGAAATCGCGTTATAGACCAGTTTCAAAAAGACGTTCTTAATGGAAGAAACGGTCTGAAAACGTTTTCCGACAAAAAGAGGAATGTCTTCCGCCAGTACTACGACAAGCTTGTCTTCAAATAAAAAGGTACCTACGGAAGCGACCTTAAATTCCAGCTGATCTTTTCCGGAATAATTTTTCGGCCGTTTGTAAATCATGACGATGTGTTCGGGTTCAAATTCCAAACGGGGCAATTCATCCGGATCCAAGGCGGAAGCCAGCGTATGTTCGTCAATTTCAAAATCACGTACCAAGGTGCGCTGTTCTTCTACCGAAGGATTGGTAAATACATACACTTGTGCTTTTTCGTCGTCCGTTTGCAGAAGTTTGCGTTCTACGATATTATATTTGGTCAGCATGGTACACCGCCTAGCAGCATCTCTTTTTATATGATAACACCTCGGAGGCAGGTTGTAAAGTTTTTTGATGTGCGTTTCAAGCGAGGCGCCGGCAGTTTTTGCTATAGTATAAATATCTTGTGAAGGACAGGTAAACGAATATGACGCTCCTTTTTCCAAAAAAACAAAAAACCCGCCTAAAAGAACTTTCCGGCGCAAAAAACTATTTAGCGCATCTGCGCTGCGCGCTCAAATTGCCGCCGAAAGCGATTATCTGTCCTCTGTCTTCTCTGACAAAATATGCATTGAGTCAAGGGAAGTTCAAACATTATAACTGTGAAGCCGATATTTATGTGGAAGAGCAAAAAGGTTTCTGTTATGTAACGGGATTTGGAGTGGGAGCGCCGGCCATGGCTATGGCGTTGGAAGTTCTCATTGCTTTGGGCGTGCGGGAATTTGTGCTTGTGGGGCTGGCAGGCTCCTTGCAGCCGGAAGTGCTGTCTTCGGATATTGTGTTGTGTTGTGGCGCTTTGGCCGATGAAGGGACCTCGGCACATTATGTGCCACAGGAATTCTTGAAACCTTCCGCCTCGCTGACAAAAAAATTAGCCTCCGCAATGAAAAAAAGCCACATGGATTACCATATCGGTCCTACATGGACGACGGATGCCATGTTCCGTGAAACGGCGGCCGAGGTGGCGCATTACCAGAAGCGAAATATTTTAACGGTAGAGATGGAAGCTTCCGCGTTTTTTGCCATATGTGCGCAGAAGAAAACGAAAGGAGCTGCGGCGTTTGTCATCAGCGATGAACTGTACCGTCTGCAATGGGAACCTCATTTCGGAGAGAAAGCCATTTTCCAAAATTTGTACGCTTTATATCACGCCTGCGAAAGAACGCTGATGGGAAAATAACGCCCGCCGCATGGGGAAAAAGGCCGTTATAGTTTTAGCCACTTAAATTCAAAAAACACCACGGTGGCAAAAATCAACACCGGCCCCCAGCCTGCCAGAAAAGGGTTGATGTAGCCGTTTTCCCCTATAGACGTAATCATGCTGATCAGCCACCAAAATGTAAAAGCGATGACCATGGAAGCAATGATGTTTAAGATTTTGCTTTTACGCCGCAAACTGATGGCAAAAGGCATACCCAGCAAACACATGATTAACGTAACAAACGGCGTAGCCAGTTTAGCCTGACGTTCGGTTTCCGCGGCGTAAGAGGCTAAGCCCGTACGTTTGAAAAAGTGTATTCTTTTGGTCAAAGCGCGGATGCTGAGTAGTTTGTTTTCCGTTCGGTTGACGGACATGTCGTCCGGATTCATTTCCACGGGGCTTTCCATGCGGTCAAAATGTTGGTCATCCGTATCCAATTCGTCCACAAAAGTTCGGTGCGTTCCCTGCTCAAATACCCAGCTGTGGCTGTTTTCATCCCATACCATTCGTTTGGCTACATATTGAGACGCGATGTTCCACAAGCTGTCGTAAGTGTCCAAGGAGACATCTTCCATGATGCCGCTGCCTAAATCTACCCGCTTGGCAAAAAGCATTTGGTTCCCCGCTATTTTCATGGCCACGTCCGTTTCGGAATCGGTGCTGAAACTTTCATCGGGGCTGATTTTGGTGTAATACCAGCTTTCCGCTTTGGCATTCAGCGGCGGTACGATAAATTCCTGTATGCCCAGCGTCAGTACCGCCACCAAAATAATGCAGACGACAACCGGCTTAAACAGCTGCCGCGGAGAAAAACCGCTGGCTATGCAGGCGGTCCATTCCCCAGAGGAGACCATTTCCGATATAACGGATATAGCTCCCAACAGGCAAGCCACCGGCATGATGGTGGTCAGCCAGCTGGGAAAAGTCAGCATGGAATATGTCAAAATGGCGCTCAGGGTGGAATAGCCGTTGTTGAGGGTTTTGAGTTTTTCAAATGTATCGCCCAGTACCACCAAGGCGGCAAAAACGCCCATGGCGAAAAAGAAAGGCCCCCAAAATTTTTTGGAAATGTAACGAAACATTCGGCTCATTAGATGTTTAACCTCTTTTTCCACAAGTACCATGCCGCCGCCGCTCCTGCCATGATGGGCAGCCACGGGGCCGGATAAGCCAAGAAACCGTATTTTTTACCTAAACTCAGCCCCAATGTCATAAGCAAATAAAACGTAAAAATGATAATCAAACTAAACAACATCCCCCAGCCTTTATTGCTGCGTTTGCCTAATGAAAAGCCCAAAGGGCAGCTGATAAAAAGCAAAATAATCGGAGCAAAGGCCATGACATTTCGCACGCTTACTTCCGTACGGAATTCTGCTTTTTCTTCCGGAGCCATGCCTCCGGCGCGGAGCAGACGGAAAATTTTGGTGGTGGTGTGTTCTCCCACGCGCATACTGCGGTGGTGGTCCCTTGTCAGAGATATGCTCATAGTATACGAATCAAAATTGGCCGCTACAATGGCGGCGGGATCTTTGGCGTCTATACGCTGCATTTGACCGTCTTTAAGCTGCAAGCCGATGGCTTTGTCCGTCAAAATGACTTTGCCGCTGGTGGCGTTGACTTTGGTGCTTAAGGCGCCGTCGTCTTGTTTGCGGATTAAATGAATCATTTGTGCTTCATCGGTGTCTTCGTCCAGTTCTTCCAAATACAGATCCCATTCGCCCAAGTTCAAAAATGTTTTGGGCTCCAGTGTAACTTTTGTAATTTTTTGGCGGGCTTCTTCCCGCCGATCCAAAAGACGCTTGTAACTGCGCGGCGTAATCCAATTGGCCAGAAAGAACAGCAGTATCGTCAGCGCAAGAGCGCAAAAAGCCAGCGGCCGTACAATTTCATGAAACGAAAACCCCGCCGCGCGCAGCGCGATCAGTTCCCCGTGTTCGCTCATATTGGTCAACGTCAGTAAAATGGCTATTTGAAACGCCATCGGCGCGGCCATGGTAAACACGTCGGGCATGACGTTAAGCAAGGAAGAGAGAATCCACGCCCAGCTGGTGCCGTAAGTCATAGCCATGTTCATGATGCGTATAAACTGGTTCATGAATATGACAAACATCAGAATACCCACCACACCGCAAAAGAACGTGATGAGGCTTTTGGCTATATAACGTGTAAAAATAGAAGGATGCGGAATTCTCATGATAAACTTATTTTAACAAATTGCGCGCGCGTTCGTATGGCTTTCCCCGCCGCTTTATTTTGACGCAGGGAGATTTGGGAGAAGATGAAACCGCGTGAAACGGCGTTTGGCGTTTTGTCTTGGAAAAACAAGGAAATTTTATACAATGAGAGAATGAGGTTTTTTACCGTCTTATGAAAACCGCACGGGTGGTTTTGTGCCTTTTTCTGATTTCCCAGTTGCTTTTCGGTCCCTGTTTGCAGGCCGAAACGCTTCCTTATCGGCTGGTGGATACGGAAAAGTATGATCTGTTTGAAGAAGACCGCAAAGCCGCCGAAGAAAGAGAGCTGATTATAGAAGACGCTCCCGACGATGCGCAGTTGCTTCGTTATACCAACGAATTTTGGCGTCAAGCCGTTACCGCCGTGGAAGGCAGCTATGTTTTGGACGATGAACCGGAACCCATACCGGACCTGACTTTGTTAAATCCCACACTCTCTTTGCCTCTTTACGGCACGAATTTGGCTTTGACGGGACGTTATGTCATCGGTTTTAAGCTGGACGGCATGCGCTATACCCAAGACACCAACAATGATATAGAAGACCGCAATGTGCACAGTTTTGAAATGCAGCAGGAAATGCAGCTGAAAATGCAGGGAAAAATTTTGGACCGTATTTTCGTGGATATAGACTATGACGATCAGCGTGAAGAAGAAAAAACCCTGTCTGTAGCTTATCGCGGGAAAGCCGGAGAATTGGTGCAATCGGCCGAATTCGGCGACATTAATCTTTCTTTGCCGCAGACGGAATTTATCGCTTACGAAAAACAGCTTTTTGGGGCCAAAGTGCATTTGCAGCACAAAAATCTGGATTTGAATATTATCGGCAGCCAGACCAAGGGCACAAGTAAGCAAAAACAATTTGTAGGAAGCAGCGTATTTGAAATAGCCACTATTGCTGATACCGATTATGTGCGCCGTACGTATTATGACTTGACGTTTGGCAGCAATACTCCCGTCGGTCCCAGTATGCAGTGGGGGACATCCGTCGGCAATATCGCAGCCGGTACGGAAGAAGTGTATGTAGATACCAATACCGTGCGCGGAGATTATGTCCCCGTATCATTGTCCGTGCGTGATTACGAAACGGATGCGGTCGTCTATTCCGGCACGTTTAAGCTGCTTCAGCGCGGCGTGGATTATACCGTAGACTACAGCCGCGGCATCATAGAATTCTCTTCTCCGCAGACGCCCGCCAGTATTATAGCGGTCAATTATCAGAACAATGCCGGCGCGTGGCTCAGTCTAAATCAGCTGCAGCCGTATGTGATTAAAACGGATAACGACAAATATATTAACAGTCCGGACGAAAGGGGCTACCGTATGGAAATGAAAAATTTCTATAACATCGGCGCCCAGCAAATTACCCGAGACAACGGCAAAGGAAATTTCCTGTTAAATCTTTTGGACGCCAACGGGCAAGAAGCCGGCTCAGCAGCCAGCCCGACTCAAATTTATCCGGGGACGATTGAGGTGGATTTTGACAAAGGGATTTTTGAACTTCAGCAACTGATGACCGATGATTTGGGTTTGTATAACACCACGCCCGTCTCGTCCAAAAACCGTAAGTTTCAAGTGGAATACACTTCTACCGTCAAGACGTATTTTGTGGAAGCGGGGATAGTGGTAGAATCGGAAACCGTTAAACTGAACGGAGCCGCCCTGCAGCGCAATAATGATTATTACATAGATTATGTGTCCGGCTATTTGACCATTTATGACGGGGAACGTATAACGGAAGATTCGGTGATAGACATTACCTATGACACAACCGACGGTTCCAGCTCTAACAACTCCCTTTTAGGCGGCCGGCTGGATTATAATCTGTTTGATAAAATCAAACTGGGTGCTACGGTATTAAAAGAAGGATGGGATGAACAAGACAGCGTGCCGCAGGTGGGGGATTATGCGCAAGATCTGTTGGTATACGGAGCCGACGTGCGCGCGCGGGATTTGCGCTTGGCGGACGGTCTGTCCGTAGATTTGACGGCGGAAGTTGCGCAAAGCGAAAAAAGCGAAAATGCTTTTGGTTATGCCATGGTGGACAGTATGAATGAAGTCAGCATCCAAACCGGAGGCAGCACTATTTTTTATGATTGGACCATTGCCTCCAATCCAAACGGCAAGCCTTCCTTTCTCAATTCCGTTTCTTGGGATACGCAGAATTTGCCCGCCTTGCAAATCAATCCCAACTCCGTCGCTTCATACAGTGAGGAACAACAAGTTCTGGTCATTAACTATGATTTTACTCCCGCCGTGGAAGCCGGTTTTCTGGATTTGAACAATCCCGAACAGGGACATAATGAAATATCTATCGTCTATCCGTTAAGCGACAGCGGCATGGATTTGTCCACCAAAACATCCTTTGAATTGACCATGTTAGGAGAGGGACGCAATTCGGGCGCGCCGCAAATAGACGTAACGTTTGGTAATATCAGCGAGCGTTCCGATTCCGCCAATCCCGTCTCCGTACCAGACGGGTTAGTGCCGGGCGGGCAAGGCATGTACACCAGCTGCAGTCCGACGGTGGCTGTTCCCAAAACCGAGGACGTAAATTGTTTGCAGACGCTGGCTCCCAACGAAGATTACGGCTGGTGGTTTGCCAATCCGGACGGTACTTTGCAGCGTTTTAATCCCTTTGCAAACAACGTCTACAACCGCGAAAGCCAGCCAAACGGACGTATTGATACGCAGGACTTAAACCATAATGGACGTTATGACGAAGAGGATCTGTCCGTCGGAGGGCATTTTGGATACGGCGGTATTGCCATTGAGGGGCTGGATGCCGACAACAGTTTGGCGTATGACGGCTGGCGTACATTTACCACACCGCTGAATATTGCCAATAAAGACAACTGGACATCCGTCCGTCATTTGCGCATCACGCTTAAATACAACGGCAAAATGCGCGGTACGGTTAAAATAGCCAACGTGTCTTTATCCGGTACGGCGTGGAATCCGCAGGAAAATGCCGCGGCGGAACGGTTTTCCGTTTCCGGTATCAATAATGTGGATAACACCGCTTATGTGCCTATTTTTGCGGAAAATAACGGCGACGGTACGGAAGTGTTTCGCTATTTGTACGGTTCCGTGGCGCAATACCGCGAACGCAGCGGCAACACCAATATTATGGACCAAGCCTTGGATATTAAATTTGATACGACTCAGGTTTACGATGATTCTCTTTACGCCAACCGTAACTTTGCCGAAATGGATTTTACCCAGCATAAAGAGTTTCGCTTTCTGCTTTACAGCGATCCGAATAAAAACGCCGGCAGCCAATTTTTCATGAAAGTGGGTACGGACGAAAATTATGACAAAATTACCGTCCCGCTGGATTTCGGCTCGGCGCAATGGCGCTTGATTTCTCTGCGCATGATAGACGGAGACGGGGACGGCGTACCTGATACTTTTGAGGATGCGTCCCATGAAGAATACGGCGTGCGGGTCAATCACGTGCGTACTTCTGCCGGCGTGATGAATTTTCAGCAAGTCAGCATGATCATGGCCGGCGTGGAAAAAACGACCGATGAACAGGGAGTCTATGTCGGCACGGGCAGTCCTGATGGAGAAGTGTGGTTAAACGTTATTCATTTGGCGCAGTCCGTAACGACTTCCGGCACGGCGTATATGGGAGAAACCGTGGTCCGTTTGGACGGTTGGGGCAGTGCGGGCGCCAAATATAAACACCAAGACGGAACATTTGAAACTCCGCTGGCGGTGGCTACCGATCAGGAAATAACGGAAGAAGAATATTTCCTGAAAGTGGACCGGATTAAAGAATTTCCCATGGAGGCCACGCTCCAGCGCAGTACCACCGTTACGCCGTATGTAACGAATACGGACAATTACAACACTGTCAGTTCCTTGGACAAAGGCAGCGTGGAACGGCAGCGGGCCGTGGTGAAAGGGGATTTTATAAAAGGCAATCTTCCCAAAGTCAGTTTGCAATACACCTTGGATCAGGTGGAATATGATTTAATGCAACGCGAGGATAAAGCGCAAACCTATTCGCTCAATGTAACGCATGCTTCTCAAGGTGCCCTGAAAAGTTTGAATGCGGGTTATTCTTTTACCAACACGACCATTGATTACGGCAAAAGCAAGCATTTGGAGTCTTCCAACTATTATAACACCGATGAAGACACACAGCGCATGAATATCAAGTTCAGTTATGAACCCAGTCAAAATTTCAGTATCAGCCCCAGTTATTCGCTGACGCAGAGTACGGAAGAACGTTTGCAGTATACCGCGCAGGATACCGCCGTGCAGCGGCATTATCCCAAAGGCATGAATCAAAGCGCCGGTTTTAACAGCACATGGCGTATTGCCAAATGGCTGGCTCCGTCCGTCAGTTATAATATTTCAACAACGGAAAGCAATAACCTTACGGCCCAAATGGCTGCCAACGCCGCCGGCGAACGGCGTGAATTTGAGGCGGGCGAATTGAAAAGTTTGAACCGCAGCTCCGACGGGGGGGTGTCTCTGACACTGAACGGAAACGAGATATTGCCCAAGAGCAAATTATTTAAGAGTTTGGTTATTTCTTCCAGTTACCGCCTGCAGGATGCGGACGCGTGGAGTTATGTGGATGAAGGATTTGATTCCCGCGCGCAGCTGTGGATACGTTCTTCTCTTTCAGGAACCGGCGATTATTCCAGCCGGCAGAGTTTGGTGCTTCGCGACACCATTACTTCTTCCCAACGGTGGACTCCGTTTTCGGAATATAAATTCAGCGGCATGCTGGCGCCGCTTAAGACGCTGTCTGTCTTAAATAATTTTACGCAAAGCACGCAGCAAAATAATCAAACCGGTACGGAATACGAATCTAAAAGCTTGACGCTTCCTGACTTGGTAATTTCCATTTCCGAAGTGGAGAAATTCTTTAACGCCGGCAAGTGGATTAACGGTATTAATCTGAAAGTGCGTTACAGCGAGATAGAAAATTTGACCGTGGACAGCAGTGAAGAATTGACGCGGCAATACGGGGGAGATTTACGATTCCTGTTGTTTAATAAATTTGACACGGTATTCATTTATGACCGTATTACGTCAAACGAAGACGATTTGCGCGTCGGACGCAGTTTGGGCAGTTCGCTGGAGGAAGAGCTTTCGGCTCAAACTTCTTTCTATTTGGGCAATTGGCGTTTAACGCCTAAAATTACGCGCAGCATTTACGAAAACCGTTTGGTCAACGGACAGTTAAGTGAAAGCAGCAAAGAATTTACTCCCAGTCTTACGGCTAGATTGGACTTTAATTTGCCGCGCGGTATACGGCTGCCTTTTTTCAATCGCATGTACAATGCCACCAACCGCGTCATTTGGAATACAACCGTGGCGTACACTACGCGGGAATCGGACGTAGAAGTCAATAACAACTATGATCTGTTGGATATTACGTCCTCGGTGGATTATGAATTGTCCCAAAATTTGCGTTTGAATTTGGCGGGATCGGTGCAGTGGCTGACGCATGCTTATGTGGAAACCGAAGATTATATGGCCTACAGTTTGGCGGCCAATCTTACTATCCAGTTCTAAAAAATTAGGGCGCGTGGTATTACATGTGCTGCTGCCGCGCACCTGTTATGCCTGCAAAAAGGATTTGCCCTTTGGTCAAAAGGGCCCTCTGTGCACCGTATGCGAAGCGCAAATCCGCACGCCGCTTCCTTTGTATTGTTTGCGCTGCGGCAAACCTTTGCCGGACGGCGGCGCGCATTGTTATCAATGCCGCGGCGCGAAAGCCACACGTTTCAAGTGTAAAATTATTCGTTCCGCCGTTGTGTTTGGACCGCAGGTACGCGCCTTGGTGCATGCGTTCAAATATGCTGATCGCACACAGTTGGCGGATTATTTGGCACAGCAAATGTTTGAGAGGTGGTCTGATTATGAGCCGCTGCATGAGGCACAATTGATGGTTCCTGTTCCGCTGCATGTCAAAAAATTAAAACAGCGCGGATATAATCAGTCGGCGTTATTGGCGCAGGCTTTGGCGGCACGATTGGCTTTGCCTGAAGCGGAAGACATCTTGGAACGCATACGCAATACGCCCAGCCAAACCGGTTTCGGCCGTCAGGAACGGCTGGAAAATATGCAAGGGGCTTTTGCTTGCGTGCGGCCTCAGGCCGTCCGCGGTAAAACGGTGCTGCTTATAGACGATGTCGCCACCACCGGCGCTACATTGGAGGGATGTGCGCAGGCCCTGAGAGAAGCGGGCGCTCGGCGCGTGATGGCTTATACGTTGGCCCGTGAGGTATAACGGGAGCGGGCGTTACGCGGCAAGGACAATCCTTTGTAAAAGCACTTTCTTTTGCCGGAACAGCAGTTAAAATTATTATAATGAAATATATGGGTAAATTTTGGTTGCTGATTACAAACATGGCTTTTCCGTTTGCCGCGCTGGGCGTTTTGTTAGGTTTTTTGTTTTCGCCGCGCCGGCGCGTGTTAAAAACACTGAAGCAAGAACTGAAAGAACGCTTCGCATGGGAGGATCCCTCCGCCATAACGCAAAATGCTTTGTGGGTGCATTGCGCCAGCGTCGGGGAAGTGAAATCCGTTTCTGGTTTGTTGAAGCAGCTGAAAGATTTTTACCATAAAGATTTGATCGTTACCACCAGTACCGCTGCCGGTAAAGCGGAAGCGCAAAAAAATCCCGATATTACCCAAGCATGGCTGGCTCCTCTGGATTTCTATCCTCTTGTGCGCCGTTTTGTGCAGACGGCGAAACCGTACCGTTTATTTATCGTAGAGCGTGAAATTTGGCCGAATATGATAGCCGCGGCCGAAAATGCCGGCGTACCCGTTATGCTTCTGAATGCGCGCATTTCACGCCGCAGTACACAGGCGTACCGTTGCGTGCACGCTTTGTTTCGCATGCTTTTTGGACGGGTGGCGCTGGCCTGCATGCAGGACGCGGACGCTGCTGCGCGTTATCGGGCGTTGGGGTTGCCGTCCGGCTGTATGCATATATGCGGAAATGTAAAATATGATACGCTTAATGATAAGCCCGCCAAACTAAAAGAGGCGCGGGCCTTGCTCAAGCAGCTGGGCTGGGAGGACGCTCCCGTGCTGGTATGCGGCAGCACGCACCCGCAGGAGGAAGCGCTGATTTTGCGTGCCGCGCCTGTATGGGCGTCGGCGGGAATAAAGGTGATTTTTGCGCCCCGTCATTTGGAACGGCGAGAAGAAATAAAGGCCGCTTTGGCCGCACAGCCTTTGGCTTATGCGTTTGTGAGTGAAAAAAAGCGTCCGAAAAACTGTGTTTTGCTCTGTGCGGACGTGATGGGTTTTCTGCCTTCTTTATATGCAGTGGGCCAAATGGCGTTTGTCGGCGGCAGTATTGCACCGCGCGGTGCACATAATTTGCTGGAGCCTGCCGTACTGGGTAGGACGGTGTTGTTTGGCAAAAGTTTTCACCATACGCCGGACGTGGCGCATGCTTTGCTTTCGCGCGGAGGAGGAGTGTTGGTGAACGAAAATAATTTTGAACAGACGGTATTGAGGTTGTTTAAGGACCCTGCCGCTCTTGAAAACATGGCCGCCAAAGCGCGGCTGACGGCTCTGAGTTTTAAGGGAGCTACGCAAAAAACCATGGAAGCGGTGAATAATTATGAGCGAAAATCAGCCTAAAATTCTGGTTGTACGTCTTTCGTCGTTGGGCGATATCGTGCTTTCGTCGCCCGTATACAAAAATCTGAAAGCCAAATGGCCGCAAAGCCATATTACGCTGCTGGTAAAACCTCAATTTGCCCAAGTGCTGGCAGGCCATCCGGACATTGATGAAATTATGGTGGCCAAAAAAGGCCTGTGGGCCAATATCCGCCAAGTGCGCGCGGGTCATTTTACGCATTATCTGGATTTGCATTCCAACTTAAAAAGCATGTTGATTGGTTTTTTCAGCCGTATTCCCCATAAATTACGCTACAGCAAAAATCCCGTGGCGCGGCGGCTGTACGTAAAATTCAAAAAGAATTCTCCCGTATTGGAAAAACACACGTTGCAGCGTTATTTGGAAGTGTTGAAAGGCTGGGACGTGCCTATCGTATATGAAAATCCGGAATTGGGGGATTGGGCGTATAAGCATGCCAATTTGGAAGGCAAAAAAATAAATAAAATCGGTATTTTTCAAACTTCCTTTATTGGAGACAGCGTATTAACCACGCCGCTTATCCAAAAAACGGCCAAATTGTTTCCGGACGCCAAAATAGTGGTTATTACGCGTCCGCAGACGGAGGATATTTTCCGTCCGATGAAAGAAGTGGACCAAATTATCTTAAACGATAAACGCGGCTGGAATAAAATTTTTGGCGTATGGAAAACGGCCAAAGCCATCAAACAGGCCGGCATTGATATTCTGCTCGTTCCCCACCGCAGTTTCCGCAGTGCGCTGATAGCGTGGCTCAGCCGCGTGCCCATACGCATCGGCTTTACGTCCAGCGAAGGATGGTTTTTATACACCAAGACCATACCGTTTAACTGGATGATACATGACGCGGAGCGCAATTTGTCTCTGCTGCACGGCATCGTGAAAGAAAATTTCAAAGCGGAAAAACTGAATATGCGCTATGCCCCTTCCGCTGAGGAAAATGTAGCGCGGTTAATGAAAGATTTTAATTTGGAGGGCAAGACGCTTGTGGGCATTCACCCCGGCTCGGCGTGGCCCACAAAATGCTGGCCCTTTGAAAACTTTGCCCGCCTTATCAGCCGTATAGAAACGGAACTTCATCTGCAAACCGTTATTGTCGGCGGCGGTAAAAAAGATGCGGATTTGGGCGAAAAACTTTGCCAAATATCCGAGGGCCATTGCGCCAATTTGTGCGGCAAAACCAGTTTGGCTGATTTGATGGCTTTAATGCCGCATTTTAAGCTGTTTATTACCAATGATTCCGGTCCCATGCATATAGCAACGGCTTTTAATGTACCGACGCTGGCAATTTTTGGCCCGACGACGCGTGAGCTGGGGTTCTTCCCGTATGGGAGAGGTCATCGCGTATTGGAAGTGAAAGGACT
>CALUXG010000040.1 GCA_944324685.1 uncultured Elusimicrobiales bacterium
CCTATTTTGACCGCTGACAAACAAACTCGGGAAAAGGGTCTTAAAACCCCTCCTCCACTCGGAAAATGTAGCAAAAAAAAAAATAAGTCAAGCTCCGTGCATTTTATAAACCCCTGCCAAATAAAAAAACAACCAAACAAATATTTTGACGCCATCCGATACGTTCCGCATCGGACCTCGTTTTTGCTACACTATTAATATGAGGAAGATATTTGCCGTTTTAGTTTCTGCCGCCGCTTGCGGGGTTTTGTGTGCCTGCGGCGAATATGAATATACGGACGTATCGCTGCCGGACGGGTTCGTGATTCGCGCCGCCATAGCCGACACGCCCCAAAAAACGCAAAAAGGATTAATGTTCGTCAAAGAACTGCCTCCGGACGCCGGAATGCTCTTTGTATTTGATAAAGAAGACGAACAGTACTTTTGGATGAAAAATACGCTGGTGGATTTGGATATTATTTTTCTGGATGCTCAGCAACGCATACGCACACAGTATGCGCGCGTGCCGCATACGTACACTTATACGCCCGACGCGCAAATACCCGTGGTATCCGGTCGGGCGCGGTATGTGCTGGAATGCGCCGCCGGCACCATTATGCGCCATAGCCTCAAGAACGGGGACCGGCTGGAATTTGCTTTACAAAAATGACAAAAAAATTTTTCCCTTTTGTTTTTTTGCTCTCTCTTGCGCCTTGGCTGGCGGCGCAAAGCCCCGACATGGACTTGCTGTACGCCGACGCCAAAAAGCACCTGCTCCATTTGATTAACATTGACACGTCCCAACCCGAACCGAACGAAACCGCCGCCGTACGCTATTTATACAAAGAATTAAACAAACACCAGATAGACTGGGATTTTTTGTCCCCCAGCAAAGGCTCCGCCAATTTGCTGGCGCGCATAAAAGGCTCCGATCCGCAGGCGAAACCTCTTTTATTAATTTCCCATTTGGACACGCAAGCCGCCGGCGAAGGATGGACGTTTCCCCCTTTTAAGGCCACGGAGCAGGACGGACGCATCTATGGTTTAGGAGCCACGGACGCAAAAAACTATACCGCCATGCATTTGGCCCTGTTGACGCAAATCAAAGATTCCGGCTTAACCCCAAAACGCGATATTATTTTTCTGGCTACATCCGCCGAAGAAGCCGGCAGCGGCACGGGCTTAAAATGGCTGGCCGACACCCAATGGAACAAAATCAATGCCGGCTATGCCTTAAACGAAGGGGGCGGACTGATTAAACAAGATCCGCACGGCCACACCCTGCTCTTTGCCGAAGCGGGAACAAAAATGTATATGGACGTTAAAATTACCGCTGCAGGAGAGGCCTCCCATTCTTCCGTACCCGTAGCCGACAACGCCGTATACCGCTTGTCTCAAGCGTTGGCGAAACTGCCGCAGTTTAATCCCCCTTTTCGCCTCACTGCCGCCGTAAAAGAATTTTTTACCCGCATTTTGCCGCTTCAGGACGAAGACGGCCAAACCACCATGCGCATGCTGCTGGAAGGAAAACCCTCCCAACAACAGATGGCAGCCGACATTATGGCAAAAGACTCTTTCTTCCAAACGCAGCTAAAAGACACCATCACCCCCGTTACTATTTCCTCAGGCACGGATACGGGAGCGTCCGCCGCGGAAGCCTCCGCCGTGATAAACGTACGCCTGCTGCCGGACACCGATCCGGAGGCATTTGTAGAGGAATTGAGGGATTTCTTGGCCAATGAAGAATTTTTGACCGTTTCCGTCATTGAACGGCCGCAGCTGCCTTTTCCAAAACCCATGGACGGTACGGATGAATTGTTCGCCTCCATCAACCGGACCACAAAACGTTTCTGGCCGCAGGCGGCGGCCGTGCCGGGCATGAGTCCCGCTTCGGGCGACGGAGAATTTTTACGCCGTTTAGGCGTTATTACCTATGGTTTGGGGCCGGCCATGGATTCCGACGGACCGGCGGCGTCCCCTCATGCGCCGGACGAATACATCAGCGAAGCAGATTTCCGAGAGCAGGTGGAATTTTTTGCCGCCGTCGTCTATGATTTTGCGCTGGGACAAAATATTGTACCTCAAACGAAAGTTTCCGACTCCAAGGAAGAAAAACAATGAATGAACATACGCAACAAGCTTTACTAAAATTCCAACAAACCGAACAAACCGAAAGCATCATTTATCAAAATTTGGCCGGCTTGGAAAAAAACCCCGACAATGCCGCCGTTCTGCGCCGCATAGCGCAGGAAGAAACGCGCCATTACGAAATTATCAGCCAAACCACAGGCGTGCATACCCGTCCTCAGAAAAGCAAAATCTGGTTTTACACGCTGCTGGCGCGCACATTGGGACTAACATTTGCCGTTAAACTGATGGAAAGCGGAGAAAATCACGCGGCCGCCGCATACCGTACCTTCGGCGCCTACCCCGCCGTACAAAAATTAGCCGAAGAAGAAGACCAGCACGAAAATGAATTGATTTCGCTGATTAACGAAGAACGCCTCAATTATATAGGCTCGGTAGTATTGGGACTCAGCGATGCTTTGGTGGAATTTACCGGCGCGCTGGCGGGTTTTACTTTCGCGCTGCAAAGTCCAAAATTAGTCGCCTTGACGGGCGCCATTACGGGCATTGCCGCCGCGCTGAGTATGGCCAGCTCGGAATACTTATCTTCCAAAACAGAAAAAGCGGAAGGAAAACATCCGTTGAAAGCCGCCGTTTACACGGGAGGAGCGTATATTTTGACCGTGGGGCTGCTGGTGGCGCCTTATGCCTGCTTAAGCAATGTTTTCGCCGCGCTGGGTTTGATGTTGTTTTTTGCCCTGTGCGTTATTGCGGCGTTTACCTATTACTATGCAGTGGCAAAAACGGAAAGTTTCAAAAAACGTTTCTTGGAAATGGCCGCTCTGAGCTTCGGCGTGGCGGCAGTCAGTTTTCTTATCGGTTATTTGCTGCAGGCGTGGACAGGTATACAGGCTTAAATTTACCGATTGATAAAATCGTCGGAAGAATAAAATACTTGAACCTGCGGCCATCCATCGCCATACTGTTTACAACTCCGCCTCCAGCTCTATCGGACAATGATCCGACCCCATCACCTCGCTTAGCATCTTTGCACTTTTTAACTTGCCCGCCGATTTTTCATCGATAAAAAAGTAATCTATGCGCCAGCCCACATTCCGCTTGCGCGCGCCGGTTTTATAATCCCACCACGTATAATGCCCTCCGTCTTTGACGAAATAACGAAAAGTATCCACATATCCTTCGGAGAAAAACCGGTCCAGCCATGCGCGTTCCTGAGGCAAAAATCCCGTGTTTTTTTCGTTTTCTTTGGGACGGGCCAAATCAACAGGCTGGTGGGCCGTATTAACGTCTCCGCAAACAATCACCGTTTTTCCCGTCTGAAAAAGTTCTTTGCTTTTTTTCAGGAATAAATCATAAAACCGAAGCTTAAAGTCTATTCGCTCCGGTCCTTGCCCGCCGTTTGGAAAATAAATATTCAAAAAGAAAAACGACGGATACTGCAAAATCAGCGTACGGCCTTCACGATCAAATTCTTCGTCTCCCAAACCATACCAAACCTGCTGAGGCTCCCGCCGCGTATATACGGCCACGCCGCTGTATCCTTTGCGTTCGGCGCAAGCAAAATAGGCATGCCAACCCTGCGGCGCACGAAGTGTTTCCGACAGCTGCGACGGGGAGGCTTTCGTTTCCTGCAGGGCTAATATATCCGCACCGCAGCCGTTTAAGAAATCCGCAAAGCCCTTTTTTTCAACGGCGCGAAGCCCGTTTACGTTCCACGATATAAGTCTGGTCAGCACAGTGTACACTCCTGAAAATAGTATAATAAGTATTATAATAAATTGCCCGCCAACGGACGTTTTTAGGAGTCTGTCATGATAAAACAAGGAAAATGCTTTTTTACTTCAGAATCGGTGTCCAGAGGTCATCCCGATAAAATATGCGACCAAATTTCCGACCTGATTTTAGACGAAATTTTGAAAAAAGACCGCGCCGCACGCGTGGCTTGTGAAACGTATATTACTCGCGGACTGGTCATTGTGGGCGGGGAAATTACCACCAAAACTTGGGTGGATACGGAACATTTAATCCGCACGTTGCTCAAAGATATCGGCTATACTGATGCCAGATACGGTTTTAACGCCGACACTTGCGCCATTATCAACGTCATCGGCAAACAATCCCCCGACATCAGCCAAGGCGTTGACGTGGGGGGCGCGGGAGATCAAGGATTGATGGTGGGTTACGCGGTAGATGAAACGTTGGAATACATGCCGCTGCCGCTGGTGTTGGCCAATGATATTTTGCGCAATCTGGAACGGGCGCGCAAAACCAAAACGCTGCCCTACATCGGTCCCGACGCAAAAAGCCAAGTTACCGTAGAATATCACGACGGGCAGCCCGTGCGCGTGGATACGGTCGTTCTTTCCACCCAGCATACGGAAGATATTTTGGACCGCTCCGGAAGCAAAATTACCGAAAAATCTAAAAATGAAATCGCCGCAGTGGCTATTTTCCCCGCCATCAAAAAATGGATGGACAAAGACACCAAAATTTTAATTAATCCAACCGGTAAATTTGTCATAGGAGGCCCACAATCCGACACAGGCATGACGGGACGCAAAATTATCGTAGACACTTACGGCGGCCGTTGCCCTCACGGAGGAGGGGCTTTCTCCGGCAAAGACCCCACCAAAGTGGATCGCTCCGCCGCGTACATGGCCCGTTACATTGCCAAAAACATTGTCGCCGCCAAGTTGGCCAAGGAATGCACAGTGCAGATTGCTTACGCCATTGGCAAAGAAGATCCCGTCGGTTTTTATGTGGATACAGACGGAACGGGAAAAATTTCTGACGAAAAACTGACGCTTATCGCGCGTAAAATTTTCCCGTTAACGCCCAAAGGAATTATTGAGCATTTCAAACTCAGAAATCCCATATATCTGCCAACCGCTTCCGGTGGACACTTCGGGCGCAAAGGTTTCCCGTGGGAAGCTACCGATAAAGCAAAAGCCCTGCAAACCGCCGCAGAAAAATAAACGATTGGCCGCTTCCTAGAAAACAAGGCCGTTTTTAGACAAAAAAACCTCCGCATGTTGCGGAGGTTTTTGCTTCTTATTTTTACATAACGTTACACAAAACCAAATTGAAATTATCCCAATCGCAGGTTTGCAAGTATTGAAGCAAACTGTAAATAATATTCATATCCCGCTGGCATAATTTATGAAATTCGACCCAATTTTCAACAGGAGGATAGGAAGCTTGTTTATACGGCAAAACGGAAGGGAACAACTTGTTAAAACTATAGGCCAAGGCATGTTTGCGCTGTATATTGTTCGTTTCAGCCTCTTCCCCGACCAAATGATACTCCACCAAAAAATACAGCCACAACCCTTCTACAATATTATTCGTCGTAATATGGCTGTAACCCGCTTTTTGCAAACGCTGTGCCGCTCCTTGGAGCAAAGAGGGGATTTTCGCCGCGTCTTCCGACGGCAAAGACGGTTGGAACTGCTGATACTGCTGCCGGCGGGTCTGTTCGGCGGAGAATATAAGCGCGGAGGCTATGTCTTCCGCCGTCAGCGCAAAAGCGCCGCAGGCGCAAAAACAAAAAGCAAATACCAACAAAAAAATTTTCCGTATATTCATTTGTATTCTCCGACTTTTTACCTTTATAGCATAAGATTTTTTATTTATCCAAACAAGGGAAAAAGGACCCAATGTACGATGGGTCCTTTTTCCTATTTTTCAAGTCGGAAAGGAGGATTAAAAACGCAAAGAAACAGACGCCTCCGCCCCTAAACCGTAATAAGCGTAATTGGCGGCCAAGCTTAAATCCAAATAAGACGGCAGCTTAAAATTCAGTCCCACCGTGGCGCGCGCCGTAGCGGCATATTCGCTTTCTCCTTCTAATTCGGGGGCTGTGTCGGCTTGGTTAATGTGCAGCGTCGTATAATCCACCCCTCCGCCGATATAAGGCACAAAATACTTAAATTTCATGGACAATACCAAGCTGGCATTGTAATGTGTGGCGGAAAAATCCTGCGCACTGGCGCTGTGGCCGGAAATGACCAGCATGGGCTGAAAAGACCCCAACATTTCGTTAGGACGCGTAATCCCCCAGCGCAATCCGCCGCCGGCGATGGTCATTCCCTCATAACTGCTGGCGCGAATGAAGCCATCTAAACGGAAAGGCATGCCAATATCCGCCTGAATCCACGGGTAGAAAACTTCACCCACTTCATCACGCTCGCCCAGCGCAGTGTGCGTAGTGTCATTTTTGCCTTTGCTCATCTTAAAAATCATGGTGCCGCGCGGGCCGATCTGAAATCCACCCCATCCCAGCACGCGGCCGGTGGTATAAGTGCCGGATCCCATTAAACCGCCCAAATCTTTGGTAAACGCACGGACATTGTCCGCCGACACGTTGGCGGCAAAATCGTCCCAGATATTGCGTGCCTGCGCCGGCAGACACAAACCGATGGATGCTAAAAGTACTAGAAAAAGTTTTTTCATATTTATCCTCTTAATGTCCAGCATATCCCTTTTCATTTCATAAAGCAAGTCCGCTTAAGTAAAATCCACCCGCATGCCGGCTTTTACGCGTCCTTGCAACGCGCCGGCGGGAAACTCCAGCGTTTGTACGGAATAACGAATAATGGGACTTAAACGCCACGGTTTCATATTCTCTTGTACGTATAACACCGTACCGTCCTCCGCCAAAAACAACACGTCAATGGAAAATCGCATAAAACACGTATGTATTTGCAGGCACGGCGCCAACAACAATGCCGATCCCGGCGGCATAGAAGGACGGAACATCAATCCTTTCAAACGCGTAAAAAAACTGTGCGCGCTTTCTACTCTTTCCGCCAGCACCGTTCCGTTTTCCAATACACACTTCATAAACTCTGCTCCGCAAGACGGACTAAATGTTCTTCTACGCGCCGACGCAGTGTTTCATCCCGAAAAACGACTTCGTCCGGCGTCTTTATCCAAAAGCCTGTTTCTTTCTTGCCCACTAAAAAAGTTAAAGCGATCTCGTCATTAAAATCGATATCCGCAATCAGCAAATCCTCATTGGTAAATGCAATGCGGTAATCCGTACTTTGGAATTTAATTTCCTGCACTTCATAACGGCACGGCCGGCGGCAGACATGCAGAAAATCATACAAGTTTTTATCCAATACTTTGACGTCTTTGTACTTTCCGCGCGAAAGCGGAAGCGTCAAAACGCCGTTTTCATTTTGTACGTTTTTTACGTCAAAAAAACCGCCATAAGAAAAAGTAAACGCGCACGCCGGTGCAGCCCACAGAAGCCCCAGTAGCAGCGCCGGCGCACGTTTACGCCAAAACATTATTTGGGTTCCACCACCCGCTCCACATATGCGCCGGTGCGGGTATCCACCAAAATTTTATCCCCTTCGTTAATAAACAGCGGCACTTTGATCTCGGCGCCGGTTTCCAATGTGGCCATCTTGGTCATATTGGCCACGGTATCCCCTTTTACGCCCGGAACGGTGGAAGCGACGGTAAGGGGTACTTTGATCGGCAGTTCCATATTCAACAATTCCCCGTTAATGTAAATACCCGTCGTTTCCATATTGTCCTTCAGGTATTTTTTTTGATCTTTCAGCTTTTGCAAAGGTACGGACACTTGTTCATAATTCTCGCTGTTCATAAAAACGGCCATATCGCCCTCATCGTACAAATACGTAAAGGGGCGTTTTTCCACTTCCACTTCTCTAAATTTGTCTTCGGGACGGTAAGCCGTCTCAATCAAAGACCCCGTATGAATGTTGCGCAATTTTACGCGCACCACGGCGCGCGCCTGACTTTTGCGGTGGTGTTGATACTCCACGATTTCCACAATTTGTCCGTTTTCATCTTCAAAAATGAGTCCTTCGTGAAACTGGGTGGTGTTGATCATAATATACCTCTTTGCGGACCGCCTTGCGGCAAGCCCGTTAATTTTGCGTCAAATTTTTGCTTCCGGTTTTTCCTACCAAATAGCTGTCTTCCAGCCGTACGCCGAATTTGTTGGGCAAATAAATGCCCGGTTCTACCGTAACGACAAAATTTTCTTCCAACTTTCCGACGGCGTTTTTACGTTCAATAGGGGCCTCATGCACTTCCAAACCGATGGAATGACCGGTAGTATGAATAAAATACGCGCCATATCCCGCATCTTCAATAATGTCCCGCGCCGCCTTATCCACTTGCGCCACGGGCAGCCCCGCACGCAAAAGGCCGGAGGCGGCTTCTTTGGCCATGGAGACGATATGCCAAATCTTTGTATACTCGGCGGGTTCTTGGTCCCCATGCCACCAGCTGCGGGTTATGTCGGAACAATAGCCATGGTAAAAACAACCGAAATCCATTAAAACCGCATCGTTCTTTTTGAGTTTGCGTTTGGACGAAGGGGTATGATGGCAATCGGCGCAATTCTCCCCGAAACACACAATATTAAACGGCACGCTGTCTGCGCCGCGTTTTATCATAGCCAAAGCCATAAGCACGCGCACGTCTTCTTCGCTCATGCCGGTTTTAATTTGCGGCTTCACTTCTGCAAACGCTTCGCGAGCGATGCGACAGGCTTTTTTAATGCAGTCTATTTCATCTTTATATTTTACTTTGCGCAATTCGGCCACGCCGCCGTCTAGACAACACAAACCGGCGCGGGACAGCATTTCCCCCCGCGTAAAATCCGCCATTTGCGGGTCAAAAGCCAACCGCGTCAGCTTGCTGCGGACAGCCAAATCCAGCGCCGCCCCCAACATATCGCCTTCCACTGCTTGAACGGCAAACGCCTTGGCAGACGGCGCGATTTTGGGAACCATCATTTTTTTCGTCAGGCAGTATGCCTTGCGCGGCGTCAGCAAGAATACCGCTTCTTCCGCATCCAAATCCACGCCGGAAAAATACCGCAGCTCCAAAGCGCTCAGGCAAATATATCCGTCCAGCTGTGCGCTTTTCAACAGTTTTTGAAAGTCTTTCAAACGTTGGCTACTGAGATTTTTCATATTATTTTCTGGTTAAAATATCCGCTCCCGTTTCGGTAACGACGGTAGTATCTTCCAAACGCACGCCGAATTTCTCCGGCAAATAAATACCCGGCTCCACCGTAACGACATTTCCTTTTTTCAAAACAGCCTGCGTCGTTTGATCATTGCAAGGTTCTTCATGTATTTCCAAACCGACGCCGTGCCCTAACCGGTGGGTAAAACAGGGGCCATAACCGGCGTCCGTAATAACGGCACGCGCCGTAGCGTCCACTTTTTGCGCCGCCACGCCGGCACGCGCCGCCGCAATACCGCTTTGGCGGGCTTTGTCCACAATATGCCAAATTTTCGTATACTCGGCGGGTTCCTGATCCCCGTGCCACCAGCTGCGCGTAATATCCGAACAATAACCGCGGTAAATACAGCCAAAATCCATCAGCACGGCCTCATTGTCTTTCAGAACGCGATGAGACGTTTCGTGGTGGGGATTGGCCGTGTTTTCTCCAAAACCCACTATCGTCAAAAAAGAAGTGGCCGAAGCGCCTTTTACGCGCATAAATTTTTCTATCTCGGCGGCCACTTCAAACTCCGTTACGCCCGTTTTGACCAAAGGCTTGATATATTCGTAAGTTTCATAAGCCATGCGGTTGCTTTCACGCAAAAGGGCGATTTCATGTTCGTCTTTTACCTGCCGCAGTCGGCTTATAAAACTCTCCGTCTCCACAAAACCTGCCGCCTTAAACAGACTGCCGGACATATAGCTCTCTTTTTCCGCGTCAAAACCCACGCGTTTTAAGCCTAAACGCGCCGCCTCGGACACCATAGCGGCCGCCGCCTGTTTGTCATGGCCGAACGTATGCATAAAAGGGAATTTTTGTTGCAAAGGCTCCACATACAACTGGCGCGTAAAACACGCCAGTCCCGCCGCATGCAGCAAAAGCACGGTTTCCGAAGGATAAAAATAAAACCCCAACAGATAAAATTGATCAATATTATTGGTAACCACCAAACCGTCCAAACCGTTGCTTGCCATTAAATTCTGCAAGACGGACAGTTTTTCCAATACTCTTTGCTGTAAAGCCATAAAGACAAACTCCTTAGAAATTTACTCCATTATAGTATAATGATAACACTTTTCAGCCGCGGCGGGCAACGGACGGGAGGCTATTTCTCTCACGCGGACGGAGGGAAATTATTATATAATGAAAATATTGCACGGCATAACGGATCAGTAAATGAAGAAACTGCTTATTGCCTTGTTGCTTGTTGGCGCCGGCGCACTTCATGCGGCGGTATTTACTTCTCAGGACGGAGGGTTTACCATAGACCTGCCTTCCGGTTGGACTGCGGCCCAAAAAAGCGCGCAGGGAGCCGTATTGTCTGTCGTCAAAGGTGCCGCAAGAATTGACATTAAGGCTGTACCCGAATGCACCGATGAAGCCTGCATTGAGCAGAAAACCCAAGCGGATTTATTGGAAGTAAAAAACAAAAAAATGCAGGTAATAGGCAACACCTATACCGGAGAAGAAATCAAACGCATTGATTTTTCAACGGGGGAACCCTTTTTCTACATCAGTTTTTTTACCGCAAAAAACGATTTCAGTTCCGGTTATTTTCTGCTGAACTCCAAAGCCTACTCCATACTGGCAAAGGATTTATCGTACGCCCAAACGGATTTACTTTTTTCGCTCATTTCCCCCACCCAGTCCTCCATACCGCAAACACCCGTCATGGAAATGGATTTAACGGACGGACGGGCTTATGACATAGAAGCCTTACCCGCGGTTACACAAGAGATTTTGCCAACGGAACAGCCGCTGCAGCAAGTAAAAATTGAACCGGCCCAAGACAACGTGTCGCCCAAGCAAACGGCAGCACGGCGCGCCGGAAAACGGCTGCATACGCTGGTAACGGAAAACATGCCTCCTTATATACAGCAGCTGGGCCATGGTTTTGACGCTTTAGTTCTGCTGCTGTTTCTGTATATGTTTTTGCAGGCGGCAACGCTGGCGGCCCGACCATTTATCAAACGACACATACCGGCGGAACAGGTAAACCCGCATTCCCCGTACCCGATTAAATTCCGCCGTTTGTACGGCACGCCGTCGCTTATTTTCCGCGCAAGGGACAATCAGGGCAATGTGCTTTTGTCTCTGTCCACCCGTTGGGAAAGTTTGTTTTTTTTCGGAGGGATTTTTCTCATCGTTGGCGCTGTGTTGGTAATGGCGGTTACAGGTATTTTGGAGCACACGCGCATCATACATATCAGTGCATTTGCTTATAATACGATTTATTCCGCCGTTTCTCTGATTATTCCGTTGGGGTTTGTCGTATTTATTTGCGGACTGTTCTGGTCATTGCTCGTGCTGAGGCAGTTTACGCTTTACGACGCAAAAGGCCACAAAGCCGTTTATGTTATGCAACGAGGTTTTGGATTGAAAAAAGAATGTTATGCGGCCTATTTCGTCAAATCCAAAGAGGTGCTTTTTCTGGAGAAAAAACGCTTCTCTTTCCTGCGCCGCTGGCAGCTGTTAGACGGACAACGCCGCGTGCTGGCCCACATTACCGAAAGCAATGCTTCCTTCGCCGTTTTGCGCAAATTTACAGGCCATTTATGGGGATTGCTTCGGGCAAGTTATCATGTAGAAGGTCCCATGGACAGCCGCGGCGAAATTGAAAATATGCGGACGGTTTTTAACCGTTTTACTTGTTATATGGACAAGCCCCAAGCGCTCGGCGCACGGGATTTGCTGGTCAGCGCGCTGATCATCAATATCCGCGACAGAGACAAGTGGTATCCTTGGTTCTGATTTCTTCCCGCGTTTTTTACCGGCGCCCATACAAACTGCGCCGGTATTTTTATACAAACGCTTTATTTTTTGAAACGGTTCAGATACGGCTCATAATCCGGCAGCACTTTGGTGTACTCCCGCGAAAAAAGAGGAGAAGATATTAAAAAATCCGCCGTGGCGCGGTTACAGGCCACGGGAATATTCCACACGGCGGCTAGGCGCAAAAGAGCTTTTACGTCCGGATCGTGGGGCAATTGGTTCAACGGATCCCAAAAGAAAATCAATATATGGATTTGCCCCTCGGAAATCGCCGCCCCTATCTGTTGATCCCCTCCGAAAGGACCGCTGTTAAAACAGCGTATGTCCGTCCCCAGCTCCTGCTGCAACAAAGTACCCGTGGTGCCTGTGGCAAACAGATGATGTTTGCACAGGGAATCTTTATTGAAAACGGCCCATTCCAATAAATCTTTCTTTTTATTGTCATGCGCCACCAAAGCTATATTTTTAATTTGCGGTATATTGAACATAAAAACTCCTTTGGCTTATTTTAACATTATATGCATACTTTTGTTGAGGTGCATAACTTTGCTATCTTATATATATGCGTGTTTTTTCTCTTGTATTCTTTTTATTGCTTCATGCGGCCGCCGGCGCGGTGGATTTGACTTCCTCCGTCTTGGCACTGGCTCAACGGCCCGTTTTAAGCGGGGCTTCTTGGTCCGCGGCGGCAGCCTACGCTTCCGGAGAGACTTTGTTTTCCGTCCGGCCCGATTTGCGTTTGGCGCCGGCTTCTACGCTAAAACTGCTCACGTCCGCCGCCGCGCTGGAAACTTTCGGCCCTTTCCACCGTTTTGAAACACAAATTTACGCAGATGCTCTGCCGGACGAAGCCGGCACACTGCACGGCAACATCTACATACGCGGAGGCGGAGACCCATCCCTCGGATCCGACCGCGTCAGCGGCAGCCTGCCGTGGGCGCAATTATTGCAAACATGGAGTGCGAAAATAAGGCAGACCGGCATAAAAAAAATTACAGGAAACATTTATGGAGATATTTCCTTGTTTTCCGGTCCGTCTCTGCCCGACAAAACCAATTGGCAAAACATGGGCAATTATTTTGCCGCTCCCGCAACGGCCTTGGCCTTTAACGACAATTTATTTAACATTACGTTTGCCCCGCAACCCCATGACGGAGAAAAAGTAGCCGTTATAGATTTTTCCCCAAAAACGGAAGGAATAAAAATACGTTCTTTTGTTACCGCCTGCGCAAAAGACCATCGGGACAACGCATACGTTTACGCGGCGCCAAATCAATATGATTTGGAAATATACGGCACACTACCGACAACCTTTTTACGCGGTATGACTATACGGGCCTCCTTGCCGGACGCTCCACAGCTTTTGTTGGATTTATGGCATGAACAGTTGGAAAAAGACGGCGTTGCCGTAGAAGGAACAAATATCCTGCTGGAAACTGCGCCGGACTATGAATCTATGCAAAGGCTTTTCACACACCAATCCCCCGCCTTAAAAGACATTTTATATATCGTTAACAAGAGAAGCTTTAACTTTTATGCGGAAATGCTGCTCCGCATGCTGGCGGTTCAAGCCGGCGAAAAAGGAAGTATTTCCAACGGTATTCAGCAAATACACGCTTTTTTGCAACGACACGGCATTCCGTCGGACAATTTGCTTATTTATGACGGCAGCGGCCTTTCGCGCGACAATCAGATTACCGCCCAAATATTGTTGGAAGTTTTACAGCAAATGACATTTGATCCCAATTTTGCCTACTACTACGAAACATTGGCTACGCCTGACGACCGCGGAGACTTACTGTTGCTGCGACGTTTTTTGCGTCCGTTCAATCGCGTAAAAGACGTACACGTCAAAGGAGGAACCCTTGACGGCGTCAAAGCACAGGCCGGTTATGTAAAAGACAAAAACGGCCGCTTAATCGCATTTGTTTTTATAGCCAATAATTTGTTGGACAAAAACGAAGACATCAATCGCTTTTATGAAGAGCTGATCAAAATGCTGCTGCAACAGCCGAATTAGAATTTCGCTTTGTAAACGTTGCCGACGAGAAACTGTATATTACGGCTTTTGATGTTGCGGTAAAACAATGGAAGACAAAAATAAACGGAACAATCAACCACGCTGCAGAGTAAAACTTTTTTCCTATAACGGCGTTTCATCGTTTAGCAATACGTCTTGGCGACGCGTTATTTTCGCCATAAGAGTTTCAAAGCCTTTCGGCTATACGTCTTCCGCACAACAACCACGGCAACGGCTCAGCGGCAACACCAACATATCACAAAAACCCGTTTCACTCACTTTGTAAGGGCATTTGCACGCCTAGCATTAAGCTACATAAGCCCCGAGTCGGCGCAAAATAAGCCAAATTTGCAAAATGGTTGGCAGGACTAAAGCGCCCACAGCTGAAACTGTTGTTATGCCGTTGCCGTCCGCAACAACTGAAACGCCTGCCACTACTTGCCTGATTTTGGAAATTTACGTCTTAGTTTGCGCCGCTAAGTCGGGGCGCGGTGTAGCGGAGCTACATAAGCCCCGAGTCGGCGCAAAATAAGCCAAATTTACGAAATAGTTGGCAGGACTGAAGCGCCACAGCTGAAACTGCCGTTATGCCGTTGCCGTCCGCAACAACGGAAACGCCTGCCGCCCTCACTTGATATAATGACAGCCAATACTCTGCTTATTCTTCAACGCCGCATACGTAATCAACAATGCCGTCTGCGTGCCGTTGCGCAAATCCAACAAATCCTGATTTAACGCATAGCCTTTGTAAAAAGCGTCTATTTCATTATGCAGGTGGCGCAAAATCTTCTCGGCGCGGCTTAAATGGGTGGCGCTTCGCACCAAGCCGACATAATTCCACATGGTGCTTTTCAGTGTGGCCAAATCCTGCTTAATCAAATTCAAATCGGGCTGTTTTTCAGGCACTATCCATTCTTTAGGCTGCGGCAGGCGGAAAGAAGTTTTTTCCATATCTTGCGCATCTTCCGCCGCACACAAATAACCCGTCGCCACTGCTTCCAGCAGCGACGTACTGGCCAAACGGTTGGCGCCGTGATAGCCAGTGCAGGCGGTTTCTCCGACGGCGTTTAGATGCAGAATATTCGTACGGCCTTGAGGCGAGGCATATACGCCGCCGCAAAAATAATGCGCCGCCGGCACGACGGGAATAGGCTGGCGGGTCATATCCACGCCTTCTTTCAAACACGTCTCATAAATGGCGGGAAAACGTTCTTTTATATGTTCGGCCGGCTCATGCGTAATGTCCAAATATACGCATTCATGCGATGTTTTCAAGCGTTCTTCTTCTATGGCGCGGGCCACGATATCACGCGGGGCCAAATCTTTCAGCGGATGATATTTCTCCATAAAAGCTTCGCCTTTGCAATTTCGAAGCACGGCCCCTTCTCCGCGCAAGGCTTCCGAAATCAAAAAACTTTTACCTTTGGCGAATACCGTCGGGTGGAACTGCATAAACTCCATATTCATCACGCGCGCGCCGACGCGGTAGGCCATGGCAATGCCGTGTCCGTACGCATGCGCAGCGTTGGTGGTATGGCGGTATACCTGTCCCACGCCTCCGGTGGCAAGTATGGTCTTTTTGGCTTTTACCGCATATACCTGCCCCGTTTTATTATCCAGCACATACGCCCCGAAGCACGTCAGCGGGGCGTAACGGTCCATAATATCCTGCGAACTGTGGGACAAAGTCAACAAATCCACCGCCGACGCATTTTCCGCCACGGTAATGCGCGGATCTTTCCTCAAGGCTTTATGAATGGAGGAAAGCAATGAATGACCCGTCGTATCTTTCCAGTAAATGATACGGTTTTTGGTGTGCGCACCTTCACGGGTGAACAATAAATTTCCGTTTTTGTCGCGTGAAAAATCGGTGTGCAAATCGGTAAGAAAAATTTTTTCAACGGCTTCGCAGCCGGCTTTGGACAAAGTGCGTACGGCGCTTTCATTGCACAAACCGGCCGTAGCCAGACGTACGTCTTTCAGCAGGCCATCCACGTCCAAATCCGGTTCATATACGATGCCGCCTTGCGCCAAATCGCTGTTGGCCGTATCCCAGTCTGTACAGCTAAGCAGCATAACCCGCATCCCGCGGCGCGCCGCTTCATAGGCATATACGGAGCCGGCTATGCCCGCCCCGATAACTAAACAATCCGTCTGAAGTATCTTCATATTACTATTATATAAAAAGGCCGCGGGGCTATTTAATGACGGTGCCGGTTTGCCCCGTGCGGTAATGCACAATGCGTATTTCTATGCCTTTTTCTTTGGCCAACTGCACGGCGTCAGGGTGCAATACGCTAGCACCATTCAAAGCCAGCTTATACATTTCATCAAAATCCAGCACTTCGTATTTTTGGGCTTTCAGGTCTTTGTGAGGGTCGGCGCTGTATACGCCGTCTACGTCTTTAATCATTTCCACGTGGCGCGCCCCCAACTGACTGGCCAAAAACACGGCAGAAACGTCCGAGCCGCCGCGTTTAAGCGTGGTAATTTCCTTATTTACGCCTATCCCTTGAAACCCCGCCACCACGGGCACATGCCCCTCCGACAATTCCCGTTCCAAACGGTCTCCTTTTAATTTAAGAATGTCCGCGCCGGTGTGGGTATCCGTGGTGATCAGACCTATCTGGCTGCCCGTCAGCGACACGGCCGGCACGCCGATTTCTATCAGCGCAATGGACAACAGCGCCACGCTAACGCGTTCCCCCGTCGTAATCAGCATATCCAGCTCCCGCTTGTCGGGGCTGCGGCTGATACTGAATGCATGGTCCAAAAGCACATCCGTCAAATTTCCGTTGGCGGAAGCCACAATAACAGGCAAATAATCCGCCTCATAACGTGATTTTATCAACTGCGCCGCCATAAGTAATTTTTGTTTATTGGCCAGCGTATTGCCGCCAAATTTCATTACGCAAACAGGTCTGGGCATACCATCCTCCGTCAATATCTACTTGTATTATAGCTAAAAATACTTCGCATTATCCAAATTTATCACGTCGCTGGCGGGGAGAAATCACGCCGGTTTATGCCTCCAATAAATATCCCCCGGCGTAGCCGGGGGTTTTTCACATAGGGGCCCTGCCCCTCCTTACTAGCCACGCGTGTAACGCGTCCCCACTGCCTGCCACTCGCGTTCACTTCCGCTTATTTGTTTCCCACGGGCTTTTATCAAATGGCAGTTGCGCTCCCAATTTATCCTCTCTCAGCTGATTTTTGATATATTCCGCTATCTTCACTTTATTCTTCCCTACCGTATCTACATAATACCCCCGACACCAAAACTCCCGGTTCTTATACTTGTACTGCATGTTCTTCCATCGCTCGTATATTAACAGGCTACTCTTCCCTTTCACATACCCCATTACACTCCCTACACTATATTTCGGCGGTATTGATAACAACATATGGATATGATCGGGGCATACTTCCGCCTCTACTATCTCTACCCCTTTCCACTCGCATAACCTGCGCAGTATTTTACCTATCTCTACCCTCTTCTCACGATAGAACACCTGCCGACGATATTTAGGGGCAAATACAATATGGTACTTGCAGTTCCAACTTGTATGTGATAATTTATTTAAGTCATTGGGCATAACAATGACCTCCTTTTGTTAAATTGCCTGCCGTCACAGGCAATTTATTGTACAAAAGGAGTTTTTTGTCTTGGGGAACGGTAAAACCTTACTGAACCACCGGCCTAGCCGGTGGTTTTCGGGGCACAATAAGCGGGACAAAAATTATTTTGTCCCGCCGATGGCATACGCTCTTAAAAACCGTTAATAGTGCGTCTGTTCCAGCTTTTCATCCGGAAGCGGCTGTATGGCGTTAAGCCTCGCCCAAAACTCGTCTATGCTTTGTATGCGTTC
>CALUXG010000041.1 GCA_944324685.1 uncultured Elusimicrobiales bacterium
CCGTGGGCTTTTGGGGACGTCTATGTCTGCTACCAAGTGGCGCGCAAAAACGCGCCGCTGTTTAAACACACTTATCTGCAGGAAATGATGATGTACGCCGTACACGGCTGCCTGCATTTAACGGGCATGGACGACCACGCCCCCCAAGACCGCGCCGAAATGGACCGCCGTGCCGAAAAGATTATTAAACTAACATTTAAAAAAACCGCCTAAAAGGCGGTTTTTAAAATTCATACAAACCATCAGCATTTAATTTGCCAAACATTGCGCATATTGTTTTGCCTTTATTCGAATATGCCCGACAGACCATACGGCCATCTTTTAATTTTCCGATTAAATAATATTGCTCTCTAGGGAAACGACTGCAGACCGCCAAAAATTCCCCCCATATGGATCCTTCAGCAGGACGGGTGGGACGGCAAATAAAATCTTCTGTCTCAAACCCTGGCACATAATAAGTGGCCGGTGTTCCCGGGAAGGAAATATCTAATTTGCCAATATCGGCCGCATATTCCCCGTTAGCCATAAAATAACGTTCTTCCGCATCTGCAATTGCCCGAACCAAAATAGTAATCCGACCGGCACGGGTTTTTTCCACCGCCTTGTCATATTTTGAAATAGCCACAGCAGTTAAAACACCAATAATCAACACCACGACTAATAATTCTATTAGCGTAAACCCGCCAAATCCCGTTTTAGAGCGGTTTTTTTCTACATTCTGCTTCTTTTGATAAATTTTGTTCATAAACAAAATTTATCAAAAAAAAAAAACGATGCAAGCCCTTCTGCACCACCCTCAAAAACTCCACAGACAACTCAACAGCCCCTCAGCAAACCGTAACCACTTCCGGCTCCCCGTTGACCAAACGCAAGTACTGCATTTTCCGATGCAATCCCACGTCTACAGGGATAATATTGCGTCCATTGTCCAAAACGATTTCTTCCACTTGCGTATGCCCCACCACCTGCCGCAGCTCACTGCAAGGACAAGAGGCCAGCAAATCATCCAAATCCTCCCAAAAAATCCCTCCAAAACGATCCGTACCGCTGCGGTGCAGACTGATATTAAAAATCGGATGTCTGAAAAATTCATGTTTAATGGCTTCACGAAAAATCATATTCGTTAAAATAGCCACATTATTTTCCGTCAGTTCGTCCAGCTGCATCTTAAAAATTTTCATCAGTTTGTGGGTAACGCCCGCATGGGTAAAAAGATAACCTTTGTAAGAATACGCCGCGCGAATTTCAAAATCCAGCACCTGCCTTTTTAATTTATCTCGCACCAATTTGGCCTCTTCCTTACCAAAACCGGAAATTAAAAAATTGCTCATAAGCAGTTCCAGTTCATGATTACCCACCAATCGGATCACTTCGCCTTGGTCGGCATTCGCCTGTCTTTGTATTTTATCCAGCAAATCGTCCACTTGCCTAGGCTGAGGGCCTCGGTCAAAAATATCACCCATCTGCACCAGTCGGTTCCGCCCGCCGCACCAGTTCAAGTTTTCGTTTATTAATCCGGCATGACGCAACATCCGCACAAAAGGCTCGTACTGCCCATGTACATCCCCTATAACGATTACTTGGCGTTGTGGTCTTGTTTCTTTCATAAATAATATAATGACAGTATAGCAAAATTACTATCCGTTTCACGGAGCCATTCTGAAACTATGCGTCTTTCACAGCGCGTCATTTCAAAACTACAACGTCTTGCGGGAAAAGAAAACGTTCATACGGACGAAATCTCTTTAGCCTTGAACGGTTATGATTGTTCCCAGAGCCGCCACAGACCGGATGCAGAAATCACGCTCAAAAAACCCTCTCTGCTGGAACCGCTGATTTGTTTGCTTGCAGAGGAAAAAATACCTTTCATCGCACGCGCGGCCGCCACCAATCACGCCGGCAGCTGCGCTGCCGTGAAAGGCGGCGTCGTGCTGAACCTGAATCCGTTACACCAAATCTATCAAATAGATACCCGAAACGGTTTCGCCGACGTGGCTCCTTGCGCCATTACCGCCGAGCTGCAAAACGCTTTGACTCCGCTGGGCTATTTTTACGCGCCGGATCCGGCCAGCGAAAAAGTAAGTACTTTAGGGGGCAATCTGGCTCAAAACGCCAGCGGTGCACGATGCCTCAAATACGGCAACACGTCCGACAATACCCTCCGTGCGGAATTCATTACCCCGCGCGGGGAAACCCATGTCCTGCGCCACGACGCCTGCGGACCGGATTGGCTGGGGCTGGTGGCCGGAAGCGAAGGTACCTTGGGCATCATCAAAAACCTGCGCGTTAAAATTCTGCCCGCCGCAAAACACGTCAAAACTTTTTTGGCTACTTTTCCTTCTTTGGCAGCCAGCGTACAAACCGTCAGCGATTTGGTGGCGCGGGGACTTATACCGCGCTGCGTGGAAGCCATGGACCAAATCACAACGCGCGCGGTGGAAGATTTTTCACACGCGGGATATCCAAAAGACGCACAAGCCTTGTTAATTATTGAACTGGACGGCACGCTCAAACAAATAAAACAGGAGGCGCAATTATTAGAAGAACTTTGCCGCGCCAATGGTTGCGATACATTTACGGCGGCGCGGACGGAAGCGGAACGGGAAAAACTTTGGCGCGGACGGCGAGCGGCTTACTCCGCCATGGCGGCTTTGGCGCCTAATGTGGCGGTAGGGGACGGCACCGTACCGCGCAGCGAACTTCCAAAAGCTTTGAGCCAAGTGCGCCAAATTATTGAACAAAACGGCGTTATGGCCAGCCTGCTTTTCCATGCCGGAGACGGCAATTTTCACCCGCAAATCGTCTTTGACGGGCGCAACGCGGAACAAACCCGCCGCGTTAACAAAACGCTTCATGAAATACTAAAGACCTGCGTCGGATTTGGAGGAACCGTTTCAGGCGAACACGGCATCGGTGTGGAAAAACGCGCCGTTATGGCCTGTCAATACAGCCGAGAAACTTTGCGTCTGTTTCAACAAATCAAACGCGCGTTTGATCCGGACAATCTGGCCAACCCGTCAAAAATTATTCCCGTTCATTTTGAAGATAAAACTTTGCCCGCGCCGGAAAATGATGTCTCCGTCTTGGCCATGGCACAGAAAATTAAAAATCGTTTTAACCAAAAACATTCCACCACTCTGGTCGGGACGAACACGCAATTAAAAAGCCATGCGGCGGATATTTTGTCCGCGGCCGAACTCAACCGAATTTTAGAAATTGACAAAACCAATTATATGGCCGTCGTACAGGCCGGAGTAAAAACACAAGATCTTCTGCGTGAGCTGGAAAAACAGGGAGTATATACCTTTCTTCCTCCGTCTTATACGGGCAGTATCGGAGGCTTGACGGCTTGCAAAGCGTATCCGGCGTTTATTCGGCAAATTACCGGCGTGCAAGCTATTCTGCCTAACGGGGACATTGTCAATTATGGCGGAAAAATTATGAAAAATGCCGCCGGATACAATTTATGCCGTCTTTTTGCCGGTTCAGCCGGAGCGTTGGGCATGATTACAAAGTTGACTTTCAAAATCTACGCCACTCCGCAAACGATTGAGAACGAAGCAAAACCCTTGTTTTCTTTTGAGCCGGATTCTTTGTTCCGCGCCGTAAAAAACGAAGTGGATCCACTGCACTTATTCCGCACAGCCGCTTTTGGAGAGGTCAATGAATAAAAAACGCTTTCTCTGCTTTTCCCCCACATTTGTTACCGCCCCCTCCGGTGCGCGCAGTGTAGAAGAAAGCACCGTCCATTGTACGCGCTGCAATGCCTGCGTACAGAGTTGCCCTTCTTATTTGTCGCGCCATGAAGAAGCCTATTCCCCGCGCGGACGCAACCAAATTATACGCCTGTTGGCGGAACGAAAAATTAAATTTTCCGATAATGAAACCCTGCTTTACGACGTATGCCGGAGCTGTCTGTTTTGCGCGCGCTGTACGGCGGCATGCGCCGGTGTGCTGCCCATGGCGGAACACGTGCTCGCTTTGCGCCGTGCAGCAGAGTGGGATTTTCTGCCCGCTTCCCTCAAAATACTTTTGAGACTGCACGGAACGCATCCAACTCTTTTTGATATGCTCTTATGTGTTTTACGTTTGTTTCGCCGCGCAGGGCTGCTGCACTTGCTTCGCATAAGCGGACTGTTGTCCCTGCCGCCGCTGTATTGGCTAAAACATGCAGATGATATTTTGCCGCGCCGGTTGCTGCCGCTGCCCAGCGCATTAAAAAAGCATAAAATAAATCCTTGCCCCGAAAAACCGGACATCCTTTATCTGCCCTCCTTTGAGGCGCAATATTTGGACGCGCAACAGGGACTGGCCTCTTTGCAATGGCTGGCAGACAAACATCCGTTGATTCTCACCCGAACTCCCTCCGGATTGTTTGAATATGTATACGGCAATTTGTCTTTGTGTATGTCGCAAGCCAAACGCCTGTTGTCAAGATGGCACGCGCTAAGCGGCAAGCGTCCCCTGCCCGTCATTACCGACAGTATAGAGATCTTTGTCTTTCTAAAACATTTTCCTGTTTTATTTGCCGGCCATCCGGCGTGGCGAAAGCGGGCAGAAGGTTTTGCCGCCAAAGTGCAATTTATCACACAGGTCGTCTCCGCGCGTAAAACGGCTGCCAAAACAGCGGGAGAAACCGTACGCTGCGCGCTGGACGATTCTTCCTTGTTGTATACGGCTGATGAACCGGTTTTGCAAAGCCGAAAAATATTAAAGACACTTTTCGGCAAAAATTTTGTAGAGTGTGAGTATAGCCGTTTTGTCATTCCAGCCGGCGGCACGGCTTTTGTGCGCGGTCCGGAAAGACAAAATGCGGTGCTTGAAAACGTCAAGGATGTCGCACGGCGGCAAATAGAACAGGTATATTGCCTGTCCGGTTTGGCCGCTTGGGAATTGGACGCCGCTTTGCGCCGGCATTATCCGCAGGCGTGCGCGCGCCATATAGTTCATATACAGGCAAAACCATGGCAGAATTCAAGGCAGACCCACCCTCTTTATCCGCCGACGAGAAATTAAATTTGCTCGTTGAGTTTGGCGCGCGCATTTCCAGCGAGTTGCGCTTGGATAAGCTTTTGGATATTATCGCCCAGCAAATCTCTCGCATGCTCAATGTGGGCCGCTGCACCATTTTCTTAAAGGACGGAGAACGGCAGGAACTTTGGTCTAAAATCGCACAAGGCCGCGGACTGGAACATACGGAAATTCGTTTGCCTTTGAACGGCAACAATGTCGTCGCTATTGTGGCGCGTACCGGTCAAACCATTAATATGCCTAACGCCTATGAAGACGACCGCTTTTCTATGGATGTGGACATGGTAACGGATTTTCGTACACACTCTCTGCTGGCCGTTCCGCTAAAAAACAATGCCGGCAAAGTGCTGGGCGTCTTTCAAGTGGCCAATAAAGCCGATGATACTCCTTTTGACAAAAAAGACGAAGGCATTTTATTGCTGCTGGCTACTTTAGCCTCCAGCTCCATTGAAATAGCCCGCCTGTATCAGGATGTACATGTCGCCCAGTTGGAAACCATCTACCGTTTAGCCGTTACCGCCGAATACCGTGATCAACAAGACACCCGCGCGCACTTAAAAAATATCAGTATTATTTCCTATTTATTGGCCTTGGCGTTGGGCATGAACAAAAAAGAAGCCGAGCTTATCAAAAACGCTAGCCCGCTGCACGACATCGGCAAAGTGGCTTTGGCGGATAATATCCTTTTGAAACCCGGGCGTCTGACGCCGGAAGAATTTGAAATCATGAAATCGCACACCATTTACGGCGGACGCATTCTGGAAGGGGCGCATTCCAAAGTCTTGCAGGTGGCACATAAAATGAGTCTGTACCACCATGAAAAATGGAACGGCACCGGATATCCAAAAGGCTTAAAAGGGGAAGACATTCCCTTAGAAGCGCGTATTATTACCGTTGCGGACGTCTTTGATGCGCTATGCGTATCACGCGTATATAAAAAAGCATGGAAAACCGACGACGCCTATTTATATATTTTAGGCGAAAGCGGCAAAGCTTTTGATCCGCGCATCGTTGCCGCGTTCAAAAAGATCTATTCTTCCGTGCGCAAACTATACTTAAACCAAAACCCGCCGCAGCCGCCGACACAGGCGCACCCACATGCACAGCCGGTTCACGCCAAACAGCCTTTTGACTTTTCCGAGCCGGCCAAAATGTAATTTTATCTGCAAAAGCATAAACACATACTTCGCGTGCGCAATATAAAATTACTACAATATACAGTGTCCTTTTGGCTTTCAACCTTAAGTACAAACTTTCGCAAAAAGAGGAAACGATGGACAAAAAGACCGCTCTGGTAGGCTTAAGCGGAGGTGTAGATTCCGCGGCGGCGGCACTGCTGCTTAAAGAACAAGGCTGGCATGTGATCGGCGCTACCATGTTAATATGGGATCCGTCCCTGCCCGTCCCCGCGGGGCCGCGCAACTTGAACGCTTGTTTGTCTCCGCAAAAAGAAGACGTCAGCGAAATACGAACGCTGGCTGAAAAAATAGGCATTGAGTATTTGACCATAGATTGCCGCGAAGCTTACCGCAAAGCCGTGCTGGATAATTTCCGCTCCGAATACGCCGCCGGCCGCACGCCCAATCCGTGCGTTATCTGCAACAGCGTCATTAAATTCGGCGTTCTGCCGCAAGCCGCGCGTGAACAAGGCATTGACTTTGACAAATTCGCCACCGGTCATTATGCCCGCATAGAACAAAACGCCGACGGAGAATATCTGCTGAAAACCGCCAAAGACTTATCCCGAGACCAAAGTTATTTCTTGCACCGTCTGACACAAACGCAGTTGGCACAGATTCTTTTCCCTCTGGGAGAAATGACAAAAGACGAAATACGCCGGCTGGCCCGCAAAGCGGGGCTGGCGGTGGCAGATAAACAAGACAGCCAAGATTTTTATTGCGGAGATTATAACGACTTATTAAATTTCCCGAACAAAGAAGGAGATTTGGTGTTGCAAGACGGGACGGTCATCGGACGTCATACGGGAATATGGGGATATACTATAGGCAAAAGAAAAGGACTGGGGCTGAGCGGATTTAAGGAACCCATGTATGTAGTGGGCATTGACGCCGCCAATAACCGCGTCATCATCGGCCCCAAAGCTTCTTTGTACTCCGACACGCTGTGCGCGACAGATTTAACGTGGACGCGCGGACATGCGCCGGCGGAAGAATTTGACGCTTGCGTTAAAATACGCAATTTGCACCACGCCGCACAGGCCCGCATACGCCTTAGTCCGGACCGCCGCACGCTGCAGGTCCGCTTCCGGCAGCCGCAGCTGTCCATCACCGCGGGTCAAAGCGCCGTATTATACGACTCCGACACCGTATTAGGCGGCGGAGTCATTTTGTAAACACGCTGTAAAATAAGCTATAATATATAGGCTATAAAGAGCTTGGCGCCTTACATGCAAAAGGCGAAGTTTTATGCTCTTTATTACAAAAATCATATGTACGCTATTATTGAAACTGGTGGAAAACAGTACTGGGTAAAACCCGGGCAAGATCTGCAGGTTGAAAAGCTGGACGCGCAAGCCGGCGCCAATGTGGAACTGAAAGTTCTTTGGGCGGCTGACGAAGAAGGTACCTCGGCAGATACCAAGGCGAACCACAAGAACGCCAAGGTCACCGCTCAAGTGATCAAACACTTGAGAGGTCCAAAAATCCTTGTCTTCAAAAGAAGACCTAAAAAAGGCTACGAAAGAACTCGCGGCCACAGACAGGATTTAACCCAAATTAAAATCACCGACATTACGCTCGGATAACTGGAGAGGAATAAACTATGGCACATACAAAAGCACAAGGTTCTTCCTCTAACGGAAGAGACAGCCACGGCCAACGCTTAGGCGTCAAACGTTTCGGTTCCCAGTTCGTGCGCGCCGGTGAAATTATCGTCCGCCAAAAAGGCACCAAATTTCTGCCGGGCACGAATGTTACCCGCGCCAGCGATGACAGCCTTTTTGCCCGCGTTGACGGAATTGTAACGTTTGAATGGGCTTACAGAGGCAAAAAACAAATTTCCGTTTATCCTAAAGAAACGGAAGCCAAAAAAGCTCCTGTAAAAAAAGCCGCCAAAGCGGCCCCGAAAGCGGCTAAACCGGCTGCCAAAAAAGCGCCGGCGAAAGCCAAAAAAGAAGAAACCAAATAACTTGCGGTTTTAGAGAGGCGGGCCGCACGGCCCGCCTCTTTTTTATCCTCGGCAAACAAGTGCCGAAACACCGCTTTTTAATATATGAAAGATAAAATTCTGCCCGTAAAACAAGATGAATGGGCCTATACGGCCACCAAAACGCCCGCACGGAAAAAAGTAAAACGCGCGCGCAATAAGGCCAAACGGGCTTTGTCCAAGCGGTTGCTCAAAGAAGAAATACAATAAACGGACTCCGCCGCCAAGTCAAGATAAGGAAGACCCTATGCAATCAGGCAGTTTTTTAGACCGTGTTAAAATTTATGTTACCGCCGGAAAAGGTGGGGACGGCTGTATGTCTTTCCGCCGTGAAAAATTTATTGAATTCGGCGGCCCCAACGGCGGCTGCGGAGGCAAAGGCGGAGACGTTTTTATTCAGGGAGAAAGCAACCTGACGACTCTTTTGGAATTGGCCTACAATCCGCATATTGAAGCGCAAAACGGAGAAAAAGGCGGCACATATAACAAAACTGGCCGCGGCGGAGAAGACAAAATTATTCGTGTACCGCTGGGAACATTAATCTATAAAGACGGGCAGCTGCTGGGAGATATTACGGAACACGGTCAAAGGCTGTTGGTCGCGCAAGGAGGCGCGGGAGGCAGAGGCAATCAATCTTTCAAAACACGGAATAATACTTGCCCAAAAATGGCGGAGCTGGGCCAACCCGGGGAAGAAGTAACGCTGATTTTAGAACTAAAGGTATTGGCAGACTTAGGACTGGTGGGTTTCCCTAATGCCGGCAAAAGCACTTTTTTAACCGCGATTTCCAGCGCAAGACCAAAAATAGCCGATTATCCGTTTACTACATTAAACCCTAACTTGGGCATTACCATGCATAAAGGAACTTCTTTTGCCACGGCGGACATACCCGGCATTATTGAAGGCGCCAGCGAAGGGAAAGGGTTAGGACACCAATTTCTAAAACACATAGAGCGTACGCGCGTATTGCTGCATTTGGTGGATCCGGACGGATTTGACGGTATGGATGCGGCACAATCCGTAAAAGTGATTGAACAAGAACTAAAACAATTTGATCAAACACTTTCCACAAAACCCCGCATCATTGCCATAAATAAAGCGGATCTGCCTTCTGCGGCTGGCGTTTACGAACAACTGAAGAAAAAATATAAAAAAAATACCGTTATGCTGATGTCGGCCGCTACGGGACAGGGAATTAAACAAGTATTGGATGAAGTGGTTAAAATTTTATCCGTTACTCCTGTGCCGACTGTTACACTGGAAAAACCCCAAGCCGCCCTGCATAAGGTGGAACCGATTTTCGTCATTGACAGAGACGAACAAGGCATTGTACACATCCGCGGGAAAAAAATAGACGAATTCATTGCCATGACCAATTTTACCCAGCCGCAAGCCGTGGCGAGGTTGCGCGGGATTTTCAAAAAAATAGGGCTGGAAAAAGCTCTCTTAAAAGCCGGCGTACAAGATGGAGACGCGCTGATAGCCGGCGGACGGGAATTTGAATGGAACGGCAGTTTGGACAATGAGGCCGCCCAAAGCCCCGAGCATGCCGGTTATAAACGCCGCGAGACAAAAGCGGAACGCTTGGCCAAAAGAGCCGAACGGCGCAAGGCAAAAAAAGAACAAGAAGACTAAGACCGCATATTTTCTTATAACAAATAAAAACTCCGGTTTTTCCGGAGTTTTTATTTGCGTTTTTATGTTTGCAGATCTGTTTAATCAGATTTTTTTGCAGCTTGGCGGCCTAACTCTTCAACGGCGTCAATCATATCTTTATGGTTTTGTTTTGTCTTTTTTAAGTATCCGTGCGAAGCCGACCTCCTGTCTAATTTATAATAATCACTGCCCATGATCTCTTCCATAAAATCCGTTAAATCCTTATTAAATACGGAAAACATAAAATATTCTACGGAACCATCTTTCTTCTCAATCCCCAAATAACCTGAAATAATTCCCGCCAATTCCCCCGTATTGGTCATAACTCCCGAGCCGCTCATTCCCTCACGCACGCCAAAATTTTTCGTATAAGCAAAGCCCAACTGCGACACATAATCGGTCGGATGCGGATTGTGCAAAATATGCCTGCGTCCGTTAAAAATGGAAATAACGGACAACTCTCTGTCCAAACGTCCGTCCTTTTTAGAAAAAGTCAACAGCGGCGGAATTTTAGGCCGCAATACATTATCCAGTTCTCTCCGCGCCTGCACCTGTTTGCGCAAGTAATCGTCAAATTCTCTTTTGGGAACAAAATGGTTTTGCGTATCTCTACCCTGCGGACGGCGGTAATAGCGGATATCTGCATGATCTAAATCAATGTTTAACAAAGCAAAATCATGTGTTACCACTTCATCCGGATCATATTGTGGATGAACAAATATGACCGGTTTTTTATTCGTATGGGAAATGCTGGCAAAAATGGAATAGGGCTGCTCCAATAAATCTATACGAAGCGTACAACCGTTTTGGCACGGTTCCGCCACGCAATGCGCCGCCGTTGCATACCAGTCTTTTCCCACACGCGTTGCTTGACATTTGGAAGCCTTCCCCCCCTCTATCACGGCATAATATTCAAACGTATGCCAAAAATCTTCTTTGCGGGTATGCATATCTTCATCGCTGACGGACAATACCCCCACCTGCGCAAAAACCACACAAGCCCACAGACAACATAGCGTCAACAAAATCAATTTTTTCATAATTCTATTATACTTAATCCCCTTTCCCCTATACAGCCTTCCTTTTTTTGATCTTTTTCTACTTGCCCAAACATACTGCAGGGTCCCCATGGCTTTTATGTGCATAAAAAACCCCGCTTACGCGGGGTTTTCTTTGGCAAAAGATACTTATTTGCTCGTCGTAATATGAACGCCGGGGCCCATCGTGGAGGCCATGGTAATGCTCTTCAAATACACCCCTTTGGAGGTGCTGGGCTTTACACGTAAGATGGTTTCCAATACGGCTTTGGCGTTTTCAGCCAGCTTGGCGGCGTCAAAGGAAGCTTTGCCGATGGCTGTATGCACAATACCATAAGCATCGGCTTTGAACTCTACGCGGCCGGCTTTTAATTCGGCAATCGTTTTGGCCAAATCAAAAGTTACCGTACCGCTTTTCGGGTTCGGCATGAGTCCGCGAGGACCTAAAATTTTGGCGGCTTTGGCCAAATCTTTCATCGTGTCCGGCGTGGCAACCAAAACATCAAAGTCAATTTTACCTTTGATAACGTCTTCCACAATGTCTTCCGCACCCACTTTGTCGGCGCCGGCCTTTTGCGCTTCCTGCGCTTTTTCGCCTTTGGCTATGACGGCTATGCGTTTGGTCTTACCGGTACCATTGGGCAGCACCACCGTGGTGCGCACCTGTTGGTCGGCTTTTTTAGTGTCAATACCCAAGCTGACGTGCAATTCAACGGTTTCGTCAAATTTCGCTTTGGCATTGTCTTTTACAATCTGCGCCGCTTCGTCAAACGTATACAGCTTGTTGGCGTCAAACGCTTTTTTGGCGGCTTGCATTCTTTTTCCCATCGTAAAACTCCTTAAGGTATTAACGGGCTTAAGCCCTCCCTTGGTTTTCAAATTTATTTAACTACGTCCACACCCATACTGCGGGCGGTGCCTTTTACCATTTCGGCGGCCTGCTTAATATCTTTCGTATTTAGATCGGGCAGCTTTTCGGCGGCGATTTCTTCGCATTGTTTTTGGGTCAGCTTGCCCACTTTGTCTTTATGCGGGGCGCCGGAGCCTTTGGCCAAGCCGAGCTTCTTAACAATCAGCACAGCCATAGGCGGCATTTTGGTAATGAAGGTAAAAGAACGGTCTTCATACACTGTAATAACGACCGGAATCTTAATACCTTTTTCCAGTTTCGCCGTTTTGGCGTTAAACTGTTTGCAGAATTCCATGATGTTTACACCATGCTGCCCCAAGGCGGGTCCCACCGGAGGGGCCGGATTGGCCGCACCCGCGGGAATTTGCAGCTTGATGTAACCTTTTATTTTTTTCTCTTTTGCCATTTTTTACTCCATAATTTTTACTGCTCAACAACCGCCCGCGTAAAACACGGGCCAAAATCAGTTTTTCTCCACCTGCAGGAAATCCAACTCTACCGGAGCTACGCGGTCAAATACCGTTACCAGCACTTTCAGGCGGTTTTTCTGTTCATTTACTTCGTCCACCACGCCGATAAAATGCTTAAACGGTCCTTCCGTTATGCGCACGCTTTCACCGCGTTCATATGTAACGACGTGTTTAGGCTTCACGCCTTCTTCGGTCAATTCCACTATGGCGGCAATCTCTTCTTCCGGCAAGGGAGTTGGGTTGGGATCGCCTAAAAAACCGGTAACGCCTGAAATGTTTTTAATAAACCAATACGATTCGCTGGTCAAGATCATTTGCACCAGCACATAACCCGGGAAAAATTTACGCTTGCGAAAAATTTGTTTGTTTTGTTTGACTTCCACCACTTCTTCCGTAGGGACCAATACGTTAAAAACGCGGTCCGAAAAGCCTTGCATTTCCACCTGCAGCAGAATCTTTTCCCGCACTTTGTCTTCGTGTCCGGTTTGCGTGTGTACAACGTACCAATTTTTTTCTTCAGCCATTAGCGGCCTCCCACGGCAAGACCCAAAAGCTTGGTCAGACCAAAGTCAATAAGGCTCACGTATGCGGCCGTTAACGCCACAACAATAGCCACCAAAACGGTGGATTGGGCCACTTCTCGGCGGCTGAGCCATGTGGATTTTTTGAGTTCGGCCGCACATTGCTTGAGAAAATTGATCGCTTTATTCATAAATCATCCTTGCAAAAACTGGCAGGAGCGGAAGGACTCGAACCTTCAGTCCCGGTTTTGGAGACCGGTGGTTTACCAGTTAACCGACGCTCCCCCTAAATTTAAGCTTTCGTTTCTTTGTGCAGGGTGCTTTTGCCGCACTTTTTGCAAAACTTGTTTACTTCCAATTTATAATCTTTCTTTTTACCGCGCACCTGATAATAGTTTTTATTCTTGCATGTCGTGCAAGAAAGCGCGATTGTGATTCTTTCGTTGGTTGCCATCGTTCTTTTCCTTAAAATAGACCGTTCACTTTATGATATCTACAGGGACATTGGCAAGCAATGTCCCTGTAACAGTGAACTAAACAATTTTACTACTCAATAATTTTGGTAACAACACCGGCTCCTACCGTGTGGCCGCCTTCGCGTATTGCAAAGCGCAATCCTTCTTCCATAGCCACTGGCGTAATAAGCTTCACTTCTATCTCGGCATTGTCTCCCG
>CALUXG010000042.1 GCA_944324685.1 uncultured Elusimicrobiales bacterium
TGCGCTTGCGCCTGCGCCGGCTAAAGTCATATCGTCTGTTATTAAATTGCTGGCAATGCCGTTAGATACATAAAAAGCTCCGTTTGAAATATTGGAACCGGTTATTTTGGTCGTGCTGTCCCCGCCAATAATTTCTACAGACACCATTCCATCGTTTTGAACGACATTGAGCGCCTGACCGCCGGAATCTACACGGACTATTCCCCCTGACTGCTCTATATTAGATACTGTTCCGCCATTTGCCGCCCAAACAGTACCTCCTATTAATGTGGTATTGCTGGCGGCTCCGCCGGAATATATATTTTGCCCGCCACCGCTGACTATGGTATTGTCCGCCGTGCCGCCGGTGGAAATAATCTGAGAACCTCCATCATTAATAATAAAATTACTGGCATGACCGTCTATCAACGTAAATACGCTTCCGGCTTGGTTGCGGCCGGATACATAGGTCCCGTCACCTGACTCCACATACACAGTAATATTGCCGCCGGCGCTTTGCGTGATATTTTCCGCCCGTCCGCCGGAAGAAACCGTCAATTCGGCCCCGCTGTTAACCACAAAGCCGCTGGCATAACCGCCAGAGAGCAGAAAATCACCGCCGTCTGCATTCGTGCCGGAAATAAGGGTGCTGTCCTCCCCTGCAACTGTTGCGTTTATTTTCCCATAGGTATGCTGGTTTACATCCAAGGCGCTGCCGTTACGGTATACGGTCAGCGTGCCGTGCTCCAAAATATCCACCCCGCTGGCTATTGCACCGCTATGAACTGTTTGAAGGCCTCCGGACGCAATGGTTGTATTATTGGCTACTCCTCCTGAATTTATGACTTGGAATCCTCCATTAGAAATGATGGTGTCATTGGCTACTCCGTCCGGAGAGATATGCTGAGATCCTGCGGAAAAAATGATGGTTCCATTTGCTTTTGCGCCAGAAGAAACCCGTTGATATGCACGGTAACCAGAAAGCAGTGTGTTGTTGGCTACACCGCCAGAATAAATAATTTCAGAAGCACTTTTTCCAACCTGTGTATTAGAAGTGGTGCCGTATACATAAATTCTATCTCCGGAAGATGTCGTCAGCCCCGTAGATACCACCCCAGAAGAAACCGTAATCGCCGTCGCCGCCCCCGCATACGGCGTCAGATTGTTGGCCAGCATAGCCCCCACCGTGGCGGCATATACCGCCTTGCGCCCGCCATTGTATATGCGGGACACCAACCGCGCCCCCAATCCGCGGCTGGACACCACACAACAGGAACTGACCACCGCCGCACTGCAGCTGGAGCAGTACTGCTGTTCCAATTGCTGAATACATAAGCTGTTATATATGCTTTCGGTTTTCGGGGTATGTTTGGACATAAATGTCTCCTTTTTATTTTCCGTTGGGATTGGTTAAATGGTGGTCTTTCATCAATTGTTTAATATGGCCGATAACTTGTTTGCCGGTTATCAGGCGCGTACATTCATACTGACGGTCCGTATCTTTGAAACGCGGACACCAGAAAAAGTCATAATGATCAAAATTGACGTTTACATCATCCCAACAGCCTTTGCAGCCGTGGCTGCTGTATACGCGGTAGGGCGTGTAAAACTCACAAATAGGCAGCGTAAAACCGCTTATCATCACAATCGGCCGGTGCGTACACCACGCCAGCCAGCTAAGGCCGGAAGACAAGCCTATGAAAAAATCCGCATGTTCTATCAACGCCACGCGCTCCTGCAGGGAAATATTGCCCGTAAAATCTTCCGCGCCGTGCGGCATGCGGTTCCATACGTATTTATGACCTACGACAGGCTCTTTGTCTATGCACAGCACGCGGTAACCTATGCCTTTTAAGTAGGCTACCACCTGCTCCCAGCCGTAGCCGTTATTCCAAAACTTGGCCTGAGAGCTGGATTTGGTGGCTATGCATACATAGCGTTCTTTAATCTTGCGTTCGTTGCCCAGCTTGACGCGCGGAGCTTCTTCCCGCGGGTCCACGCCTAAGATGTAACCCGCCGTTTTATGCAGGCCTACCTGCCTAAAATCTATAGGCTGGTGCGTGTCATTGCCTCTAAAAAACAGCCCCAGCGTGTAACTGGCGTAAGGCCGTTCAAAACGTACTTTGCCCGGCACTTCCGTGAAAAACAACTGTGGATACTGCGACGCAAACAGCTCCACCATATTCTTGGCCATGGTCAGCTCCGCCGCGCATTGGTGCTTCTGCTGGAAACGCTCCGCATAGGTCATCCAACCTATAATGTCCCCCAGCGTGCCGACCGGAAATTTTAACTGCACTTCTTTGCCTTTCAAATCCAGCGTGTGATTTAAAACAGGCTCCTTTTCCCCCTGCACCCATACTTTTATCCGAAACGGAATGTAATATTTCTTGGAGCTTAATACCCAGCCTTCTTCCGTATCGCATACAAAAACGATATTGTCGCTTTCGGCGTCTTCTATCTGTACGTGCCACTTTCCTTTGGGCAATAAAACGCGTGCGCCGTCATTGAAATCATAACGAATGCCCATCGGCCCTTCCTGCGTAGGAACGGGCGGAACAGGTACGATAAACGGATTGACCGGCTGCTTTTGCGGCGATACGTTGACGGAAGCCGTTACGTCGGAGGGCTTTTCCGCGCTGGAACTGACCGCTATGGTGCCTTGATTTTCCGTAGCGTTTGAAACGGAAGCAGACGCCGACTGCACCGCAGACGCTTCCGTCTGCGCCGCTTGCGCCGAAGAAGAAACTAGTTGCGAAGAAGTGTTGTTTTCAGCCATATATTTCCTTTTTAAGCGGAAAAGCAACCACACATCCCATACGCTTGCGGCCCCGTGAACGGCAGCCGGCAGGCTCTTCCGCCAAATAATAAAAAATTTCCATTAGGCCTGTCCGTATACACCGCCATACGGCCTAATCCCGTCCTGTATGCTTATGAGCATATTTTGGTTACAACGTTTATATAATGCTTTTCAGAAAGACTGTTTATGTCTCCGTGCGACTATCGTGAGACATATGATAAATCACTTTATTATACAAATTTAGTTTTCTTTTGCAAGTGTTTTTTGGTGGCTTTTTATGAGACGTGCGCACCACGGTTTTGCACAAAAACGGACGCCATTCTCTCGCCGCCCTGCCCGCGCCGGAGAAAAAAGCGGAGTGTTTCAGCAAAATAAAGGCCCACGGCTTTTATGCCATGGGCCTTATAAATCAAAATACCGCTTATTTGACGTTTTTAGAGATGTATTTGCTCATGTCAAACATGCTGATCTGCTTTTTGCCTTCAAAAATCGCGGCCAATTTTTCATCGGAATTGATCATGCGTTTGTTGGCACTGTCCTGCAAGCCGTTCTTTTTAATATAATCCCACATTTTTTTCACGATTTCCGTTCTCGGAAGAGGATTGTTGCCCACCACGGCAGCCAGAGCTGCGCTCGGGGTTAAAGGGGCCATAAATTTAGCATTCGCTTTCGCCATATAAGTCTCCTGTATCTGGGTAATTACATACCACAACGGGTAGTTATCTTTATTTTAGTAAATTAAAAGATAAATTGTAAGGGGCGCAGCGCCCCTTACAATTTACGTGAAAAAACGACGTTATTTAACGGCGCTTTTTACCTTTGGCGCGGCGGCCAAAACTTCATTGGAAACGCCGTCAGCATACTTTTTGAAATTTTCCACAAACGCTTCGGCCAGTTCTTCGTATTTCTTCATATACGCTTCTTTATCCTGCCAGAGGTTCATGGGGTTCAAAATTTCCGCCGGCACACCTTCACATTCCGTCGGGATTTGGAAACCAAACACCGGATCGGTGATAAAATGCACTTTGGCCAATTTCCCGTCCAAAGCGGCGTTTAAGAGCGTGCGGGTATATTTAATGCTGATGCGGTTGCCCACGCCGTACGGACCGCCGATCCAGCCAGTGTTGACCAGCCAGCAGTCCACGTTGTGTTCTTTGATTTTTTTCTTCAACAGCTGGGCGTATACATCCGGATGCAAAGGCATAAACGGACCGCCAAAACAGGTGCTGAACGTGCTTTGTGGTTCTTTGACGCCTTTTTCCGTACCGGCCACTTTGGCGGTATATCCGCTGATAAAGTGGTACAGGGCTTGGTCCGGACTCAACTTGGAAATAGGCGGCATCACGCCGAAAGCGTCGCAGGTCAGGAAAATGATATTTTTCGGGTGGTCGGCGCGTTCGCTTTCCACGGCGTTGCTGATAAAGTGAAGCGGATAACAGGCTCTGGTATTCTCCGTCAAAGAACCGTCGTCCAAGTCCAGTTTGCCGGTTTGGGCATCAAACACCACGTTTTCCAGCACCGTGCCAAAGCGGCGGGTGGTGGAATAGATTTGCGGTTCCGCTTCAGGATTGAGTTTAATTACCTTGGCATAGCAGCCGCCTTCAAAGTTAAACACGCCGTTTTCGTCCCAGCCGTGTTCATCGTCCCCGATAAGCCCGCGGGACACATCCGCCGACAAAGTGGTTTTGCCCGTGCCGGACAAACCGAAGAAAATGGCGCTGTCTCCTTTCGCGCCCACATTGGCGGAGCAGTGCATGGTCATAATACCTTTCTGCGGAAGCAGATAGTTCATGACGGTAAAAATGGCTTTTTTATTTTCGCCTCCGTATTCGCTGCCGATAACCAAGACCATTTTCTTGGCAAAATTGATTAAAATGGCGGTTTCGGATTTTGTTCCGTCTGTGGTGGGGTCGGCTTTCATGCGCGGCAGACAAATCAGCGTAAACTCAGGAACGAAACCTTTCAATTCTTCCTTTTTGGGTTCAATGAACATATTTTTGACAAACAAGTTTGTCCATGCGCATTCGGTAATGGCACGCACTTTCAAGCGGGAAGCTTCGCTGGATCCCACATAGGCGTCGCGCACAAAGAGTTCTTTGTCCTGTACATATTTCTGCACTTTGGCAAACAATATGTCCCAATATTTGGGTTCAATGCCTACATTACCTTTGCTAAACCAGAGTTTGCCTTCCACATCCGGTGTTTTGACGAAAAAACGGTCATTGGGGCTGCGGCCGGTATGTTTTCCGGTGCTGACGCACAGCGGGCCGCCGCAAACAATGTTTCCTTCTTGGCGTTTGACGGCCTCTTCATACAAAGCCGACGTGGAGTAATTCCAATAAACGGTTTTGTCCGTCTTTATTCCGGCTTGTTCCAGCCCGAAATCCGGCTTATAAAAATCCGGTTTTGGTTGTTTCATGTCCATAATTTATCCTTCCTTTTTAGAAATATTTTCCAAAGCTTGCTTAATACGGCGTACGCCCTGCACGATGCTTTCTTCATCTGCGCAAAAACTGATGCGCAGGTGTCCGTCCATGCCGAAAGCCGCGCCCGGGACCACGGCCACCAGCGCTTTTTCCAACAAATATTGCGCCAAAGCCTGAGAATCGGGATTATAATAGCTGAAATCGCCGAAACTGTAAAAAGTTCCCTGCGGTTTTTGCACGTTCACATGCGGGATTTGCGCCAACTCGTTCATTAGTACGTCGCGGTGTTGCTGCAAGAGGGTACGCAGTTCGTCTATGCACCCTTGGTCCCCCGTTAATGCGGCGGCGGCGGCAGTTTCGGAAAGATCACTGTTGCAGGAGGTGCTTTGAGCCTGCATGCGTCCCATGGCCGCGATCAATTCTTTATTTTCCGAAACGGCCCATCCAATACGCAACCCCGTCAAGCCATATAGTTTAGACACGCCGTTGACTATGACCAAATGTTGTGCATTGCCTGCAAACTCATAAGGATTTGGAACGGTTTGTCCGTCAAAAACAAGCTTATGGTAAATATCATCCATAAGCAGAAAAATATTTTTTTCTTCCGTCAGACGTACAACCCGAGATATAAAATCCGCCCCGAAAATAAGCCCTGAGGGATTGTTGGGGCTGTTTAACAGTACCGCTTTCGTTTTGTCCGTAACGGCGGCGGCCACATCTTCAAAACTTACCTGCAGTTTCCCTTTCGGCGGACGGACAATAACGGGAGTGGCGCCGGCCATTTTGACCATTTCGGGATAACTGACCCAATACGGTGCGGGAAAAACGACCTCGTCCCCCTCTTGTACGGCGGCCAGCAAAAAATTAAATAAGGCCTGTTTGGCTCCGGCTGATACAATAATATTCTGCGGTCCTGCCTCACGTCCATAATTTTGCAGGGTATATTGCGCCACCGCCGCTTTCAGCTCCGGTGTACCCGAAGAAGGAGAATATTTGATTTTGCGGCTTTCGGCCTTTTTAATAATGGCCTCTACAGCCGAAAGCGGAGCAGGGAACACGGGTTCCCCTCCGCCCAAATGAATAAGAGGCTTGCCCTCTTTTTTCATGGCTCTTGCCAAAGCATTGATTTTCAGTGTAGGAGAGTCTCCTATCATTTTGGCACGTTTGCTCAGCATCAAATCAGACATAAATGACACCTCTTTAAGGGTATTTTATAAAAAAATACAAAATTTTTTTATTTTTTTATTTGAATCAACTGTGTTAGCACCGTTTCCAACTGCGCAAAAGCCAATCCTTCCACGCCGCCGCGATCCGCCGCGGCGGAAATATCCGCATTTAACGGCAAACGCGCCACCGCCGGTATAGAAAAAGCGGCTGCCGTATCGGCGGCACGGCTTTTACCGAAGATTTCATGTTCTTTTCCGCAGTCGGGGCAGACGAAATAACTCATATTTTCCACCAAAGCGGCCAATGGAATATTCATCATTTGTGCCATTTTGACGGCTTTCCGTACAATCATTTCCACCAATTCCTGCGGTGTAGTAACAAAGACAATGCCGTCCACGGGCAGGCTTTGGAAAACAGTCAAAGTAACGTCCCCCGTCCCGGGAGGCATATCCACAAACAGCATATCCACATCGTCCCAAATGACTTCGCTCCAAAATTGTTTCACCGTGCCTGTAATCAAAGGCCCGCGCCAAATAACGGGGTCGGTTTCATTGTCAAGCAACAGATTCAAAGACATCAGCTGTACGCCGCCGGCGCTGGTTACGGGATAAACGCCGCTTTGATCACCTTTGGCGCGTTCATGTACGCCAAACATTTTGGGAATGGACGGCCCCGTAATATCCGCGTCCAACACTCCGGTGCGAATACCTTTTTTCTGCGCCGCGCTGGCCAAAAGCGCCGTTACCATACTTTTCCCCACGCCGCCTTTGCCGCTGCATACGGCAATAACTTTTCCTATACGCGCATGCGGGTTCGGTTTTACCAGCAAACTTTGAGGTTCCGTGCGTTCACTGCAATTTTGTGAGCAGGAAGCACAATCGTGATTGCATTCGCTCATCTAAAAATCTCCTTTTTTACAATACATTCAAATTTTCGTCCGTCAGTCCCAGCAACAAGATGGATCCGTTGGACAATACGGCGGCCTTGGCGTATGCCGCGTTTTCATATTTTTTTCCTTGGCCTTCTTGGAAATAAAATTGATGCGGCAGACGGTAACGCATAAAATGCGTCCGAAGCGTTAACGGTTTTCCCGTTCCATTAACGTGTACGACCCCGTTTTTATCGGCGTAAAGCGTTAGGGATTCTTTTCTCTCCCAAGGACGGGACAAATTTTCAAAGTCATAAGACAGCTCCATATAATCGCCGCTTAAAAGCGCACGCGGATCTATGGGGGCTATTTTCAAATATACCACATGTGCCTGCGTCCGTGCACGCTGCGTGCTGATGGCATATCCGCCCAAGCTGCCCGCCAGCAAACAGGCGCAAAGAAAAAATAATTTAGCGCGCATATTTTCCTCTTTTCAGCCAAACATAAGTCCCCATCAGCAAAATCCCCGCCGTACACAGGTAACCGGCTTTGATGAGCAGTGTCGTCTGCATTTGGTAATACAGCCAGCACAAAGCCGCGGCAAACGCCCCTGCTCCCGCGATTTGAAGCATACGGCTTTTTTGTGCAAAACCCAGCGCCAGCAGGGCTGCTCCCATACATACGCCGCTGTTGCTGATAAAAGCCAACAACAAAATGAACGCCGCCAACAAAATATTAAAGTTTCGGCGCGTCTGCCATGCATAAAAAGCACACAGGATAGATCCCAAGAGCGTTTGATTCCATCCGCCGAAAAGCGCCCCTGTATCTGACAAAAAAACACAAAAGCCCAGCGGTGCGGCGCATGCCGGCAAAATACCCCACGCCAGCGGCCGCCAAACGGCTCGTCCGTTGATCAATATGCCGTAGGCCAAACCGAATAATCCCACGGAAAACGTTTCCAACCAAATAGGCGGCACGTGCCATTCCCACAGCCATGCAAAGCCGCACAGCACGGCGGCCAAAACCGTTATGGCGCGGTCTATGGTCAACGTAAACAGCGGATAGCTCAAAGCTGCCATAACCGCCAGCAATATAAAACAGCTGCCGGCGTTTAAGCCCCATAAATCACTCATGCCAAAAAAGAGCAGACCTTTGCCAAACAAAGAAAACGCCAGCGACGCATGCAGTGCAAACGCCCGCCGCGCCCCAGCCGTTTTTCCTGCGATGTATTGGCACACGGCGGCGGCCAGAATCAATCCCAACCCAAACCATACCATATTGCGTAAAGCAAACAAGAACAAAGCCGTCAAACACGCAAGCCAAGCCCCAAAAGCCAGCAAAGCAGACACCATAAAAGGTACTTTTTCTTCTTTAGGCATGTTCTTCTCCCTTGCGGCTTAGCATATACACGCCCCACGCACTGACCACAAAAAGCAGCAACAAAGCCATTACCGTGATAAAAAATCCGCCAAAACGCAATGTGGAAACTATGCGCTCCGCCAGCAGGCAGTCCAGCGCAAAAGCGCAAAAACCCAACTGGGCCGCACCGCGTTTCTGGACATACGCATACACGGCAAAAAGCAAAATCAGGCACAGACAGCCCCAAAACCACGTCCCCCATTCGTTCAGTCCGCGCACGAAACACGCCGCCAACACCATAAACAAAAAGAAAAGAGAAAACCTGCCGAACTGCCGCGTCTTAAAATACGTCCGCTCCGCAAATGTAAAACATACGGCATTGAGGAAAAATATCCACAGGAACAACACCGTCCCCGTTTCGCCGCGGTATAAAAACGGCCCGTAATATGCCAGCAAATACCCGTTGCTTACCGCCGCCCACAAAAGCCACAGCCAGCGGTTGCCCGCCAACAGCGCAAGCGGCAGCAAACAGAAAGACCACGCCAAGCAAAATTCATATACAAAAGCCCCCGTCTGGTAAACATGACCGTAAACGACAAAAAACAAACCCAGAAAAAGCCCGCAGGCAAATGAACAGATTTTGCCCATGCCCGTTTGCAGGTCCGTATAATAAGCGGCTGCCGCAGCCGCCAGCAGCCCCGCAAGCGGCAAAGCAAATTTATACACGGTTTCCAGCGCCGTCCAATTATAGGCAAAAAAACACACCGCGCCCGCTAAAAACAAAGCCGCGCCCGTTATGCCGCACAGAGGCGCGGCCCAATATGGCAAAAGCGGATGAAAAAGAGATGAAAACGCTTTCATAGTTTTATTGTACAATTATACGGCCCCTTTCGCGAATTACTATAATAAATATATGGAGAAAATTTTAGAAGAAGCCCAAAAAAATACGCAACAGGCTTTTGGCATGCTGCGCCAAACCCGCGCCGTAACGGCATGGGATTTACAGGGGGCCGAGGTGCATTTGGTGGGATCTTTGGCCTGCGGCTTGTATTACAACAGCCGCGATTTGGATTTACACGTATACACGGACCCTTTTAGCATGGAAGCGGGTTTTGCCGCCATGGGCATGATTGCCAAACAAAAAGGTTTTCAACGTTTAACTTGCGCCAATCTGTTGGACGCGCCGGACGCCTGTATGGAATGGCACGCGTGTTTTCATGACGAACAAGGAAAAGAATGGACTTTGGACATAATGCATATTTTGCGCGGCAGTCGCTATGACGGTTTTTTTGAGAAGCAAGCTCAGAGCGTCAAAAATATGCTGACCGACGATACACGCCTCGCCATCTTACACATGAAAAAAGATTTGCCGCCTGCCCCGCATATAAGCGGCATTTGGATTTACGCCGCAGTACTAAGAGACGGCATACACACGACGGAAGAATTTATGAAGTGGTATCAAAAACAAAATACGCGGCAAATCCTGCATTGGCCGCTTGCGTTATGATATATCTTGTATGCGCGGCGATTTTGGCTGCGTTATATTTATTTCTCTCACACAAGGCCGATGACTTTATTTTTCATCCGGTAAAAGGTTTTTTGGCCGGAAAAATGAACGGCGAAACCTTTTATCTTCCTTCCGGAAACGGTAAAATACAAGCCCTGTATATCCCCGCCCGAGAAAACAAGGACACCATATTGTTTTTCCATGGAAACGGCGGAAATTTATCTCATTTTTTCCCCTTTGCCCAGCGTTATGCGGCGCAAGGCTTGGGGATTTTTATGTTTGATTACCGAGGATTTGGCAACAGTACGGGCCGCACCAGTCAAAAAAATGCCTATCAAGACGGCCAAAATGCCTTAAATTACTTGTTGCACGGTAAAAAAATTCCGCCGCAGCATATCATTCTGTGGGGCTATTCGTTGGGCAACAGCATATGCCTGCATACCGCCTCCGTTAATGCCGCGCTGCCTTTTAAGGCCGTTGTGGCGCAAAGCCCTTTTACCTCCAGTGCGGAAATGGCGCTCGTCGGCCTCAGCCGCCATTACAAACCTTGGGACTGGAAACAACGCTGTCTGAAACCTTTTATTGATCTGATTTTATGGAATAAACTTTTAGACAATACGCGCGTTGTAGGCCGCGTCGCCGCGCCTTTATTGGTGGCCTACAGCAAACAAGACGAAAGAGTCCCTTGGCAAATGAGTGCGGCTTTGGCCCGCATGGCACCGCAAGGCACACAAGCCTATGCGTCCTCCGTCGGGACTCACGGAGAATTTGGCTGGCTGGAAAAAAAAGCCTTGGATTTTTTGGAAAGGCTTCCATAAAGCAATCTTTTCAAAAAGAGTTTCCTTTGCCGAAACGGCTGGCCAATTCCCTCAAAAAAGGTCCGGTTTTTCCATAAAAAACGGACGGATAAAAACGATTTCTTCACAACAATGCTTTTTATTTGCTTCCGAAAGAAAGCGCGTCCAAATAAACAAGTTTGATATAATATAAACAATAGAAGCTTTGGGAGAGGTGTGTGAGTGGTCGAAACAGCAGGTCTCGAAAACCTGTAAGCCGCAAGGCTTCGAGGGTTCGAATCCCTCCCTCTCCGT
>CALUXG010000043.1 GCA_944324685.1 uncultured Elusimicrobiales bacterium
CTACAGCTATAAGTTGGGACGCTACTATGAAGATGACACGACGGTTTACTGCTCCGCTGAGGACGAAACCAACCAAGAAATCTGCATAGAGTTCTCCAACACGGAAGCCTATGATACGACGGGTGCCCAAAATATCGCCACGATTGAAGCTGACAATGCGGATGGCGGAGATGAAGACGATGGAAACTAATCGTAAAGTCTAATTGCTTTAACCCCGCTCTTAAAGAGCGGGGTTTTTTATTGTTATAGATTTTTACGTCTCTTTCATCACCATGTACTTGCTGTGCGAAAAATAAAACTTATCACTTCCTCATTCCACTGGCACAAAGAATAACCCGCCAAGCTGGAGTCATGCTTTTTCCCATATTACAACAAAAAACCCACGCCGGTAAGCGTGGGTTAAATGGCGCCCTCTAGGAAGAATCATTTTTGCCTCCGGCAAAACAGGCAAAATCCCAGCGCACTGCGTGCGAAAAAACCGGATTTTGCTCTTTATTATACCCCGCCTTCGCTTGCGCGGCGGCTGCCCCTAAAGGGGCTGGAGTTCGATTCTGGCCTAGAGGGCGCATCTGAAAAATACAAAAAACCCACGCCGGTAAGCGTGGGTTAAATGGCGCCCTCTAGGAGAATCGAACTCCTCTTTTCGGATTGAAAATCCGACGTCCTAACCGATAGACGAAGAGGGCAAAAAGTGCGCCCGGTGAGACTTGAACTCACGGCCCCCCGCTTAAAAGGCGGATGCTCTACCACTGAGCTACGAGCGCGAAAAGCAGTCAAATAACTTCAAGGGTTTGGAGGCTTTGAATCAAACCCTCAACATAAATATTATACTAAAATTTGATCCGCAAGAAAAGCGTCTTGTTTTTCCTTTGGAATTCCTGTTTATTTATTATAGCAAATTTTCTTTTGACTAAGCTACATATCTTGCGTTTGCGCTATAAATCTGACGTTACACACGTTCCCGCATATGCAGCGGCCTCTTGTTGCGCCATAAAGAGCGGATTTTGCTAGAATATGTATATGCGTTACGTTTTATATTTTTTTACTTTAGCCCTTGTTTTTACCAGCGGCATGTTGGTAGGCAATTTTTATATCCCCACACGCAACGCCAGCCACGCCGCCGCCGTATCCGTGCCGGATTTGGACCGATTAAATCCCGCTTTAGACCAAGCCACCCTGCCACAAGCTCAGCGCAATATTGAAGCGCTGACGCAGGCGTTGGAATCCTGTCCCGTCGTAGTAGAAACGGAACGGGAACGATTGTTTAATGAGTTGGCTCTTTTTCTGGCTTTGCAAGATTTTGAATTGAAAAAAGCAACATATGCGGCTGAAATAGCAAAAAGCGTCAGCGGTGCACCGCCGACGCCCCAGTTTAATCAAGCCGCTTCCGCATATACCGCCTCGAAAGCCTATGCTGAACAATTGGCCGACGAATTGTTCCCGCACGCCGCTCCGGCAGAGACGCAAGCGTCTTCGATGACGGCCACGGCCTCTTCGTTTACGGCCGCGGGAGAGCTCGATTCCGGCGTTTCTTCAGCAGAAACCCAAAATACAGTGCAGGCCTCATCTGATACGGCCGTTTCGCAAAAAACGCAAACCAAATAAATTTATCCGCTGTAAAAAGCCCCGTTTGAAAAACGGGGCTTTTTAGATTTTGCTATTTGGAATAAGGATCAAAAATCTTATTTTTCTCTTTTCTTCCATTCAAATGTGTGTTCGGAGAAACAATTACGTCTTCCAAGGAACAACCCTCCAGACGCGCGCCTTCGCCCACGCTGACATAAGGCCCCAATACACAGTTTTCCACCACGGCGCTTTCGTCTATCCAACAGGGAGAAATAATCTTATTATTGCGCAAAAATTTCTCCGGCAGAAAAGCATGGCGTTTAAGTAAAATCCGATTTGTCTGCAGCATAATTTCCACCGTACCGCAATCAAACCAATCCGCCATTTTCACCGGCACAATATCTGCTCCCCTCCTCAAAAGGCAAGACAATGCGTCCGTCAGCTGGATTTCATTTTTTACGGTTTTGCCGGATTTAATGACTTCTTCCAAACATGAAAACAACTGCCCTGCCTCCAAAAAAGAATATGCGCCAATAAGAGCCAAATTACTCTTGGGATGTTCCGGCTTTTCTTCAAAACCGACGATGCGTCCTTGCTGAAGTTCCACCACACCAAAACGGCGGGGATCCTGCACCGTTTTAACGCCCACGGCGTTCGTGCCGGCGTGAATCAGCGGACGCAAATCTCCGTCAATAATCGTATCCCCCAACAGAATAAAACACGGTCCGCTTACCGCATTTTTGGCCAAATAAACGGCATGGCCCAAGCCTTTAAGCTCGGTCTGCTCGATAAAAACTGTTTCCAAATGCGAATAATGCGTACGCACGTATTCAATCAGAGGCTCTTTTTGATAGCCCACGATAAACACGGCTTTGCGTATGCCGCAAGTTTCCAATTGATGCAAAATATGCGCAATAATCGGCTTGCCCGCCACGCTGAGCATGGTCTTTGGACAATGCGCCGTAAAGGGCAGCAAGCGCACGCCTTTGCCCGCCGCCGGAATAATAGCGGTATATTGACTCATACGGTTAGTATAGCAAAAACAACGACAAAAACACGAAAATATCGCCCGCGTTTGCTTCCCAAATCTCCAAAGCAAAAAAATATTTTGACATGCATTTCTCTGTCCAAAAAACGCGGGCCAAAAACATTTTGGTCCGCGTTTTCAAAAAGCCTTTCCTTAAAAAGGATTAAGCTTTTCGTCCTGTTTCCTGCAACAAGTCAGTATAGCTCTGCAGCTGTGTTTCATACACTTTTTGCGCTTCCTGCGGCGTATATTCGCTGCGATAAGTCCAGTTTTCATCACACACCGTACCGGGGACGTTGACGCGATCCAATGTACCTATAATATCCTGCCAAGAGAACATCGTCAGCGCCGAACCGGACGTCAGCACACGGCTTAAGATAGCGCGCTGCGTTTGCAAATTAAACGGTACGTTTCCATCGGTTTTTTGTGCGGAAATCATTTCCCAAATATTGGCGCGTTCCCGTTGGTCCATGGTCTCCCACCAGCCGCGTACGGTTTCCGTATCGTGTGTGGAGGTAGTGCATAAAGACACCGCGGGAAAATGGCGCGGCTCGCGGTAATAACCGTTGTCCTCACGTTCCCAGCGCAATACTTTATAGCCCGGGATTTTCATTTCCACCAGCATATGCCGTACATAATTAGGAATGACGCCCAAATCTTCTCCGACGGGCATGGCCCCGCCGGCGCTTTCCAGCACCATGCTCAAAAAAGCATAACCTCGGTCAATTTGCTCCTGCTCCACCAAAATGTCAAAACCGCCTTTATTATCGCCGGATTGAAAAATGTATGTGCGGAAAAAGCCCACCAAATGGTCCAGCCTGAACAAGTCATACAACTCCACCGCGCGGCGTATTTTACGCCGCCAAAGGCCGAAATTATCCGCTTGAATATGTTTCCAATCATAAGCCGGCAGCCCCCAACATTGGCCGTTTTCGGAAAACTGATCCGGCGGCGCCCCTACGGAACATTCCAAACGAAAATTTTCCCGTTCGCTCCATATTTCGGCGCTGTCCAGATTCGTACCGAACGGAATATCTCCAAACAAATACACTCCGCAGGAACGCGCACAAGCCTTGGCCATGCGCAGCTGCAGATCCGCCTGCCATTGCACATAGGCAAAAAAATCCACATATTCGCGGTATTGGGCCTCAAATGCGTCCACGGCGTTTTTTTCATAATCGGCCAATCCAGCAGGCCATTGCGTCCATGTCTGCCAGCGGTAAAATTCTTTCAGGGCACGGAAAATGCTGTAGGGACGAAGCCATTGCTTCTGGGCGCTGCGATATGCTTCAAACGCCTCAGCCTGAGGCGTTTGAAACGCCATTTCATTTTCCAAGAAGAACTGATAGGCCAGCCACAAGACTTTTAATTTGGCGTCTTTTACCGCCTTAAAGGGAGCTTTATGGAACAGACGCCACGCGGTAATATCTCCTTGCCGGTTTTGAATTTCTTCCTGCACGCGGGGAGAAAGCTGAGCCTCTCGCACGGCGGTAACGTCAATGTATACGGGATCTACGGCAAAAGCGCTGAGTGCGGAATAAGGACAAGTCTGCCCGGGAGCGGTTTCCTGAATGGGCAGAATTTGCACTATTTTCGCCCCTAGGCCACCCAAAAAACGCACCCACTGGCAAAGCGAGGTAAAGTCTCCCACTCCCCAGTCTTGCTCCGTTTTCATGGCCGCCAACGGAAGCAAAATTCCATTGGTGCGCTTGGCCAACAGTTCCTCATGTACGCTCATGCGGTTTCTCCGAAACGGTTTATTTACGCACGATGGCTTCTATTTCAATGGAGGCGCCTTTAGGCAAAGCGGCCACTTGCACCGTCGTTCGGGCGGGAGGATTTTCCTTAAAAAACTCCGCATATACAGCATTCATATCCGCAAAGGCGGACAAATCCGTCATAAACACCGTGGTTTTGACCACATGTTTTAACTGCGCGCCGGCGGCTTTGAGAACATTTTCCAAATTTTTAAGCACCAGTTCCGTCTGTCCTTTTACGTCTCCGCCAAAAATCTCTCCCGTTACGGGGTCCACCGGCAACACGCCGGAAGAAAAAATAAATCCCCCTTCTTCCACGGCCTGCGAATACGGTCCTATGGCTTTGGGAGCTTGGGGCGAATTAATAATTTTTTTCATACCATTCCTCTCTTGTTGTATCGTGATAAAAAACCCTTTTTATATGGTATAAAACTGAGCCGTATACGTCAAATAAAAAACCCCGCTTAAAAACGGGGTTTTTTAGCATTATAAACCAACATATCCGTGATTTTTCCCCCCGGGAGTATACATATAATTGGTACTGTTTTTACCGGTCAAAGACATGCAGGCTTTCTTTGCCACCGCCGTATTGAAATGACACGTTACAGGCTCCGGCAAAGAAGAAACTCCCAGCACCAAGGCATTCATCGGAGGTATATTGGGAGAGCCTTTTTTCCCCATATAAATTCCATAAGGAGGACCAGACCGCGTACCTTCATTTTTATTTGGCCCCACGAATACATAACAGCCTTTTCCTTTTGTATCCGCATAAGTTCTTATAATGACATCATCATAGACTTTTTCACTTCCGGCCTGAATAGTTTTTGCGTTTCCGCTGCCAAAACTGATATCCAAGTCATCCAAATTTTGAGCATAAGATCCATTCGCCAATTTATAGCGTTGCTGTGCCTGCCATACAGCTTTGGCCATCGGCATATACGTTGACAATCGGGCTTTTATTACCGAAACCTGATATTGCGGCAGCGCAATGGCCGCCAGTATGCCGATAATCAGCACTACTACCAACAGTTCAATTAATGTAAAACCTTTTCTCATTTTTTTCTTCCTATAACAGCGTTTAATTGTTCAAAAACACGTCTCAGCGGCGTTTGTTTTTTCGCCATATATAGGGTATCAAAAAAAAAAGAACAAGTCAAGGTATACTTGTGTTTCAACAAATAAACAACATCCACAAAATACCTGCGGCAACACCGTAATAACCGCAGCAGCATAACCGGCATCATATGATCATGGACACCATACAAAGAGAACAGCCGCCGTGCGGTGTTGAAATAAACGCGACAGAACATTTCATCCAACCCGCCTTGGCCGCATGTTTCTCTCAGTCGCTTGCTTTGTTGTGATTTATAAACCTGATATTGTGAATGCCATCTTTGGCGATGACGGCTTGTGTATAGTGAGCAGAATGGTATTTTGATTCTAGCCAATGACGCAAGAGCCTTGACGGGTATAACGGATGTTATGGCTTCAAAAAGGGAAATGAGAGTGTAAGACCATCCATCCGTATTTGCTGTTCGACCGTTGTACAGGCCGCAAATTGAAACTTCCAGTGTCCTTTGTCGAATTTTGGATTTTTGCGTCAACGTTTGCAGTATATTAAATCTAGACGGAATGAAGCAACGCCGCATGGCCCCGAGATGACGTAAAATAAAACAAATTTACAAAATTACCGGCGGTTTCATCACAACGACTGAAACTGCCGTTATAAATCAGTTTACTCTCCCAACAAAAACCCCGCACAATACAAATTGTGCGGGGCGGAAAGTGAACAGCTTATGAGAACCTGCGGGAAATAAGGCGTTTGGATACAACAAACGCTTTTATTTGGCCTGCAGCCAGAATTTATTTTTCCTCGGCAGTTTCTGCTTTGGCGGCGGGAATGGTGGGCTGTACTTCCGTCAAGGCTTCAATTTTCACTTTAATTTTGGCCGTTACGGTAGGCTTCAGATAAATACCCACTTCCGTCTCACCCAAAGCTTTAACGGGCATATTCAGCTCAATATTTTCTTTGGCGATTTTGTGGCCCAAAGCCAACAAGGCTTTCAAAATATCGGCTTTATTGACAGAACCGAACACAACGCCGTCGCTGTTAACGGTTTTGGTAAAAGGCAATACAACGCCTTCTAATTTTTCCGCTATGGCACGGGCTTCTTTCAGCTCCGCTTCAATTTTTTTGGCGCGGCGTTCGGCGCCCAACTGCCAATTTTTCACGGCGCCCGGGGTGGCTTCTTCGGCCAGTTTCTGCGGCACCAAGAAATTTCTGGCGTAGCCGTTTTTCACTTCCACAATATCACCGGCCATGCCCAGATTTTTTACATTCTCTCTTAAGATAACTTTCATTTCAAATTCTCCCTAAACACTTATTTCTTCGGCAGCGAGTACGGCAAAATGGCCAAATTGCGGTCGCGCTTGATGGCTTTGGTAATTTGGCGCTGGTGTTTGGCGCAGGTGCCGGTAATGCGGCGGGAGAGAATTTTCCCGCTTTCCATCGTGAAAGATTTGACGAACTGGAAATTTTTATAATCTACGTTTTCAATTTTTTCAGCACAGACTTTGCATACCTTGCGGCGGCTTTCAAAACGTTTTTTGGCAAACGGTCTGGCCGGTCTTTCCGGTCTGGCGGCCGCGGCGGGTGCGGCGGCGGGTGCGGCATTGGTTTTAATTTCTTCGGACATTGTTTTCACTTCCCTCTTTATTTCTAAATTTTTATTTTAAAACGGCACGTCATCTTCCATGACGGGCTGATCCACGTCTACGGAAGGAATGTCATCTTTGGGGGCCGATTGGGCGGCATAATCAGAGCCGGAAGCGGCAAATCCGCTTTCCAGTATTTGCAAACGACGGCTGGTGATTTGCAGCAATTTGCGCGTTTGGCCCGTGTTTTTATCGGTATATTCATTGCTGGTCAGGCGGCCCTCCACATAAACGGGCGTGCCTTTTTTCAAACGGTCTTTGGCGCGCTCCGCCGGCGCTCCCCAAACCACTACAGGGACGAATACCGTGTCGTCTTTCCATTCGTTATTGGTTTGGTCCAAGTAGCGGCGGTTTACGGCCACGTCAAAGCGGCACACCGCCTGCCCTTTTTGGGTAAAAGCCACATTCGCGTCGCGCGTTAAGCGGCCAGCGATAATGACTTGATTCTGCTCCGGAAGTTTGATTTGGCCTACCATAGATGCCTCTTATTTTGCCAAAGGAGCCGGCTTGGCTTTGATTTCAGCGGCCAGCATGACCATGGAACGAAGTACTTTTTCATTGAGCTTCATGGTCTCATCCCACGTTTTAATAAAAGACGGTTCAGCTTTGAATTTAAGGTACAAATAAAAACCGTCGCGGACGTGGTTGATGTCATGGGTAAATTTGCGTCTGCCCAATTTTTCTTCGCTGGTAACTTCACCGCCGTTTTTGGCGACCAATTCTTTCACTTTGGTCACGAATTCCGCCACTTCCCCGTCGGAAAGCTGCGGTTTTACAATCGTTACAGTTTCGTAGGTTCTCATAGATTTATTTTACTATTTTCTTTCTTTAATTTTCCAGACAAAAAACCGCACAGGGCGGCCTTTACGCCCCGCGTGGGTTTATTGAATCTCTTTTGGGC
>CALUXG010000044.1 GCA_944324685.1 uncultured Elusimicrobiales bacterium
ATTACATGAATGCGTCATCAGACAGTGCAGAGGTGAAATCCGGCGTAGGGGATTTGAGGTATGAGAGTACGGATTATCTGAATGCGAAAGCGGGGATATTGATAGCGTATAATGCGCGCAGGAGCAACGGGCTGTTGATAGAGCCGCTGTTAGAGCTGGCATACCGGTATGAATTTATGGGGAAAGGCGACGTGTCATACGGTGGAGCTAGCGAAGAGAACGACATATCCGGCGGGATATTTGAAGCCAATGTGGCGCTGAATATGCAGCTAACGGAGGATTTGTACTGGTATGTGATGGGCGGATATGAGACTGGCAGGCAGATAGAGGGGTGGGCCGGCAACATAGGGATACGGCTGGCGTTTGGCGGCGGCTCGGAGAAGAAGAAACCCGCCCGAGTGCAAAGGGCCAAAATGGTCAAACGAAGCGCAAAAAGCCGCAACGCCAAAGTGGAGCCTCGCAAGAAGAGAGCGTCAGCGGAATTGAGAGAGCCGAAAGTGCAAGTGCAGCGGGCCTCTCAGCCTCGGGTGCCGGCAGAAGCGCAAGTGCAAAAAGAAAGTGCGCCGAAGTCCGCTGTGCGTTCTAAAGCGCAAGTACAAAGGAGACGTCCGCAGCAGACCAGCCGGCGGCGTACAGCCGGCGGCGTTAAGCCGCGGATGGGCGGAAGCGTCAAAGCACAGCAGCCGACAAGAAGCAACAAACAATTATCCTTGCTGGAACAAATAGAAGCAAACAGACTCCAGCAAAAATAGACAAAACCCCTCCGCAGACTATCGGAGGGGTTTTTTAGAATATTTTTTATTTACGGGCGGCATTTTCCACAATGCGCAGGGTAACGTTAAACGCTTTTTCAGCCCATTGCAAGCTCATCCATTCATAAGGCCCGTGCGGATTTTCGTAAGCGGCAAAAATATTCGGCGTGGGCAGCCCTCTTAACGACAAACGCGCCCCGTCCGTACCGCCGCGCGCCTGCGTCAAACGGTAATCAATATTTTCATCTTTAAGCGCTTTTTCCAATACCTGCATAGCCTGAGGTTTTTCCGCCAACACTTGGCGCATGTTGCGATATTGCTCATGATAACTTAAAGTAATTTTAGCGGCCGGATACTTGACCCGTTTTTCTTCCACTAAAACAGCTAATTCCTTTTTCAGCTGTTCAAATTGGGCCAAATCGTGATGGCGGACAATGCCCCCTAAACTTGCTTGTTCCAGATTGCCGGAAAAGTCCTTAAACAAAATAAAACCTTCTTCGCCCTCCGTCGTTTCTGGCAGTTTATCCTCCGGCCAAGAAGACACTATATCAGCCGCTATGCGTACGGGGTTGGCCATAAAACCTTTCGCCGCACCCGGGTGGCAGTTGCGCCCGATGATATGGATATCCACGGTATCGGCATTAAAGTTGCCGCAGTCAATATCGCCCAAAATGCTGCCGTCCAGCGTATAGGCAAAATCTGCTCCAAAGCGTTTCAAATCAAAATATCCTATACCCGTACCCGTTTCCTCATCAATGGTAAAAGCTATTTTGACAGGGCCGTGCTGGATTTGAGGGTGAGTCAGCAAATGCTCCGCCAAAGTCATAATCAGCGCAATGCCGGCTTTGTCATCCGCACCTAACAATGTATTGCCGTCTGAAGTAACAATGTCGTGTCCCATGCATTTGCGCAAGTTAGGCGCATTTTTTTCCGTCAGGCGCATATTTTTTTCGGCGTTAATCACCAAATCTCCGCCTTGGTAATTGGGGTGCAGCACCGCGCGGACATTTTTGCCGCAATAGTCTTGCACCGTATCCATATGTGCCAAAAAACCTACAGCAGGCGCACCGGAAATATTAGCGGGAATTTCTCCATATACAAAACCGTTTCCGTCTATTTCCACATTAGACACGCCAATTTGTTTTAGCTCTTCCGCCAACGTTTTTCCAAAAGCCAGTTGGCTGGGCGTCGTGGGAACCGTACTGCTTTGCGAATCGCTGGTGGTTTCCACCGCTACATAACGACTTAAACGTTCATAAATCTTTTTTTGTAATGCATTCATAGTTCTTCTCCTGTTTTTATTATAGCAACTCATCCCAGAAAAGAAAAGCTTCTCCCAGAAAAGCATAAAATGTTATAAAATGAATCTATAATATATCTGGGAGGTCTCCGTGAAAAAATTCTTTTTATTTCTCTCTTTACCGATTCTGTTGACCGCTTGCGCCAGCGTGCAGAAAGCGGAAAATTTCGCAAATTGCACCTACGCGCTAAGGAGCATAGAAATATCCGACTACAATGTAAACTCTTTGTCTTTTGATGTATATGTAGGCATTACGAACTTAAACCGCCGCGAAGCCGCCGCCATAAAAAAATTTGAAGGAAAAATGTATATGAATGAAGTGGAAGTGGCGGATGTAAATTTTGAAGACGTCCGCATCGATCCCAACAGCTACAAGAACCAAAAAGTCCACTTGACCGTTCCCATGGAAACGTTTAACAGCAAACTGCTGGGCTTGGTCAGCATGGGCAGTGCGACCGTGGATTATCACCTGACGGGGACGGCGTATTTTGATACCCCGCTGGGCGAAGTACCCATACCGGTGGACATAGGCCGCGTGGGCAGCAACAATTAAAAAGAGAGGTAAGACAGGTAATAACCTAAGCCGTCCGGCTTAGTTACAATTTTCTGTTTTTGGAATCCTATACAGAATAGGGGTATTTGGGAAACCAAATTCCAACCACGTCCAAAAACAGCTGGTTTAGGCAGAAGATGCAAAAGGGTAGCTCCCTGATGTGTCTTCTGCCGAATGTCTCTTGCCATAGCAATATGGCAAGAGGCTACGGCTGTTTAATGACGGGACCGTGGTTGGACCCAATATTATTCAGCCGTTTTTTATGGCCTTTATTCTTCGGGTTCTCGGAGGAATAAATGGCCAATAAAACCTTACAGCAGGCCCGCAAAAATAAATATGACGAGTTTTACACCCAACTGCCCGATATAGAGAACGAATTAAAACACTATCACGCGCATTTTAAGGGGAAAACTGTCCTCTGCAATTGTGATGACCCGCGTGTAAGCAATTTCTTTCACTACTTTTCCTATAATTTTGAGCATTTGGGTCTAAAAAAACTCATTACCACCTGCTATAAAAGCCAAGAACGCGATTTATTTAGCCAAAACGACAGCGAACACGCCATTTATCTGGAATATACCGGCAATAAAACAGGCGG
>CALUXG010000045.1 GCA_944324685.1 uncultured Elusimicrobiales bacterium
TTTTGTAGCGCTGCTGCGCTTGGACAACGTTGCCCATCAAGGTTTCCGCTTCCGTAATGCGGGAGCGTTCCACCGCGCGGAAATACGCGGGCATGGCCATGGCGGCCAAAATACCGATGATCAAAACCACAACAAGCAGTTCAATCAACGTGAAGCCTTTTTTGGTATTTTTCATGTTAATCTCCTCGGGTCTGTAAACCCTTTTGCGCGAGCCGGAAAAGGCAACTGTAGGAGGTTTTTAACAATCTTTCCCGGCTCGCTTCAAAAAATGTATCAAAAAAAAAAAACGAGTCAAGGGGGTGCCGTTTTGAACAAGCAGACAGCGCAATCAATCAGGGGGGCCGGCAACAAGATTTGTATTTATTCAGGCGTGTGGGTTATGGGAAGGAAAGGGCTTGAAACAAGCGTATATCCGGTGTAAAATCCCGCGTTTGCTTGGCAAACACGGGGCGCAAAATCCAAAACCATTCAGTCCCAGTTCGTGCGCAGTTTTTTGATTTCTTTTTTGATGGCAGGTTTTAAGGCCGGATCGGCGTAATCAATAAACAGTTTGCCGTCCAGATGATCAATTTCATGCTGAAAAGCTTTAGCCAACAGACCGCGTGCGCGGACGCGCTGCGGATGGCCGTTCTCGTCCAAATAGCGCACGGTTACGTCTGTGGCGCGGTGTATTTCCACCCACAGCCCGGGCAGAGACAGACAGCCCTCTTCTTCCAGTACGTCTCCGCGTTTGCTTTCAATTTCGGGATTGATGATGACAATGCGTTTAAGCGGCGCGTCTTTTTTGTCCGACTCCGGAATAAGGATTACGGACAGACGGTAATCCAACCCGATTTGATTGGCCGCCAACCCCACGCCGCGTACGGAAAGGCAGGTTTCTTCCATATCCTCAAGCAGCTGCGGCAAAACGGGCCGCAGGGTTTCATAGTCGGTCGGTTTGAGTTTTTGGCGCAAAATAGGATCGCCGTATTTGACAATTTTTCGCAGTGCCATATAAGTTATTATATCATTTCGCTTTATCCGACGGGAAGGAAGGCGGTACTTTGGGACGAAGTTTGGAAAAGGTTTCGGCGAAATAAACAGCGCGGGGCAAAATAATATCTTGCCCCGCATACACAAAATACACCAAATTTACCAAATTATGGGTCCGGAAAAACAACGAAGCGCGAGGAATTTGCTTTGCGTTTCGCGCGCAAATTCCGCCAGCGTCATAAGCCGTTATTTATTAAACCGGTAGCTGACTTCACGCCCTTCCCACACGATCCGTGCCGTAACAGGATGTTTCAGTTCTTCTTCTTTCAGCGCGCTGAACGCCATCACCACGCGTTCCATCTGCGCATTGGAACCGTGTCTGCCGGACACCCCCATAACAATATCCTGTGCATCCACCGCCGCCGCCACCTGCACAATGGCATAAAACGCATCGTTGGACTGCACCATTACGGGCACCACCGGCATGCCATATTTTTCCGCCAAGAAAATCACCTGCGTAAACAAATCATTTTCATCGGAGGCATTGCTGCGCATATCTTGACGCAGCAACACATTCTCTACGGGTTTGGCATACAGCACCACTACTTCTGTATCATCGGCATCTACGGTGCTGAGTACATCTTCCAAATGATATAAATTGTCCGGATCTTTTACGGCCACCAATATGCGGTTTGGTTTATCTATCTCTTTCACCACATCCTGTAAATCCGAAGCGGAGGCTGTGTTCATACGTTCGCGGTAGCCCTCCTCAAACATCGTGTTGGCTTTTTTGGCGTTTAGACGCTCGGATATTTTGAACACCGTAAACAAAAACGCCGTAAAACAAATGCCTGATACCGTAGAAATTTGTTTGGTAAATAAATTGACCATCGCCACGCCCAACAAAAATAAAAACACCAAGCTCATGCCTATGGGAATATAATAGTTTTCGTATTTAATGTTAAACGGAAACATAAAATCGCGCTTTTCCGTCGCGCGCTTAAAGCGCAGCATGATGATGGAACCGGTTTCTAGCACAAAACACCACATGACGCCAAACGCATAGGCTTCCCCCAGCAAATATACGTCCCCGCGGGAAACCAAAATCACCGCGGCCTGACATACGGCCACAATATTGATGATATGATACGTCGTACCGTATTTGCGGTGAATTTTGCGGAACCAATCAGTCAAAATGCCGTCTTCCGCCACGCGGTTAAGCAAAGCATTGGCCCCGATCAGCGCGGTATTTACCGCCCCCGATAACATGACCACGCCCGCCACCACGACAAGCGTCTGCATTATCAGTTTCAAAATGTTCGGCCCCGCCAAAGACATGGCCAAACCGGAAAGCAAATTTTCATTATATTTTCCCGCAATCAGCTCCTGCGGGATAATCAAAGCCGACAAAAATGTCAGTCCGCCCGTAAACAACAGAGCAAAAGCAAAAATCAGCCATGCGGCCTTTTTCAAGTTTTGAGGTTTTGGATATTCAATTTCGCGATATACCTGAGAAAGCGTCTCCAAGCCAGACAAAGCCAGCACGCTGTGTCCAAACGCAATCATCATGCCCAGCCCGCCTATGGCTTTATGCAAATCCAGCCCCTCCAGCCATCCTAAAGATTCCGGAGAAAACTGCAAAGCGAGCGGAGGCCACTGCACGCCGCGCAAACCGATGGTAATAAAAGACCATATGGCCAACAAAAAACACACCGCCAGCGAAAAAGCGATTATCTTGGCGCTTTTGCCGCTGGATTCTTCAATACCTTTTACGTTCTGCCGCCAAAAATACGCCGTTACCATCAAAGCAAAAACGACGGAAAATCCTTTTTCCGGAATTTCAAAGCCCGCGCCAAACTGCAAAAGGAAAGAATTGATTAACCCCGATAAATAATGCCCCGCCGTAACCGAACTGATAGGCCCTGTCAGCAAAAAGTCAAACGCCATGGCCGAGGCGGCGAATTTGGCGGAATTATCCCCTAAACCGTCCCGTACGACTTTGTAGACGCCGCCGCGGACAAATAAGGAGCAAGACTCCACATATACGGCCAGCAATACGCCCGCAAACAGCATGACGGCCAAAATAAACCACGGAAAAGCCGGCCCAAAAGCGCGCATGGCAATGCCTCCGGCATAAAACGCGCTGGAACCGAAATCACACAGCACGATGGCCGCCGCCTTCCAAAAAGGAATAAACGTCAGCATGGCCGTAGTCAGTACAATGACTTTTTTTACGCGAAGAGGGCTTTTACTGTCCGGTTGGTTTGAAGTAGGAGTCATAAAAGGGAAATTATTCTTCGGCGGCTATTTTTTGCGCCGCCTCCGCCGCACTGTGGCAGGCTGCCAGAGAGGATATAAAATCCGGCTTAAAGATTTCCGCCAATTGAGACAATATTTGCAAATGGCGTTGAAAAAACATTTGCTTGGCCGGAGAAAGAAATAAAAACATGGCTTTAATTTGCAAATGGGGGCCGGCCGGCTCTTCCACACCTTGCGGCAGCACCGCCAAGGCCGCCTTAAAACCTTCCAACTCTTCCAAACGCGCATGCGGAATGCTCAGCCCCGTATCCAGCGTGGTGCTGATACCTTCTTCCCGTTTCATCACCTGAGCCAGCACATCCGCCGCGTCCAGTCCGCTTTCTCCCGCACAGACGGCTTGCGTCAAACGTTTAATAACGTCCGCCTTGGAAAGTTGCCCTTGCATGAAAAAAATACGTTCCGAAGGCAATAAACTTCCGATTGTTATTTTATTTGCGTCCATAATCTCTGAACTTTCATATTACCAAATCTGCATAAACCCCGCAACCGCACAAAAGGATTAGCGGTCTTTGGACAAGCGTTTGAACATTTTTTCCGCTTCTTTTATCTCCGGCGCGGCAAGCTGCAAATACGGCAAGGCCTGTTCTGCACGGCCCAGGGCCGCGTATACAGCCCCCAGATGATAGGCCACCTCGGCATGCTGGCGAATGAAATCCGCGTCCAAACCCAGCAACAAATCCAGCGCTTCTGGGTATTTCCCCTGCCGGTAATATACCCATGCCAACGTATCTATAAACGAACGGTCCCGCGGGTTTAACGACACCGCTTTCTCAGCCAAAGCCTGCGCTTCATTCAGCCGCTGCCCGCGCTGCGCCAAACTGTAGGCCAGCAAATTACAGGCCGCCGCGTTTTTAGGATTTTGCGCCAACACTTTGTTCAGCTGCTCTTCCATAGCTTTATATTTGTGCTGACTCTCCAAGACAAAAGCGTAAGCCATGCGGGCCATTTCATAATCGGGATTAGTTTCAAGTACGCCTTTTAATACGCGCGCGGCGCGGCGGTATTTTTGCGCGTCATGCAAAGCCAAGGCGTAAAAGTAACCCACTTCCACGTTTTTATCAAATTTTTCATATGCTTGTTTAAGCATATCCAGCGCGGCGGCTTGATGGGAAGCCTGCTGTTCATAAAAAGCGGCCTGCAGCCACTTTCCTGCATCGGAATCAAAATCGGACGTTTCCCGCAAATACTCGGCCGCGGCGGCATAATTGCCGTCCTGTTCAGCGTACAACGCCAAAAAATAACCGGCGGGAATATCCCCGTTGTCCAAGGCTTTGGCTTTGGCAAAATATGCCCGCGCCCGCGCATCGTCTTTGACCAACACATACATCGAGCCCATGCGCGAGTACATGGCCGCGCTTTCGTATCCGTTTTTTTCCAAAATTTCCAATTCATGCAACATTAAAAAATATTGGGAGGCTTTTTCATATATATCCGCCCTGGCCAAATACGGCTCCGGATACTGTGGGTTTGTTTTTGTGGCGGCATTGTAATACTCCACGGCCTTGGACAATTGACCTTTGCGGCGGTAAATATTACCCGTTTCATAGTCAAGAATATGAGAAATGGAAGAAAAAGTTTCTTTGCACGCCTGCAGCTCATCGGCAGCGCGCTGCGGGTCAAGATAGCTTAACAGCAAAACATATTGGTATAAAACACGCAAATCGGTAGGATCTTTTTCCAACGCCTGTTTATAATACTGCTGCGCACGGGCAAACTCGCCTTTGCGCCAGCTGTACACGGCATATACGGCCAAATCTTCCGCGTCGTTTTCTCCCTCTTGTATATAGGAAGAATAAACGTCGGCGGCGGCCATATCCGATTCTTCCAAAGCACACAAAGTCAAAATCCGGCGCAGGTATTTGCTTTGGGGAACGCGGGCCAACGCCTTGCGGTAATAGGCGCAAGCTTGAGGATTCTGCTGCAGCTGCGCATAAACCCCCCGCATAAAATCCATATATAAAGCGGCTTCTTCTTGGCCCGCCTTGCTGACAGGCAGCTCTTTGGCGCCCGCGGTTACAAAACAACAAACCAAAAACAAGCACAAAAATTTTTTCATACGTCTTTCCCCATGACTAAAGCATCCCGCCCAGCCCCGTAAAAATTTTTTCTCCGTCCCAACAGCCGCATACCCAGCTTGTTATATAAAGCTAAAGCCGCGCTGTTGTCCTGCGCCACTTCCAAACTGATACGCCAAAAGCCTCTTTTGGTAAGTTCCGCTACGGCACGAGATAAAAGAGCAAAAGCGATTCCCCGCTTGGCGCAACGCGGCAAAACGGCTACATTGAGAATCTCCGCATAGGAGAAAGCGGCGCGCAAAGCCACAAAACCCACCAGCTGTTCTTCCTCACAGGCGCACCAAATTTCTGCACACGGCTGCTGCAATTCAGCAGCAAAGCCGGCCTCCCCCCACCCCGCGGCCTGCGGACGCGTTTTTTCCACGGCGGCCAGCGCGGCACAATCACCCGCTTCGGCGCGGCGCAATATCATTGGCCCAGCTCAAAACGCGCAGGCTTTAAGTATAAAGGCTCCAAGGCGTTTTTCATATATTCGGAATCAAAAGACATGTCTATGAGCGTTTGAGGGCGCACGCGGCAATCGGCCATGGGCGCCAACCGGCATGTATCCCCCAAAAGTTCCAACAAGCAAGCGCCGTTCTTATCCGTTCCGACACAATACAACGGCTCTGGCCGCATGGCTAATTTTTCCAACAATTGTTCTTTGGAAAGCCAAAGGGGCGGTTCATTTTTACCGTCAAAAAACTGTAAAAAATATTCATCTCTAAACGCATGCAGCACTACCGCCGGCACTCCGGCGGGATTTTCTTTTTTCCACCGTGCAAACGCCTGAGAACGTACCGCTTGAAGATGCAATATTTCAAACACGGTAGCTGAAGCGACTTCCGTCCCGTTTAAGCTTTGCAGCATGGAAGCAAAGGTCAGCGAAATACGTATACCCGTAAAACGTCCGGGACCGCGTACGATAAATATTTTTTTAACGTCCTGCAAACAGACGTCAAATTTCGCCAAAAGCCTGTTTACAAGAGGCAAAAGAAATTGCTCTTGCTTAATGCCCGTATGGCGCAAAGCCGCCATCTTCTGTCCGTCAAAAGCACAAACGGTCAGCGTCGGGCCGGAGCTGTCCATTCCCATAATCAACGGCATAATTCCTCCGCCAACACCCGTGATACGGCGCCGCCGGCGCGCAGCGTGATGCGCCGCTTGTCCGCGCCGTCAAGCGCAAAATCCATTTCCAGCCGATCGGCAGGCAGTATATGAGCCAGAGGATCCGGCCATTCCGCCAAAATGATGGATTTTTCGTCTTCCAACATTTCTTCAAATCCCAAATTAAAAACTTCTCCCTCGGTCAAGCGAAACAAATCTATATGAAACAAAGTCGTTTTCCCTTTTTGATAACGCTTCATCAGGCTGAAACTGGCGCTGGTGGGTGAACTTTTCATACCCAGTGCTTGCGCCACTCCTTTCACAAAAACGGTCTTTCCCGCGCCAATGGGGCCGCGCAGAAACACAATCTCTCCTCCGCGCAAAAGCGAAGCAAAACGGCGGGCCAATTGGCGCGTTTGTTCTTCAGAAGACGAGTATAAAACCATCTCTTTCATCATCTCACCGTTTTAATACACACCGTGCGGCCGTTTTCTTCCACGCGGTCGCTGTTAGCGGGGTCGGGAACTTCCTTTCCGTCCACCAAAAAAACATATTTGTATTCTCCGGCGGACAAAGCCAATGAAGTTTCAAAATAGCCTTTCCGATACGGCGTCAGCTCTATGGGCGTTTTCCCCCAGCCGTTAAAATCCGCCAACAGCTGCACTTTTTTTGCTCCGGGAGCCGTAACAAAAAAATTGCGGAATTTAATTTCCGTGTCAAATTTCTCCTTTGGTGCGCGGCTCAAAGCCGTTAAAGCGTCTTTATCCAATGCCGCCGTCTGCGCAGCTCCTTCTATGGCGCCGGATGTATAATCGTAAAAATCCTCTCCCGCCACAAAAAACCATGTCAGAACCGTACAAAACAAAAGTAAAAACAACGCAAACAAAGCGCCGGGCTTTTTACTGTTCATCCAAAAACTCCCTTCCGTGAAACTGCGCGCCGCAAGCCTGCGCCAATGTGGCCACAGCCTCTGAATCCGCTCCCGTATTTTCCACACAACTGGCCGCCACTCGCTTAAAACCGGCAGACGCACAGGTTTTAATAAAATCAAGCACCGCCAAAAAGCCGTTTTCATATCCTGCGGCCGGACGCATAATTTTGCGCCACAGCGTTTCGTTTTGGGCATTTAAGCTGACAAAAACTTTATCCACCGCCGTTTTCAAATCGGGAACGATGTTCCGTTTGTTAATTAAATTACCCAAGCCGTTGGTATTAAGACGAATGGAAAATGGCGGATATTTGCCGGCCGCCTGCGCGGTTTTCAAAGAGCGGCCCACTTCCAGCAAAATGTCCAAGCGCATAGTAGGCTCTCCGTAACCGCAAAAGACGACTTCTTCCACAGCCGGCCCCGCCTGCAACGCCTCATTCAGCAAAGCCAGCACTTCTTGAGCGGAGGGCTCTTTCCCCCGCAAATCCAAATTATGTCCGTCAAATTGCATATTCCATTTTGTTTTTATGCAAAAGACACACAAATTGGGACAGCGGTTTGTCAAATTAATGTACAAGCCGCGTTTGAAACGGTAAACGACAGTCGGTTCGCCCATAATATACCTCTTATATGTATTATAGCAGTTTCAAAACAACTAACTCCTAAAAGAAGGCCTCTTTTCACAAAGGCCGTGAAATTAATAGAATATATTTATGGAAGGGTGGCCGAGCGGTTTAAGGCGTCAGTCTTGAAAACTGATGTAGGGGCAACTCTACCGAGGGTTCGAATCCCTCCCCTTCCGTTCCTTATGTGCCGCAAACGGCGCCGCATATACATGGCAACTATATATTAAGGGAGCTTTTTCTTATGGCACACATTAAATACGGCAAAGAAGGCATGGAATTGGACATTACCCCCGTTTCCCGTTGGTATGACGACAGCAGCGAAGATCCTTGTGTGGAATATGAAATCGGTTTGTACTACAGAGACACTCCTCTTTTTTCCGACGAATTTGCGGAAAGATTTCTCGCTTTGAAAGACGCCCAAGCCCCATATCTGTCCGCCTTCATTTTGCAGGTGCTGTCCAGCGGACAGCCGGACAACTGGATTATGTTGGAGCCGAAAGTATCCGTTTTTATGGCTCCAAAAAACACATTGGGCTGTGCCTGCCGAGGGGAAATGCCCGCGCAAACGCCGTTTTTTATGGAAATTAAACTGGACCAAAATATTTTAGGAGACAAACCTTATACGGAATATTCCGATACGGGGCTTTCTCTGAAATTTGAAGCCACACGCGAACAGTGGGGACAGTTTGCCCGCGACTTGGAAAACGAAGAAGCGGATTTTGAAGATTAACTATCACGCAAACCCCCGCGTCTTGAGCGCGGGGGTTTTTTATGTCCGTTATTTGTTGCCGTCATCATCAAATCTGGGAATTAAATGCTTGGACATTTCCTTAAACGTTTTCAGCAATAAACCTTTTTTTCCGGACATGCGCCGTGCGGGCTGCGCATTGTAGTAACTTGGGGGCAGGGATGGATTTTCCGTATCTTCTTTGTCAAAAGAAATGCGTTGGCTGCTGTATATGCTTTGGCGGCCTGAAAGCAGAAAACTGATCACACAGGCGACGGCGGCATACGGAGCGATTTCCGCGCCAAAAAGTTCTATAGCCATAATACTGGCGGACAACGGCGTATTGGCCGCCCCTGCCAGCACCGCCACCAATCCCAGTGCAGCCATAGTAGGCACGTCCGTTCCCAACAATGACGCCAAGACAGCGCCGCTTTGCGCCCCGACAAAGAAAACAGGCGTTACAAGACCTCCCACACCGCCGGAGGCAAAAGTTACGGCCGTCGTAAACGATTTAATCAAAAAACCGAACGGAGACTGCAAGTCTCCTCCTGCCAAAATACCGTTAAAACCGTCCATGCCCAGTCCCAAATACAAAGGAGAGGCCAGCAGTCCCACCGCCACCAGTATAAACCCGCCTATAAAACTGCGCCAGAAAGACGACGTACGCAAGGCAAGGTATCGGAAAAGCACTTTGACAAATTTCAACACTTCGGTAAACATAAAAGATACCACGCCGAAAAATACGCCCGCCAACACCACTTTTAAGAAGAACTGCTCCGCAAACACCGGTGCGAAATTCATCGGATGATAAATATAATCAACTCCCAGCCATGTCGTTACCTGAAAAGCCGTTATCCCCGCAATAAAAGCGGGGAACATCACATCATAAAAAATATGTCCCACCCACAGCACTTCCAGTCCGAACAAAGCCCCCGATATAGGTACGCCAAACACACCGGCAAACCCTGCGCTTACGCCGCAAATCATCATTTTCCGTCGGTCCTGCGCGTTCATGCGAAATACGCCGGCCAACACGCTGCCCAACCCCGCTCCGGCATCGGCGCAGGGGGCCTCTTTTCCGGCAGATCCCCCCACCGTTATCGTCAATACGGACAAAGCCAATGATTTTACGGCCGATAAAAAACCCACCGGACGGTAGGAATTGATTTTGTTGATTACCGCATCGGTGGAATAGTCTCTCTCCTGCGGGGCGGCCTTACGCGCCAACAGCCAAATGACATACAGAAAAACCGGCAAGCCTAAAAAATACAATGGAAAACGGTTCCTCCAGCCAATGGCGGCGTCCAAGGTTTTTAGAAAAACGGCGTCCACAGCCCCCACCACTACGCCGACCAGCGTAGACAGCACGAACCATTTGACGACATTCCAAAAGTTGTTGGGACGTTTGATATACATAGGAGTATTGTACTAAAAATATCCGCACGCGCGTAAAGACGGATATTTTCCCGTTTTGCTTTCCCAGCGGAAACAGCTCTCAAATTGCTATACTATATATGGAAACGGCTCCGGCAGGGAGCAAAAACACTATTAGTAAGGAGTTCGTATGGATTTTTTCTTTTCCTCCGTTATCACGCTTTGTTTGGTCATGGATCCTTTTGGCAATATTCCGCTTTTTGTATCGGCCTTAAAAAAGGTGTCTCCTGAACGGCGCAAAACCGTTTTAATCCGTGAGCTGCTTATCGCCATGGCCATTACGGTGGCTTTTCTGTTTTTGGGCAAATGGTTTTTGAAAATGTTCGGCATCAATTCTTTTTCCATGAGTATAGCCGGCGGCATTATTTTATTTATCATTTCCATAAAACTGGTATTCAGCAACGAAGAAGAAACTCATGCCAATCCCAAAGAAGAAGAACCTTTCATCGTGCCGCTGGCCATTCCGCTGGTGGCGGGGCCTGCCGTATTGTCTATCGTCATGATCATTTCCGCCCAGCAGCCGGATAAATTTATTACGCTTTTGGCGGTATTGGTGGCTTCCGTCATCAATTCGGCCGTACTGATGTTGTCCTCCCCCATTACCAATTTACTGGGTAAACGCGGACTGATTGCCATTGAACGTTTAAGCGGTATGATACTGGTGCTGATGTCGGTGGATATGGTTATGCGCGGCGTGTCGGATTTTATTCAGGGCGGTTTTTAATTTTCCGCTTCCCCAATTGATGTATAATAGATAAAAAGGGGTAATGTGAATGCAAAAACATACAAAAGGTTTTACGCTGACGGAATTGATGGCAGTGTTCCTGATTGTGGGTGTTTTGGCCTCCATAGCGCTTATGCAATATTCTCACTTTTTGGAACGCATGCGCGCCGGAGAAGCGGAAAACCTTATAGGTCAAGCCGTTTATTCACAGGAACGCTACCGCTTGAAAACCGGCCATTATGTTACCCGATGGACGCGGCTGGATACGGCTCCCCAAACCGTTTATGCCGATAAAAACAATGATTTTCTAAGCGCGGACGAAGAAACATTCTTTACCAAAGGCGGCGGAGAAACGGCCCCCAATAACGGCTATTCTCTGCATTTTGAAACGGTGGGAGACCGCTGGTTTGTTGTCGCCAAACGGGTGGGAAACGGAAGTTATTTTTATACGTTGGTGCGTCCGTTTGACGAACTGAAACTTTACTGTCTGCCCTCCGAAAACAACGAAGCCGACGAAAAAATGTGTTTGGACATTATGGCTTTGGAAACTCCCGACCAGCTGCCCCAAGACCCGCGTATACCGAAAATAACCTCTTTAGGTCTTTGGTTCTAAGCCGTCCCCGCAGGTACGCGCTTTCTCTTTATATCCGCCGGAAACATCCGTCCATCGTTTCATCTATTTCTGTTTGATATGTATTTTCCACCGAATCCCAAAGAAAAGGGTCTTGATTTTTTCAAACATTACTGCTAAACTAATGGAGTAGCCCAGAGCTACGACTTCTATCTTATAAAACTGTAGGAGGTTTTATGAATAAGAAGGGTTTTACCCTGATTGAATTGCTGGTGGTCGTTTTGATCATCGGTATTTTGGCCGCCATGGCCATGCCCGCGTATTTCCGCGCGGTGGAACGCTCCCGCATTACGGAAGCGGAAACCTTGATGGGCAACGTTGTCCAAGCGCAGCAGCGCTACAAAA
>CALUXG010000046.1 GCA_944324685.1 uncultured Elusimicrobiales bacterium
CCGGAGGCTGTTCTCTAACCAAAACAAAATCCCCGTCTTTTACAAGACGGGGATTTTTACGCTTTTTCATCCGCTAAAACCGAATAGCCAACATTTCCGGCCGCACCAGATAGAACAGATTAATCAAGGCACCGGCACTTAAAAAAGGTCCGAAGGGAATAGCGTCTCCTTTTCCTTTATTCTTAAAAACAATCAAAAACGCGGAATAAATCAAGCCCAACACGGAAGCGAAAACGATAACGGTAATCACGCCCCGCCAACCCACAAAAGCGCCTATTCCCCCCATCAATTTTACATCGCCGCCGCCCATAGCCTCTTTCTTAAACAACACATATCCCAATAAGGCTACCGCCATCGTGCCAAAAAAACCAACCGCCGCACCGCTCAAACTTTGCAAAAACCGGCTCCAGCCGCTTCCGTCAAAATTTGGATTTAACCAGCAAAAAACCAATCCCAGCACAATCAGCCCCAATGAAAATCGGTCCGGTATAATCATTAGTTCCAAATCAATGACGGACAAAATAATCAAGCAGTATACCGCCGTCAACAATACCGCCGTCCACGCGCCAAGCCCCCAGCGCCACACAAACAATACCGTCAGCAAGCCCGTCAAAAACTCCACTATCGGATACTGTATGGAAATGGGGGCTTTGCAGCGGCGGCACTTGCCGCGCAAAATGAGATAGCTCAGTACGGGGACATTATCGTAAAATTTAATCCCCGCACCGCATTTGGGACAAAAAGACGGCGGCCAAACAATGGATTTATTCTGCGGGATACGATATATGCACACATTCAGAAAACTTCCGATAATCAGCCCAAACAAAGCGGAAAAGACTAATATCAGGCTCTCCATTCCTTTCTCCTTTTATGTTTAGACAGCCTCTGCGCGGTCAATGCGTATTCCATGCTTTGCCATAGCTGTCCTCACGGTCCGTATTCACAAATACTTCTCCAAAACGAGGATCCGCCGTATCGCTGACATAAGCCCATCCTCCGCTTTTGTCAAAAGCCTGCTCATAAGTCCCCGTTGTAACCTTGTTTGTGGCGTCCAAACCCGGGACATTGACTTTCGGGATGGCCTCTATGTAGCGCGGGACAAGACTGCTTAAATCATCGGTAGGATACGTGCCTTGGTTTTCACCGTAATATGCGGCAATGGCGCTGCGCAAACGCACCAACTGGTGTTTTGTGCTGCCCTCGCGGGCCTTATGCACCAACGTAATAAATTTGGGGACCGTCAGCCCCAAAAGCACGGCAAACACCACTACGGTAATCAGCACTTCCACAACGGTAAAACCTTTTTTCATAGGCGCACCTTATTTTAAGTTTAGGGCCGTCAATAAAAATATTTTGGCGTCCCCCATGGTATTTTTAATGCTGCAATATTCATTCGGCTGATGCATCATTTCGTCAAAACGGGCATACACCACCGCCGGAAAACCGGCATTGCGCAAATAAGCCGCCACCGTTCCTCCGCCAACGCCTTGAATTTTAGGCTGTTTTCGGTATATTTCCCGAACGTATTTGCTGACCAATTTTACCACCGGTTCATTCTTATCCGTCGCTTTGGAAACTTCATCAATAACAGCTTCCACTTTAATGGCCACTTTATGCTTTTTGGCCACCGCCGCCGCTATTTTTTGGGCTTCAGCCAAAACACGTTTGTTGTCATAACAAGGCAAAATACGGCAATCCATATAAAAAACTTCCTGCCCCGGGATCGTATTTACGTTAGGAACATTGGCTTCATGTTTGGTAGCCTCAAATACGCTGAAAGGCACGTCAAAAAGGCGATCTTTTTTATTGAATTTTTTATATAAATCGCGCAAAGCCAGCACCAAATAACTCGCCGCGACAAAAGCATTTTTCCCATTTTGCGGCATGGAAGCGTGCGCCTGTTTTCCGTTGACGGTAATTTTAAGCCACAGCAGGCTCTTTTCGGCTATTTCCACTTTCTCCCCGCCGCAACTGCCGGAGTCCGGCACCAAAAAGCAATCATCTTTCCCAAAAAGGCTGCGGTGTTTTTTCAGTATGGAAACAATGCCGTAGCGGCTGCCTACTTCTTCGTCTGCATTCAAAAGCAATCCATAATTAACTGCCGGACGGACGCCAGCCTCCATCATGGCTTTGGCCACCAAAATGCCCGACACCAGCCCTTGCTGGTTGTCTTCCGTTCCTCTGCCGTAAATTTTATCGCCTTTTACAACCGCTTTAAAAGGATCCGTTTTCCATAAAGCCAAATCCCCCGCCGGCACGACGTCCATGTGCGCCATCAGCCATAAGGTTTTTTTGCGGTTCTGTCCATAATACTTAGCCACGATATTCGGGCGAACTCCCGTCGGAGAAGCCGGATCTTTTATTTCTATGACCTTTATTTCGTCAAACTTCAAAGCTTTTAAGGTTTCCAATATTACTTCCGCTTTCGCCGCTTCCCCCAAGCCGCCTTCCGCGTGCGGCGTAATAGCCGGACAGGCGGTCATCTTCGTCTGCAAATCAATAATAAAATCACGGCTTCCGTCAATATTCTTAAGCAACGTCTTTACTTCTGTCATGTAGCTTTCTCCTAAATTGAATTCTTGATGTCTATAAATTGCACTTGCACGTCAAAACGGCCGCGCACCAATTCCATCAAAGCACGCACGCCGCATTTTTCGGAATTATAATGTCCCAGCGCGGCACAATTTAACGCGCCTTCGCGGCATAATTCCTGCGCCGGTTCGTCCAAAACTCCCGTAACAAACAAATCCAATCCCAATTCTACCGCATCAGGTATCATGCTCCATCCCCCGCCGCTGACCACGCCCACCGTGCGGATTTTTTTGGGTCCGAAAGGCAATACGACCGCCTTGCTTTGGCAAAAACGTTCCAACGAACGCACAACTGCCGGCAATAATGCCGGCTTTATTTCGCCGCAAAAACCGATATTCTGCCCGTGATAACAAGCAAACGGCCGTATATTTTGTGCTTTGAGCTGTTTCAAAAACAGCGCATTATGGCCGATTTGCGGATGTTTGTCCAAAGGCAAATGATACCCCAGCAGACTCATGTCATGACGCAGCAAAAAACCGACGCGGCGGCCAAACGCCCCCGTCAAAGCCTGCTCCTTGCCCCACAACAAACCATGGTGTACGACTATCATATCCGCGCCGGCGGCATGCGCTTTCTTAAAAAGCTCCAATCCCGCCGAAACGCCGAATACGATTTTGCGTATATTCGTACGCCCCTGCACCTGCAGCCCGTTATGGCTGCTGTCGGGTATTTCTCCAATATTTAAGTATTCGTTTAAGAAACAAACGACTTCCTCGCGCGTGGCCATAGATTTATGTTATCATTTTTGTAACATGAAAAGAACACTTTTATGGGCGGCAACGCTCTTTTTTTGCGTTTGGACTTCCTCATACGCGCAGGATTTGCCTGTAGCGCCGTACCTGCCTGCCGTCAGCGGACCAAAAGCCGAAAATGCCCCGATTACCGTGCAATATCCACAGGAAAATATGACTGTGCAGCACGGCGCCGACCATATATACCTTTTCGGCAAACTGAATGTGCAAAACGCCGAACTTGACATTAACGGACAAAAGGTTCCCGTAAATAAAAACGGCACTTTTATTACTTTCTTGCCTGTAGAACAGGGTACATTTGTTTTTGTTTTAACCGCACGCACACCCCGGCGTGTTTATCAGGCCGTGCGCCATATAGAAGTTCCCGGTACCCCCATCAAAAATTTTGAAGCAGAAGCCTGTTTTGACGAAACGGAAATTTATCCGTCCCGCCCCGTATGGGCTCTGCCTGCAGACACCATTAATCTCTACGCCCGCGGCACGCCGCACGCACAGGTAACGGCTTCGATAAGCGGCTTGAAAGGCGGCAAAAAAATCAAATTAAAAGAAGACAGCCGCACCCCGGGCGTTTACCGTGCCAAATACATTGTCCCCGACAAGGAAAAACCGCACTACGCCAAAATCACATACCAGCTTTACGATCCGGCTTCCGGCACAAAAACAAAAATCACCGCCAAAGAACGCCTGCGCATCTTGGACCCGAAAGAAAAACTGCCCGCGCGCATTACTTCCGCCGGAGACAAACTGCGTCAAATTCCGGTGCGGCAGGGCAGCCTGTACCCCTATTACCGAACATACGGCGAAGCCCTCATCGACGGCAGAGACAACGGGCTTTACCGTCTTAACTTAGGCAACGGGGAAAAGGCATGGTTTGAAGAGAAAAAAATAAAAAGGCTCTCCGCACGGGATTATGCGCCGAATACTTTAACCTCTTTTCGCACTTTTGCTTCGCAAGAAGCCACCTCCGTGTATTGGAGCAACAGCAAGCAAGTACCCGTCTATATCCATGAGTTTCCCAACCGCGTGGAGATTGCCTTTTATTATACCCCGTTCTTCTTGGAAAATTTCAGCTTAGACGCCACCAGTCCCCTGCTGGAACGAGTAGAATGGAGCGGACCGCAAGACGGAGTCGTCAAATTTATTTTATATCTGAAGGAAAACGCCTTGTTATGGGGATATGCCTATCGCTATGAAAAAGAGAATTTTGTCCTTCAGTTAAACCATCGCCCCCAGACACAAGGCACCCCGAACAGACCTCTTGCCGGCGCACGCATTTTGATTGACGCGGGGCACAGCCCTAAGCGCAAACCGCCCTATGACGGTTTGGTCAGTCCCAGCGGCATATTGGAATATGAGGCCAATTTGGCTTTGGCGGAAGCCTTAAGGCCCAAACTGCAGGCCGCAGGCGCCACCGTTATTATGACAAGACAAGGCGACAACCAGATGAATCTGCCGGCGCGTTACCGAATGGCTTTGGATAAAAACGCTCATATTTTTGTAAGTCTGCACCATAACGCTCTGCCGGATGCGGTTAATCCGCTGGCCGCGCCGAGAGGATATTCCGTATATTATACGTATCCCCACAGTTTTACGCTGGCCGAAAGCGTATACCAAGCTTTTAACCGCATAATCCCTTTGCCAGACAACGGCTTAATAGCCAATGACGTGTTGTTTATCCCGCGCATTTCAGAATTTCCCAGTATTTTAGTGGAAAACGCTTTTATGATTTTGCCGGAACAAGAAGAACTGGTGTTAAGCAAAAAAGGCCGCGCCCTGTTTGCCGAAGCTTTGTACCAAGGCATAGTGGATTTTTACCGCAGTTTGCCTCCGCAAAAAGCGCAAACGCCGGCCGACAGCCTCTAAATCCGTTCAATATGATAAAATAGAAGTAATGGCCAAAAAATTAAATTCCATAAACCGTTTTTTAAGCGACCGTGTGGACATTATGCTTATGCCCCGTGCGGGCGCGGCGCGGAAATTCAAACTATCCGGTTTGACATTGGTCATTTTGGGACTGATATGGCTGGTCCTGACACTGGGCGCATTGTGGATATGGAGCCGCGCGTATGATTACCACATGACAAAAGCGGACAACCGGCTTATGCGCGTAAAGATGAAACTCATCGCTGATGAACTGGAACGCGGGCGCGAGTATTTGAACTTAACGCAAACCACCGAAAAACAAATGCGCCAAATGCTGGGCATGCCCGGAGGAAAATTTATTAATCTGCCCAAAGGACTGGAAGAAAAAGCCCGCAAAGAAGACGAACGCGCCAAAGAACTTTTCGGCTCCGATCTTAAGGATTTTGATACGGAAGAATTTGAAAAATACATAGACAGTATGCAGGATACGGCGCAGGAACGGCTGGCGTCTTTTCAGGAAATTGCATGGTATTACGCCAACCGGCGCGAAGGATTGCACTCCACCCCATCCATACGTCCGTCTTCGGCGCGCATCAGTTCCGGCTTTGGTTACCGCAAAGATCCCTTTGGTAAACCGGTGGGAAAAATGCACAGCGGACTGGATTTTGCGGGAAAACCGGACAGCCCTATTTTGGTTACCGCGGACGGTGTGGTACGCCACACGGGATGGGTAAACGGATATGGACAGGCCGTTTTGGTGGACCACGGCTTTGGCTATTCCACGTTGTACGCACACGCTACCGGCATTAAAGTCAAAGCGGGCGACGTAGTAAAACGCGGCCAACAAATCGCCTTTATGGGTACCACTGGCCGCAGTACGGGTACGCATTTGCATTATGAAGTGTGGAAAGACGGCCGTCCCGTCAATCCGCGCGACTATTTTAAGTAAGCTTTTGGAGGAAGTATGGGATTTTTGAAAAAAGACTCTGATTTTTCGTCCGGAGAACATTTCTCCGTCGTCAGTGCGGAATGTTACTTTCAGGGAACGCTGAGCGTGCAAGGTTCTTTGCGCGTCGACGGCAAACTGGAAGGATCCGTAGACAACGCCCGCCAAGTCATCATCGGTGAAGGTGGTAAAATTACCGGCGACGTAACGGCACAGAATGTAGTCTGCGGAGGCGAAGTGGAAGGAAATGTCTGCGCCGAAATGGTGGAAGTGCTGAGCAAAGCCGCCATCAAAGGCGACATCCGCGCCCAAAAAATGATTGTGGAAGAAGGCGGCCGTATCGAAGGCATGTGCAAAATCGGCGGGGAAGAATCCGTTTCCCCCAAAAATGCAAAAAATACGGACGACGACAAATAATTAAGGAGCGTTTACCAGCATGATTTCTTTTCTGATTAAATATAAAAAAGTCATCTTAATTGTTACGCTGGCATTTTTCATCGGCAGCATTGGTTACATCGGGCTGGATTCTTTCCGCCGAGGCACATTCAGCAGCAATGTGGCCATGGTGGGCTCAGAGCCTATCACATACCGAGATTTATACAAAGCCTCCGACGCACAGGCGCGTATATTGCGCAACAACGGCGTGGAAGTCAACGAAGAAATGTCCAAATACCTCAACCAACAGGTATTAAGTGCGCTGATCAGCGAAGAAGTGCTGGTGCAAGCCGCCAAACAATTCGGCTTGCATGTGGCGGATTATGAACTGGCGCTGGAAATACATTCTTCCCCCGCATTCAATCAAAACGGACAGTTTAACAAAACCGCCTACGAATACGCCCTGCGCAACCAGCTGGGCGTAACGCCCGCTCAGTTTGAAAAGCAAATACGCCGCAGCAAACTGGCGGACCGTTTTCGCATGGCTTTGTTTTCTTTCTACAAACTTACTCCGGAAGAAGTGCGTTTTTCTTACCAAATGCAAAACGGCAACATGAAAGATTTTGAAGAAAACAAAAAAGATTTTGAAAAACAACTCTTTGAAACAAAAATGCAGACAGCCCAACAGGCTTTCTTTGATGATTTCAACAACCGCGTGGAAATTAAAACGTACTTAAACGAACAGGCTTAAACCGTGAAAAACCAAATATTAGTAGTAGGTTCCGTGGCTTTTGACTCCGTGGAAAATTCCCACGGCCGTGCTGAACGCGTACTAGGCGGTGCGGCCAGTTATTCGTCCATTTCCGCCAGTTATTTTGCTCAACCGGCCGTAGTGGCCGTGGTAGGTACGGATTTTACGGCCGCAGACCGGCGGCCGTTTCAAAAGCGGGGTGTGAATTTGGACGGACTGCAGGTGAAAGAAGGAAAAACGTTTCACTGGGGAGGCAGTTACGACAAAGATTTGAAAAACGCCGTTACCAAATTTACGGATTTGAACGTTTTTCAAGACTTTAACCCTGTACTGACCGAAGAACAAAAAAACGCCAAAACCGTGTTTCTGGCCAATATAGATCCGCAATTGCAGCTTAGTGTACTGAAACAGGTCAAGCGCCCAAAACTCGTCGCCTGCGACACCATGAATTATTGGATTACTTCCAAAAGAGACGCCATCCTCAAAGTACTTAAGAAAACGGATTTATTCTTCCTAAACGAAGCGGAAGCACGCCAACTGACCGGAGAATACAATTTGATTACCGCCGGAAAGAAAATCCTGAAACTGGGGGCCAAACACGTCATTATCAAGCTGGGTCCCAACGGCTCCATGCTGGTAAGCAAATTGGGAATCGTCCAATTTCCGCCGTATATTTTGGAACACGTATACGACACCACCGGAGCCGGAGATACTTTTGGCGGCGGGGCGACGGGTTATCTGGCCAGCCTGCGCAAGTGGGACAGCCTTTCCGCCATTAAACGCGCTATGATGATAGGAAATGTTATGGCCTCTTTTACCATTGAATCTTTCAGCGTAAAACGTTTGACCGACGTCAAAAAAGGTGAAATTGAAAAACGCCTCAAAGAATATACATCCATGCTGAAGTTTTAACCATATTTTGAAGCGGACATACAAATTGCAGATGACAACTTAAACGAAAATTTGCTAAAATAGAGAGGTACAATTTACGCCGGGGTGCTGGAATTGGTATACAGGATGGTCTCAAAAACCATTGCCCTTTCGGGCTTAAGGGTTCAAGTCCCTTCCCCGGTAAAATATAGAATCCGCCGCAAGGCGGATTTTTTTATTTCTATAGTAATACGCAAAAACTATTTGGCTCAAATTTGTCCGTTCCCAAGCCAATAAACCGTCCGCCCGAGTTTTCCCCCAACGAATGCGCCTGCATGGCTCTTATCATATATTTTTTTCATTTCTGCCGTTATATTTGCCGCAAATTTTAGGTACAATATATATATCATATTATTCATCTAGGAGCTTTTATGAAATTCAAAACTTTGTTGTTTGTCCTATTCGCTACGGTCTTGCTGGGAGCATGCGTAAATATTCCGGAAACACCGAAATTAAACATTTCTCTTCCGGTCGCCGGAACGGAAGAGGTATGGACGGCCGCCGATCATGCGGGCCAACCCATACTGGTAGCCGTCATGGCGTCCTATTGCGGCTGGTGCAAACGTTCTTTAAGCGCGCTGGAAACCGCCAATGCCGAATTTAAAGACAAAGGTGTAGAAGTAGTGGGCATTTATGTAGACAACGACGAAGACGTCATCTTGGATATTATGGACCAATATGACTTGCAAAGCACCATTTTGTATCAGGGCGGACAAATTGTTCAAGATTTAATGGTAAGCGGTTTTCCGCATATTATGCTGTTTGACAAAGACCACAATCTGGTCCGCATCTGGAGCGGTTATTCCGATACGCTGGCCGAACAATACAGACAAGAAATAAACAAACTTTTGAACTAAGCCATAAAAACCCCGCTTGAAAGCGGGGTTTTCATTTGCCTATGGAATACGAACAAATATTTGCTTTTTCCATACATACGTAAACGACTGTTTTGGGAAACAATTTTTGCAGCAGCGGTACAAAATAGGCGTATACTTCCTTGCGCAGCGATTCGGGATAGCGCATTTTCCCGTCAAAATCCAACAGAAATTCCCCGTCTAAAATCGTATTGTTCGGGAAACGGTTCTCTATGTTTTTTTTCAGTTCGCGTGAAAAACGCAAAAGTCCCACGCTGATCCATGCCACTTTGTCCGCCGGCACCGCTTCGGCTATTTGCTCTGCCGCCTGCGTATAGGCTTCCCGCCAGCCTGCAAACGGCACAACGGGATCAAAATGAAAACCCAGCCGGTATCCGGCCTTAGCCGTTCGGACGGCCGCCTCCAGCCGCTGAGACAAAGACGGCGTAAAATGTTCCACTCTTTCTATAAACCGCGGCGCATTTACCGACCAGCTAACCACGACGTTTTCCGCCCCGCCCGCTTGCAAAAGCCCTTCTATACACACGCTTTTGGTCTTAAATTCAAACTGCAAATGCGGTCTTGCGCGGAAAAATGGCACCAAATCACGGCTGTACTGTGTCAAATCGTCAAAGACCAAGGAATCGGTAAACTCCCCACTTCCTATACGGGGCCGATCAAACAGTCCTTTGGTAAATTTCGCTTCATCTATTTTATCCAAAAAATCCTGTACATTTGCCGGCAGCAACACGGCGTGCAAATTTTGGTATTGCTGTAAAAAGCAATATTCGCATTCAAAACGACAGCCAAAACCCAAATTTATCAAATTGTATCCGCACCCCGCATTGCCCTGCGAACAGGGGCAAGGCTTCAAAAAATCATATTTTTCGCGATGAATGACCAAGGTTTCCGTCCGTTGGGAAAAACGAGTACTCCCCACCATCTCTTTTCCGTCCCATTCGTAAAAAGACGCTTTTGGAAACATCCTCCGCGCACGGGCCGCCAACGCGGTGCCAGAAATACAATTTTCAATATAAATCTTCCGAGGATAAAAATCCCGCGGGGTTAGATCCGCGCACAAAGCAGGATTGATTTCCAGTTTCGGCAAATAAAACGCATTTTTAGGCGCGTTTGAAAAAGCATGAGGGTAACGCTTCTGCAGCAGCATTTTTTTGGCGCATTCAAAATGGAGATTTTTTGCCGGCGGCAAAACTTCTTCCGGGCCCTTTCCGTCCCGTTTGACGATTTCATATATAAGGCGCAAAATCTCGCGTTTCTTATTCACGCCCAAAGCAGGCAAAACCCCGTCTATATAACGGGAAAGCGTTTCAATGTCCATATTCCAAAAAATCCATTTCTTCTTTCGTCAACGTCAAACCGGCGGCCTGCGCATTCTCCCGCACTTGCCGCACGCTGCGCGCACCGCACAAAACATGGCTTACGCCTTTTTGCGCCAGCACCCACGCCGCGGCGACAGCAGATGGAGGAGTCTTTTTCCGTTCGGCTACTTTTTTTACGCGGTCGGCGGTAAGCTGAGCCTTAAAAAAGTTTTCCCCAACGTAATATTTATAAAAATAACGTCTGGCGTCAGCGCGGCGGAAATTAGGTTGCTTTTTATATTTACCGCTTAAAATTCCGCCGCCCAACGCACCGTAAGCCATAAATCCAATGTGTCGTTCTAGGCAAATAGACAAAACTTCGTTTTGGCAGGCATGCAGCAAAGACAAATTGTTTTGGACGCACTCCACAGACGTTAAAGACAAAGCCTGTTTTAGCAAGGCGCCGTCTACATTACAAAGCCCCACCGCTCTAATTTTGCCCGCTTCTCGCAAACGTTCCATGGTTTCCAGCACGTCCGTCAGAGGCACTTTTGGATCCGGCCAGTGAATAAGATAAAGGTCTATATAATCCGTATGCAAACGACGTAAGGAAGCATGACACTGAGAGACGACAGTTTTCGGCCGGAGATCATGATCCGGTCTGCCGCTTTCATTGCGCACAATACCGCATTTGTCCGCCAAAATGACGCGGCTGCGGCATTTTTTGATAGCGTTTCCCGTTCGTTCTTCCGCTCGCCCCCATCCGTAAGCGGGAGCCGTATCTATCAAATTAATTCCGGCGTCCAAAGCCGCGGCTATGACAGAAGAAATATCTTTTTCATCGCCGTCTCCGCCCCAATCAGTCCCTCCGCCCAACCCCCACGTTCCCAAGCCTATGCGGGAGGAAGTCAGACGGAGCGGCGTAAACGGAGCGCAAGCCATCATCGTTACGCTTTAGGCAAAGAATCGGCCATTCCCGCCATGCCGCCCATCGCTTGCGCGGCCATACCTTGGCTTTCGCGTACGGCTTTGTTTATGACGGTTTTCAATTCTTCCGCCACTTGCTCTTTGGAAAAATTTTTTATTAAATCGGACACGGCCACTTCTTTCACTTCCTGTGCTCCCGATACCGTAATCTCAAACAAATGGTTCGGGCTGTCCACTTTAATGACCATATTGTCCAAACGTTTTTTAATTTCCTGAATTTGGTTTTTCAACTGCCACAAATCTTTTAACTGCCCCAATTTGTCAAACATTTTTTCCTCCTAAAAACATTTATTAAATTTTACCAATTTAAGCGGCGTTTCGGTCTTAAAACAGCTCTACCCAACGGGCTGAACGCACAAACGCCACCGCTCCTTTTATTTCTGCATGAGGATACAACTGTTCCATCGCCTGCACATACGCCTGCACCTGAGGTCGGTAAATTTCGGCGCGGCGATGCCAATCATCCGTTTCATCCGTCTTAAAATCCACCACCCACACCGTTTCATTTTCATCGCGCAAAAGCAAATCAATCACCCCGTTTACAATCCCCTGAGACGTCCGACGTGAAAAAGGCATTTCCGTTTCCAACACACGCATTTGCCGCAAGCGCGCACAAAGCTCTGACGAGCAAAACGCGTCCATTATCTCCTTGGCGACATGACCACAAGCCGTCAGCGCCGTTTCGTTCGCGGCACGGCGCACACAAAGCGCCGCATCTTTTTCCCCTTGCCAATAATGAGCCAAGGCGGCATGCACCAAAGTTCCTATATCCGCCGACGGGCCGCCTTTTTGTTCTTCTCTGCCCAGCTGTGAAGGGGTCAAGATCTCTTTTTGCGCGCTCAACCGTTCATATTCCGCCATACGCGCGGCATAAGCAGTACGCCAAGCAGACGTTTCTCTTTTATTTTCCTGAACGGCCGGACGCAAACGGTGCTGATAAATAAATTCTTCTGGTTTCTGATATGGTATGTAGGTTACACGCAATTCGTTTTCTGCCCCCAAGGTTTCCGGATATTGCTGGGACGCTGGCCAATAACCCGCCCGCGCGAACATATCGGCCATGGTATATCTGTTTGCCTCTGCGTTTCCCACAATAAGCAATTTTTCCTGCGCACGCGTCAGGGCGACGTATAATATACGCATTTCTTCGCAACGGTCATGCTCTTTTTGTTCTTCTTCCAGCCACGCCAGATTTATATCCGCATAGGGACCGACGCGAAAACCGTGCAAATCATTGCGCCAAGAATACAAATGGGAAGCTCTCTGGGCGGCGGATACTTTATCTTTTTTGGATATATCCGCCAAAATGACCACTGGAAACTGCAGGCCCTTGGATTTATGCACCGTCATAACGCTGACGGCGTCCAAAGCTTCTCCTTCCGGCAAAGCCGTCAAACGGCCCAGCTCCTGCTCCATCATTTCTTGTACGCGGCTTAAAAATTGTCCCAAAGTAGACGGCGTCTGCAGCGAATACCCTTCCGCCAGCCACACCAATTTCTGCAAATTAATAATGCTTCGTTCCCCGTCATAAGCGGCGGCGCACGCCTCAGCCAAAAAAGTTTCGTTAAGCAAACCATGCAGCAACTCGCGCAGCGGTTCCCGTCCCGAACGAGCGGCAAATTTTTTCAGTAAAGCAAACAGCCGCCGCGCTTTTGGATTCTGCGTTTCACAACGCCAATCCATTTCGCCGGCTTTAGACAAGCGCATAATTTCCTCATCACTCAAACCGCCCAGCGGACTTCTCAGCGTGCCGACCAGCGCAATGCGATTGCGCGGATCGTCCGCCGCACGCAAAAAATTAAGAAAATCGTTTATCTCCTGCCGCCGGTAAAAATCCCTGTCTTCTTCTACGGAAAAAGGCACATCTTCGCGCCGCAAAGCATCGGTAAACGGCGGCAGCGTGGTGGCGGCGCGGGACAGCAAGGCAATATCCCTATACTGAAGTTTGTGCCCGTCCTGCAGAGTCAGTTTGCCCACATTTTCCCGTATCCATTGCGCCACGAAACGGCCCTGATTTTGCCGTCCCTCTTCCGCCAAAACGGTATCTTCCGCACGAAAAACCAATGCCATTTCCGCCGCTCCATTTCGGCTCGTATTGGCTGTAAAAATAGGTTCATAGGCAGGCTGGAAAGCAATTTTTTCTTCCATAATGCGGCCGCAAACGCCGTTGGCCAACGCCACAATTTCTTGTTTGCTGCGGAAATTTCGGCGCAAATAGGCTTTTATCCCACCCTGTTTCAAAATTAAATCCGTAAACAATTGGTAGGCCGTAATATCGGCTCCGCGGAAATGATAAATGGATTGTTTCGGATCGCCCACGACAAAAAGTTTGCCGGCTTGCAGCTTAACGCTGCTCCAGTCTCGGGCGGCATGGCCTTTTTCCTCGGCCAAGAATAATAAAAGTTCGCCTTGGGCGGGGTCCGTATCCTGAAATTCGTCTATATATAAAGCGTCGTATTCTTCCTGCAAATAACGCCGCACAAGCAGATTGTCCCTTAACAGGTCGCGCGTTTTGATCAACAAATCGTCAAAACTTAAAATTCCTTCTTGTTGGCAACGCCTCCGAACGGCACGCACCGGCTCACTCAGCAAATCATAGGCCGCCAGCACCAACTGTTGCACAAAAGGATTAGCCTGTCGGGAAAAAGAAAGCAAAGTCTCCGCCTCATCAACGCTGGCCTCATCCCAGTCTTTGGGTACAGATTTTACGATAATTGTTTCTTCGTCCGCCTCAGGCATACGGCCCGTACGCAGCCATGCGGCCGCATTTTCAAAACGAGAAACAGCCTGAAAAAGAGCTTTTTCCAATACGCGGGGCGCTTTTTTCCCTTCTGAAAAATGTACGGCCAGTTCCTCGGCCCGTTTGGCGCGTTCTTCGCATACTTTTGCCAACAGTTCTTTCTGTCCGAAATAATCGTATCCGGAGGTTTTTCCTCCGCACATTTCTTGGGCGCAGGCGCGCAAGTCCGACAATTTCATATGAGACAGCACTTTTTTCCATTGTTCCGCCCGTACGGCGTTTACCCCCAGTTCCTTATCCAAAAAGCGATGCCATTCTTCTTCAAAAACCGCCTGTGCGCGCGGACCTTTGTCTATTTCCGCGCCGGGGGTTAAACCCGCTTCCAGTGGGTACATGCGCAAAATATCGGCGCAAAAACCGTGTATGGTTCCTATGGGGCTTCGATCCAGCTGTCCAAGCGCCTTTTCCGCACGCTCAATAATTTGCAACAGCGGTACGGAAAAAATTTTCCTTAAATCTTTCAGCATTTCATTGTTTGTTTCCTGCTTGTCGCCGCGCTGCAAAGCCTGTGCCTCACGAAGCACCGTCTGCAGAGAACTTACCAAACGCGTTTTAATTTCCGCGGCCGCTTTTTCCGTAAACGTCAAAGCCACCAAGCGGGGAGCAGGTATATCCTGCGCCAAAAGCGCCAAACACAGCCGATCAATCAGCAGCTTTGTTTTGCCGGTACCTGCGCCTGCCTCCACCACCATATTGACGTCCAGCCGCCGGCATACAAGCTGACGGTCTTCTTTCGGCATCATTGTTTGACCTCCTGCAATTGCCGCGCCTGAGGCGCATGTTTGGCGCGCAGCAGTGTCCGGTATGCGTCTTTGCGGCAGATGGAAGCATAGGGACAAAACTGACAGTGTTTAGAGGGATTTACAAAAAATTTTCCGTCCTTTATCAATCGCATCAAACATGTAAAAAATTCCTTCGCGCGCGGCATGCTGTCTTCATAATCTTGCGCGGAAAGCGTTTGGCGAAAATATCCCGCATCCACGATAAGCAGAGCCGCGCCGTCCGCCTTAAAACCGCGGGTTTGCGGACTGTCCTGCGCCAAAGACAAATAAACAAACGGCTGCAAAATGACTTTGGCAAACATATCCAATGCCAGATTTTTTCCGCCGAGACGGCTTTTTTTGTAATCAACAACGCGGAACGTACGGTTCTGTTCGTTCACATCTATACGGTCCACAATACCCATAAAACGTATATTCAAAGACGGAGAAAGCGCATAATCTTTCTTAAAACGCGTTTCAAAAACAGCGGGGACGAATCCTTCCAAATTTTCTGCGTCTTTCACGACAAAATCCGAAAGCGTTTCGCTTATATTCTGCAAAATCAGCTGCCACACTACGGGATAAATACCGAACTGTTTATAACTTGCCGCATGGTAAAAATGCGCTATGGCCGCTTCCAAACGTTCTTTCAGGGCGGAGGGAAACAAATCGGCGGCATTTTGTTTTTCTTGGTACAGCTGTTTATAATAGCGCATTAAAATTTGATGATACATGCGTCCGCGCAAAGCCGGCGCCAAACCGTCGCGGCTGAGTGCTTCCTCCGGCTCTTTGAGACCTATTGCCTTGTCCATGAAATAACGCATAGGACATTGCGCCAAATGCTGCAGGGCAGAAGGAGAAAATCCTTCCGTATTCTGGGCGGCAAAAATGTCTTCTCCGCCGCGAACCACGCCGTCCCGTTCCGTCAAAACTCCCGCCGAAGCGATCTGCTTCGCCGCCGCCAAAACGTCCGCCAGCGCCTCATCGTACAAACCGGCGGCTTGATATTGGTTTTCTTCGGCGTTTTCTGCCGCCAGCAACAAAGACATTTCTTTTTTGCTCAAACGTTTTATATCGGTTTCTTTCAAACGCTCCGGCAGCCGCCCGCTTATACGCCTAACCTTCGCTGAATCCAATTCCAATCCCGCCGCCCGCGCAAATTCCACCAAATAACAGGAAGGAATCAACGGCTTGCCGTCCGCATCCGCCCGCAAAAAGGACAAATACAGTTTTTCTTCCGCCGCTTCCAACAGACAAAAAAACAACAAACGTTCTTCATCAAACCGTTCCATCTTCTGGTTTATCCAAAAGCCCAGCTGATCGCGCAAAACGCGGCGGTAATAATCCTTAAGAATGGGGTCTTCATATACGGATTGAGGAAAAGTTTTTTCGTTCAGACCCAACACAAAAACTACCTTAAACGCCTGTCCGCGCAAGGTCTGCGCATCCGCCGCCGTTACGCCGGACTCCATACTGATATTCTGCGTTAAGACTACATCTTGAAAAGAAGCGAACAATTCATCTAAAAACTCTTTCTCCGCGGCAAACGGTTTAACGGCGCGATAACGCACAAAACCGTCTAAAATGGCGCAAAAGGCGTTCCATACGCTCTGTTCGTCGGCTTTAAGACCTTGCACGTTCACATTGTCTTTCACAAACTCCTGCGCCGCACGCCACAAGACATTCCAGTCTTGGGAACGTTCCAAAAATTCCAACCGATGTTTTACGTTTTCCAGCCAAGATAGAAATTCGGGATCATAGGAGGGCAGCGTCGGAAGCACCAAATCCGTCCATTGGGTAAAATCCCGCTGGGCCAAACATTGCTCAATTAAATAACGCCAATCATTTTTCTTCTTAAAATAAGGAGAAGTAACAACGGCCAGCACGTCTTTTTTATCAAAACCGCCGCGCGCCAAGGCAAATAAATTCATCAAAAAAACACCCAGCGGGCGCGAAGAAAAACCAAAATGCAGCGTCGTTTTAAGAGGTATACCGTTTTGGGCAAAAACAGTCGGAAGCAGCGTTTTATACGGTTCCAAAGAACGCGCTGACAAAGCCATATCGGCATAAGCGACATGTTCTTGCTCATGCAGGCGCAGCATTTCTTTTACCACAAAGAACACTTCTCCCTGCGGATCGGGGGCGGAGACCAAACCTACGCCATGCCGCATACCGCCAGAAGACGATGTTTGCGAGGTAAACAGATTTTTCAGCACATTTCCAGCGGCCAAACGATCCCAATTTTCGGCCATTTCACTTGTCGTTTCGGCAGCGCCTATGACATTGGTCTCAAAAAATTTTCTTCCAAACGCAAAAGCCGGATGCGAAGCATACGGCCAGAAAGCCGCCAGCGGATAATGCTTGCAAATCATATGAAATAATTCCAATTGTCGTCCCGTCAATTCGTAAAAGCCATACACCAAAATTTCAGCAAAACCTTTTAACCATGGGCTGTCCTGCGCTTCTGCCAACGCATTTTGAAAGTAACGATTGTAACAACGATATCCTTCCACCCCGTCTATTTTTTGCAAATAGGCCCGATATATTTTAATTAGCCATTGCAAATGCTCCTTTTGGCCCTGTAACAGAGGATCGGAAGTCGTCTGTAAATGTTCTTCCAATACTTCTGGCTCCGCCATACAATCGGCTAAATCCTGCAAAGACGCCCGCAAAGCGCGGGTAAAACCGCGGCTGGGTTTATACAAATTCAGTCCGGCCTTCAAAAGCAAATTTTTAAGAATATAATCATGCAGCGCGTCCATAGGCAGCAGCGGCGCCGAGGAAGAAAGACACTGCCCGTCCAGCCGCGCAATCAATTGGGAAAACGTAACAAAAAATACATTGCTGACCAAACCCGTTTTTTCCGCCAGCAGCCGACGCAAACGTGCGGCTACACGGCCCGAAGGACACAACACCAGCACACGCCGCCCCGGTCCTGCATGCAAAGAGGCGGCGTAAGAGACAAACTGCGTTTCCAATGTCCTAAAAGGCGCGTAAAAAACCTGCATAAATGCTATGCTATATTAAATGAGAAGCAATACCCCATGGTAGCACATTTTAATGCGCTGTGGCGCAGGAAAGTCAAATTTATGAAAATATTAATTTTAATGCGACACGGAAAGGCGCAAGCCCTTGCGGAAACAGACGCCCTCCGACCTCTGACGCCGGCCGGACAGGAAACGGCACTGGCCACGGTAAGAACTTTACAAAACAAAGGATACAAACCAGACGTTTTATTAACCAGTCCTTTCCTGCGCGCACAACAGACCGCGCAAATAGCTGGCGACGTTTTGGGGACCGTTCCCCATACGCTGGAAGAACTAGACGGCCGCTTAAGCGGAAAAGGATTAATTGATTTGGCCAAAGAACAATTAAAAACCGCCGACTGCGTCATGTTGGTAGGACATAACCCCAATTTTAGTCTTGCCGCAAGCATGCTGCGGCAGGAATACACCCCGTTTGAAGCGGGAACCGCCGCCGTATTTGATATGACGGTTCCGAACGCTCCCAAATTTCTTGCTCTGGAGAAAAAATGACCATTTTGGATGCGGTAATTTTAGGTCTTTTGCAGGCACTGGGTGAATTTCTGCCCATATCCAGCTCCGCCCACCTTGTACTGCTGCCTTTTTTCCGCGGCGTGCAATACCAAGGCGTTTCTTTTGACGTGATGCTGCACTTGGCCACGTTATTGGCGGTACTTTTATATTTTTCCAAAGATTGGTTTTATATCATTAAAGACGGCTTCACACACCCCCGCCAGCCGCAGGGCAAAACTTTGTGGCTGCTGGCTTTGGCAACCGTACCAGCGGGACTGGCAGGCATATTGTGCAAAGACTGGCTGGAAACCGCGCTTCGCCATCCGCTGAGCATAGCCGCCTGCCTGATGATATTTGCCGTCATTTTATGGCTGGCCGACCGCAAAGCCGACCCCAACGGCAGAACGGACCTGAATCTGCGCAATTTATTAATTATCGGCTGCGCGCAGGCTTTGGCGCTTATGCCCGGGGTGTCGCGCAGCGGCGTTACCATTACGGCGGCCTTATTTTTAGGCTTTTCCCGTGCACAAAGCGCGCGCATTTCCTTTTTGCTCTCCGCCCCTGTAATAGGAGGCGCGGCCGTATTGGAACTCTCCCACCTGACATGGACCGATATAAACGCCCCGCTTATATGGGGCTTTATCAGTGCTTTCGCCGGAGCATTGGTCGTCATAGGCGGACTCATGAAATTTATCAAAACGCACAGCTTTAATATTTTTGTCATATACCGTCTGTTGTTGGGAATGTTTATTTTCATTTGGTACTGTCATTTACATTAAGCGCAAACGGGATTTTATATAATTGAATATAGAGACAGGAGAATATATGAGTTATTTATTGGCTTTATGTTTGGCTTTGTGTTGGGGAACGGCTTTTTTAGCCACTAAAAACATTGTAGACGTTTTACCGCCTTACTGGGGAACATTTTTCCGCGTTCTGGCGGGATTGATTTTTTTCATTGTCCTGTATGGCGTGCAGCGCAAAAATCTTCGTTGCCCCGTCAAAGAACTGTGGCGCCCTTGGACCATTGGCCTTCTGTTGATTTTATTCCCGTTTGCCGCCATTTCATGGGGCCAGCGTTTCGTTGCCCCCACCATCGGCGGTATTTTCAACGGCACCGTTCCTTTATGGTCTTTTATAGCCGGAGCCGTACTGCTGAAAGGAGTGGACCGTTTTACGTGGCGCCGCGCCGCGGGCGTATTAATCGGCTTGGCGGGGCTGCTGGTCATTATGTGGCCATCTTTGCAGCTAGGTTCTGATCCCCGCGTATTTTACGGCTGCATTGCTTTTCTGCTGATGGCTTGGTCTTACAGCTTGGGCAATGTGTTGACTAAAAAAATTATGGTGGACAATAACTCCGTCGCGCCAGAAGCAAACACCTTTCACCAATATCTTTTTTCCGCCATTGTGCTTCTGCTCATATCTTTTGCGGCGGAACCCATACCGCCGGCTTCGGCGTTCAGCACAAAAGTGATACTTTCCATCGCCAGTGCGGGCGTATTTTCCTCTGCGGTGGCTTTTCTGCTGATGGTGGCCCTTATCCGCCGCTGGGGAGCTACGCGCATGGCTTCCGTAACGTATTTTACGCCGGTGGTGGCCATGGCCAGCGATATGATTGCTTTTGGACGCATGCCCGCGGCTTATGAACTATTAGGACTGGCGTTTATTTTTGTCAGTCTGTTCTTAATTCAAAAACCCGTTAAAGCAAAATAAAAATTATGAAAAAAATTCTAAACTTGCAATGCATTAACTGCGGCAAAGAACACAAAACCAGCGAGACGGATTTCGTATGTACGGCCTGCGGAGGCAATCTGGAAGTCAATTACGACTACAAATTGATTTCGCGTCGTTTTAGTATCAGCAAACTCAAGGACAATACGCATTTTGACATGTGGCGCTACATGGACTTGCTGCCTATTAACGACCATGACAAGGTGCCTCACGTACACGTAGGCTGGACGCCTATGTACAATTGCAAGGAATTGGCCCACGAGCTGGATATATCCACGCTGCTTATCAAAGACGAGGGACGCAATCCAACCGGCTCCATAAAAGACCGCGGCAGCGCCGTGGCCGTGGCACGCGCGTTGGAACTGGATAAAGAAATTATTGCCGACGCCTCTACCGGCAACGCCAGTGATTCTTTGGCTTGTCTGACGGCTAGTTTGCCCATGAAATCGATCATTTTCACACCTACGTTTGTGCCGGAACCCAAACTGGTACAGCTGCTGGTATACGGAGCCGAAGTCATCACGGTGGAGGGAAGCTACGACAATGCCTTTGACTTATGCCGCAAAGTCGTGGAAGAAAACGGTTGGTATTCCCGCGCGGCCGGCTTTAATCCGTATACGCGAGAGGGAAAGAAAACCTGCGCTTTTGAAATCTGTGAACAACTGGAATGGGAAGCGCCGGACAAAGTTATCGTTGCCGCCGGAGACGGAACCGTACTCAGCGGACTGTGGAAAGGATTTGTAGATTTTAATAAACTGGGCATCATAGAACACATGCCCCAGATGATTGCCGTGCAAGCTTTGGGCAGCGCGGCCATTAAAAACGCTTTTGAAAACAAAACGGAAGTCAGCGCCGTGCACGCCCATACGGTGGCGGACAGTATTTTGGTCAATTTCCCGAGGGACGCACAGCTGGCGCTGCAAGCGTTGGAGGAATCCGGCGGCTTTGCTTTGACCGTAACGGATGAGGACATTATTCAAGCTATTCCGGAGCTGGCACGCAAAGCCAACATCTTTGCCGAACCCGCCGGAGCGGCTGTGTATGCGGCGCTGAAAAAACTGGCTATGGAAGGCAAAATAGAACGTGATGAAACCGTTGTGTTGGTCATTGGAGGAAACGGACTCAAAGACATAGACTCTGCTCTCAAATCCGTCAACCGGCCGGACGTCATTCCCGCCGACATGGAAGCCGTACGCGCGGAATTAAAAAAGAAAGGCCTTGTAAAATAACCGCCAAAGGCTGCGGCATATCCTATTCTAAAATGTAAAAACCCCGTCCAATGGATGGGGTTTTCTTATAAAAAATACCACAAACAATAAGCGTAATTTTCAACTAACTTCGCATATCCCTTGTTTTTCAAAATCTTCTCCCTAGATCCTTGTCCGCCGTCTCTGGCGCCTACTCTCCGCAAGCCGGCAGGCAAACCGTATACACGTGTTTTTTGCGGGTCTTGCCCGCTGCAGAAACCATGATGCCCCGTCTTTATATTTTCCTGATAAATACACAACCCGCTCCGCGGAGCAAAACTCCATATAAAAGACATTATTGTAACGATTGTAAAATTAGCGCAAAGACGAAGCAGTTGGCCGAAAGTGCTGAAAAAATTCAAGAGCCGTTTATGAAACAGGACACCTAAAAAGTCTGCAAAAATCTTTTTGTCCTAAAATGTATTTTTGATAAATTTTACACATAAACGAAATTTATCAAAAAACGATATAAGCTTTTTCCCCCGTTCCCGCTCAACAACTACAAAACCACAAAGCTCATGTTCGTCGAAAACGAAATATTCATGCAGGCGTGTTGCCGCTGAAATCGGGAGCGTTCGGTTCAAGGTCGGGGCAAGAAGATTTGTCGCAGCGGTTTCTAAAAGCGCAGTCTTTACAATGGGACGTATCCGGCTCAAATACGCCGGCTTCCATTTTTTCCCCTATTTCAATAAATTTGGACAAGATGGCATTCTCATCAAATGCGTCAAACGGTGCGCTGACTTGTTTGTCAAACGCCGTAAAATAAAAAGTGGCTTTGCCTTTTTGCAAATTCCACGCCCGACGCGCACCGACAGCGTAAATCCCCATTTGCAGGGAATCGGTTACCGCGGCGGAAAAATCTACGTCGTCTCCGGTTTTATAATCTATCACTTCCCACGTACCGTCCGGATGTTTGTCGATGCGGTCTATTTTTCCGCGCAGTGTCCATTTTCCCTGTTGGAAAATAAATTCCCTCTCCGTGCTGTCCACCGTCGTTTTACGTTCATATTCACGTTCCGCATAACGTTCCAGCATTTTCTTCCCTTTGAGATAATATTCCATCTGCTGGGACGCGCTGGTATATCCTGCCCCCAGCCAACAGTCATCATAATAAGCCAAAAGTTCGCTGGGATCGTTGCTGTGGCGGTGATATTGCTCCAGCGTACGGTGTATGGACACCCCCAAAGAAGAAGCCGGCACGAGTCCTTCTTTGCGTCCGTCCATGTATTTGTATTTATACAGGAGGGGACATTCCATATAGGTTTTTATTTTGGAATAGTTCAACTCGTGTACATCGCTGTACATATTAACCCGCCTTATAGCGCAAAAAATGCACCAGCGTATCGCCGTATTTTTCGGCACGGAAAATTTCCAAATTTTCCGGCACGGCAAACAATTCGGTTTTATGTGTTTGCAGCACAATAATCCCTTTTGAGGCCAACAATTTGGCTTGCGCCACGTTTTTCAAAGCCGGTTCGGACAATGCCAACATTTTGTTATTCTGATCGCGGTACGGAGGCCCCATAAAAATAATATCGTATCCCTCATTATCACTGTAAGAAAGCAAATAGTCCAACGGCTTCAGCACGTCCGCTTTTATGACGCGGGCACGCTCCTCAAACCCCAAATGAACCAAATTGCGGTGAATATTTTTAATACAGGCCGGTTCTCTGTCTACGCAAACGACGCGCAAAGCCCCGCGGGACAATGCTTCCAAAGACACATTGCCCGTACCCGCGAACAAATCCAGCCACATTGCCCCCGCCAAACGCGGACGCAATATGTCAAAAACAGATTGTTTGATTCTGTCCGAAATGGGCTTAACCGGCAAATTTTTGGAAACGGAAAAAATCCGTCTGCCGCGCGCACTTCCTGCAATAATACGCATAATTTTCCCTTACAGCTGTGCTATTCCTTCCTTAATGGCATAACGCACCAATTCGGCCTGTTTATGGATGCCCAATTTTCTCATAATATTGTTTCGGTGCACGTGTATGGTATTTAAGGACAGATTAAACGTTTTGGCAATTTGTTTGCTGCTGTATCCTTCGGCAATCAGCTGCAGGACTTCCTTCTCTTTCGGCGTCAGCCCCGTAACGTCTCTTTTGCGGGAGGACGTCCTGCCCAAAAAGCCCTGCACAATATACTTAGATACTTTGCTGCACAAATAGAACCGTCCGGCCGACACTTCGTTTATGGCGTCCACAATCTCATCGGCTGTTGAAACTTTAACAATAAAACCTTTGGCGCCGGCTTTAAGCGCTTTTTCCACTGATACGCGGTCATCATACATGCTGAGCATGACTACTTTCGCTTCGGGTTTCATTTTTACCAACCGCTGCGTGGCTTCTATGCCGTTTAACAGCGGCATAGAGATATCCACCACGTATACGTCCGCATCATGGAGGGAAGCCCATTCCACCAGCTCTTTGCCGTTGGAAATTTCCGCCACGACTTCCATATCTTTTCCTTTGCGTTCCAATACGGCGCGGACGCCATCGCGCACAATAGCGTGATCGTCCGCCAATACCACTTTTGTACTCATAATTTATTCACCCCGTATACAACCTTTGGACACTTAACTTCTATAACGGTACCTGCGCCTTTCTTGCTTTTAATCGCAAACGTTCCTCCCAAATAGGCCACGCTGTCGCGCATGGACAGAAGTCCAATATGCTGAATGGACTGCTGAGAAGATAGTTCAAATCCTTTTCCGTTATCTTTGATTTTCAGCGTCAGGTCTTTTACACCACATTTCAAAATCACGTCCACGCGCGTCGCGGCGGAATGTTTAATGACATTATTTAAGCTTTCCTGCGCTACGCGGTAAAGCACTATTTTTACTTCCTCGCTCACCACTTCCGAATCGTCTATTTCTGCTTTGAACGTATATTTAATATTCTTATACTGCAAAATGTTGCTCAGCAGTTCCTGCACGGCGTCTGTCAACGTCAGTGTTTCCAGATTAGGCGGACGCAAGCTGACCACAATATTCTTTACGCGCTCAATATATTTTTTGATCTGTGCATCTAAATCCGCAATTTCTTTCAGCGCCTGTTTGCGGTCTCCCGCACGGACGCTTTCTTTTACCATGCTTAAAAGCGAAGTCAAAATGACCGCTGCCGAACCGATTTCATCGTGCAAAGCAGAAGAGACCCTCTTTCTTTCTTCTTCCCGAGCCATCAAAAGCAACTGAGGAAAAGTGCGGCCGCTTATCTCTTTTAAAAAATGTGTGCGCGCATAATCGCTGGCCCAAGAAGTGATATTTTTAACCAGCCCCAACACACTGCCCACCTGTCCCGCCCCGTCACGCAACGGAATAAGCGTAGACTGAAAGAAACATGCGTCGCCGGCACGGTTAACGGTCCATTCATAGCTGATGACCTCGCCGGAGACGGCTTTTTCATGAGCATGGGCATGAACCGGCAGGGTCAAATCGGCCGAAATATCCTTCCGAAAACCGCTGGGTTTGCCAAACATGAAAATATGCTTGTTGCGCATATCGGCCACATATACCAAATCATATCCGCCCACCCCCTTTTCTTCCAAGGGGGAATACGAGGAATATTCATTCAAAAACAGAGCCGTTTCCGCACAGCCTTCCGGACACTGGTAAATGCAAGTTTTTTTATCTTTTTTTGGTTTGGCCATACGCCCACCGTTCCCATATTAGTTAAATTTTACTATTTTTTGACTCTCTTTCCATAAAATACTTCTTCCCCCGTACCGGTTCCGCCACCGAAAAAGCTGCGGCACAAACCATTTCCCGCGAGGAATTTTTCGGGAAAAACAATGCGCGGACGCTCGGCGCAAATACAGCAAGTTTGCTATAATTTAATCATGAGAATGCTGGGCAGATTTTTTACTTCCAAATTCTTTTTGTACGGCGTGTTAGCCGTCCTGTTTGTATGCATTATCGGCGGGGCGGTATTTATGCGCTATATTTTTTCGGGTATTCCTCCCGTGTACGAAATGGAGGAATACACCCCTTCTCTGACCAGCAAAGTTTTTGACCGCAACGGGAAACTCATTCACGAATTTTCCATAGAAAAACGCAGCATGGTGCCGCTGGAAGAAATCCCCGTGGATTTGCAAAATGGCGTAGTGGCCATGGAAGACCGCGATTTCTTTGAACATGCAGGGTTTTCCGTACGGGGCATTTTGCGCGCACTCATGCATGACGTAGTGACGGGACAGATGAAACAAGGCGGCTCTACGCTGACCCAGCAACTTTCCCGCGGCGTTTTTTTAACCCAACAGAAAAAAATTATTCGTAAAATACGCGAGATTATTTTGGCCGTACAAATTGAACACCGTTTCAGTAAACCGGAAATATTGCAGCTGTATCTAAACGAAATTTATCTGGGCAGCGGGGCTTATGGCGTTAAAGCCGCGGCCAAACGTTATTTCAACAAAGAACTCTCCGAGCTGACCACCGGCGAAGCGGCGCTTATTGTCGGTCTTATTCCGTCCCCGGGCAATTACAATCCATTTGCCAACCCGCAACGCGCCAAAGCGCGGCGGGACTTGGTATTGCAGGTAATGCACGAACAAGGTTATATCAGCCAAGAAGACATGGATAAAGCCATGGCCGAACCGCTGCCTGAAAAAGAACCCTCGCCGGAAGGCGATAAACCCGGGCTGTATTTCATAGAACAGGTACGGCGCATTTTGGAGCCCAAATACGGTACGGAAACCTTGTGGAAAGGCGGATTAAACATTTACACCACCGTAGACATTGACCAGCAGGCCGCCGCTGAAAAAATCATGAATGAAAAGCTCAACGAACTGGACATGGTGGTGGCCAAAGGCTTGGGTATAGAAATAGAGCCGGAAGATCCGGACGCCGAAGTGGAAACCGTAGAAGCCCAAGAATCAGCCGAAACGGAAGAAGAATTGCCGGATTTCCCGCGCTTGCAGGGAGCATTCATGGTGCGCGACGTCAAAACCGGCGCCGTACGCGTGCTGATAGGAGGACGCAGTTTTACGGACAGCAAATTCAACCGCGCCACACAGGCCAACCGTCAGCCCGGATCCTCTTTTAAGCCTTATGTGTGGATGGCCGCCCTGCAGCAAGGATACACGCCTGCCACATTGGTGAAAGACTTGCCCAGCATGTTCTATTTTGACGGACGCAACTGGCATACTTTCAATGAAAACGCCGATTTGTACTCATTGGAGCTGGCTTCACAGTCTTTCATTGCCAACAAATCCTTTAACGTATGGGCGCCGCAAAATTTGGGCGGACGCAATGAAGGGTGGATTACTTTGCGCCGCGCCTTGGAAAAATCTAAAAATCTTGTGGCCGTCAATTTAATTGACGCCATCGGCCCGCGCAAAGTTATTTCCGTCGCACGCAAAGCCGGTCTGACGGGAGACCTGCCCAATGTTCCCGCCTTGGCGTTGGGCGTCAGCGTTTTGCATCTGGACGAGCATTTGGCCGCGCTGACCACCTTTGCCAACGGCGGCATACACACGGAAAATTATTATATTGAAAAAGTGGAAGACAATAACGGACGCCTGCTGGAAGAACACATCAGCCAAGAAACAGAAGCTTTCAGCCCGCAGGATTCCTATCTGCTGATCAATATGATGAAAGGCGTGGTGCAAAACGGCAGCGCCCGTTCCACGCGTGTTTTGGGCCGACCGCTGGCCGGTAAAACCGGCACAACGCAAAGCCACCGTGATATGTGGTTTGTAGGCATGACGCCGCATACGTCCGCGGCGGCGTGGATGGGCTATGACGACGACACTTCCCAAGAAAAATATCAATGGCAAGGCAGCACCACCGCGCGGTGGTGGGCAGCCATCATGCAGGAAATATTAAAAGACGAACCAAAAGACGATTTTCCCGTTCCGGAGGGCATTTCGTTTTCTTACATTAACCCCAATACCGGCAAATTGGCCACGCCCACAGATCCAAATAAATTCTTGGAAGCTTTCAAAAAAGGCACGGAACCCACCAGCTTTTAAGCGCACACAACGCACAAGCGGCGTGATTTTATGATTTATGACCACAAACAAGCAAACGGATATTTCTTTCTTTTACGGCCTGCCCAATCAAAGCGCGGCGGGATATTTTACATCTAAAAAATACCTTTCCCAAGCGCAAAACGTTTTATATTTAACATCCGAAGATCCCGCTTTGTTTATCAGCTCCTTGGAAGAATTTGCACCGCCGCATTCCGTCAATTTGATTTCTTTTCCGGAACAAAAAACCGGTCAAATGGCTGCTCTATACGCCATTTTGACGAGCAAAAAACCTTTTGCCGCCGCCGCCCAATACGAAGACTGGAAAACCCCTCTGCCCGCACCGGCAGATTTTTTGGCAAACACTTATACCGTACGCCGCGGCGCAACGCTGCGTCGGGGTGATTTGTTGGATATGTTGCAACGCTTCGGATATACCCGCGAAGATTACACGGAAAATACGGGACAGTATGCCGCCCGCGGCAGCGTAGTGGACGTTTTTCCCCCCGCTGCACAGCGGCCTTTGCGTTTATATTTTGCGGCCAACCGTATAGAAACCATCAGCAGTTTTGACATTGACACACAAAATACCAAGGAACAAAAAGATGAGGCGCTTATTCTGCCTTTGAAATTTGAACGCACACCAGCATCTTTGGCCGACTATGTGCAAAACGCACAATATATATTTGACGAGCCGCCCAAAGATTTTGATTTCGCCCAATACTCCTCCTGTGCCGTATTAACACAGCTCCCCACACCGCAGGGGATCAACTGCCGCTTAAAAGCCAACGTGGAATTTAACGCCAATTTTAAGTTGCTGAACGCGGAAGCGGAGACCCTGACCAAACAAGGCATGCAGCTGACCATTACTTGCTTGAACCGCGGCGAACTGGACCGTTTAAGCGAAATTATGCAGGACTATGAACACCTCAAAAATATTCCGCTTAAGATTTCTCCGATTACGCAAGGCTTTTATTGTCCGGATGAAAAGTTTGCTTTCATTACGTCCGCCGAAATATTGAACCGCCGATACCGTCCGTCTTCCGTACTCAAGCAGTTTGACGTACAAAGCGCACAAAGAGTGCGTTTTAAGGATTTGCGGCCGGGAGACTATGTCGTACACCAAAGCCACGGCATCGGCAAATATTTGGGACTGGAAATTATGGACAAGGAAGAAAATCCCACCGATTGCCTGATTATAGAATATCGCCGCGGCAACAAACTTTACGTACCCATGTACGACTTCAAACGCGTACAAAAATATATAGGAGCCGGCGGCAAAGCCCCCACGCTTTCGGTTCTGGGCGGCGTAGCATGGAAAAACGTTAAGAAACGTGTCAAAGAAGAAGCACAAAAAACCGCCAAAGAAATTTTGCGTTTGGAAGCCATGCGCCAAGCGGCCGGCGCGCAAGCTTTAATAGGCGACGAACGCATAGAAAAAGAATTTGCGGATTCTTTTCCTTACGTACAAACGGAAGGCCAAACACAAGCCATAGAAGACGTTTTGAGAGATCTCTCACGCGAAAAACCGATGGACCGCGTGTTGGTGGGAGACGTCGGCTTCGGCAAAACGGAAGTGGCCATGCGGGCCGCTCTGCATACCGTGATGAGCGGCAAACAAGTCATGATGTTGGTTCCGACCACCATTTTGGCAGATCAGCATTGTAAAACTTTTTCCAAACGCATGGCGGGTTTTCCGGTCAATATACAAATGCTTTGCCGATTTCAGACCAAGAGCCAACAGCGTCAAATCATCCAACAAATCAAGGACGGCGTATGCGATATTATCATTGGTACGCACCGTTTATTGTCCAAAGACATTTCTTTTAAGGACTTAGGTTTGGTTATCATTGACGAAGAACACCGTTTCGGCGTAAAACAAAAAGAAAAAATTAAAGCAAAAAGCGCCGGCGTGCATACACTGATGCTCAGCGCTACACCCATACCGCGCACATTAAACCAATCCCTTTCGGCCCTGCGGGATATTTCCCTCATAGACACTCCGCCGCGCGGACGGACGCCGATTAAAACCGTCGTTACCGCATGGAACAACGAATTGGCCGCCTCCGCCATTACGCAGGAACTGGCGCGGGGAGGACAGGTATATTATGTCTACAACAGCGTGCAAAGCATGCAAAGCCGTTATTTATTTCTTAAACGTCTCGTACCGCAAGCACGCATTTGTATGGCACACGGACAAATGAAAGAAAGCGATTTGGAACAGACTTTATGGGACTTTAATAATGGGAAATACGATATTTTATTGGCTTCCACCATTATTGAATCGGGTTTGGACATCACCAATGCAAATACGCTCATTGTTGAAAATGCGCAAAATTTTGGACTGGCCCAGCTGTATCAGCTGCGCGGACGCATAGGCCGCGGAGACAAAAAAGCCTATTGTTATCTGTTTCATCCGGATTGGCTGTTTCAAAAAGCCCCCGCAGCGGAAGACACCTCTTACATGCAGCTGCTGGCTATGCCTTATAAAACCCCTCAGGAAAAAGACCCAACGGAAGAAGCAAAAAAACGTTTGGCGGCGCTGATGGAATTTAGCGATTTGGGCAGCGGTTTCAAACTGGCTCTGAGGGACATGGAAATACGCGGAGCCGGAGAATTGTTGGGAGTCAAACAACACGGTTATGTCAATGAGGTGGGCCTAAGCTTGTATTGCGATTTAGTGGCCAACGAAGTAAAAAAATTAAAAGGAGAAAAAGTAACGCGTCAAATACGAGCCACGGTCAACCTGCCTTTGGCGGCTTATATCCCACCGGATTATTTGCCCGATGACAGCGAACGTCTCAAATATTACAAAGAACTCATGAACGCAGATCAAACGCGCGCCGATAAAATTTTGGACAAAATGGCCGATTTGGCCGGCCCCATTCCGCCTCAATTACACAACTTAAACCGCGTGCTTCAGCTTTCGCGCCGCGCGGGAATCATCAAAATTTATCATGTGGAATATGCTTACGGAGCCTTGGATTTATTATTTACGCGCGACTTTCAGATGCCTCCCGACTTGCCGGCGCGCGTACTGGAAAAATATGGTCCGCGCATTCAATTTATTAAATCACGCAACGGCGACGGAGTGCGGCTGCGGCTGCCTGAAAAAGCACAGCCGGTACTAGAAGCCGAAAATGCCATCTCTTTTTTTGAAAGCCTCTTAAAATCCCAAAATGCTATAGTATAAATATGAAGAAAATTTTCTTTTTGCTTTTGCCGCTGACGCTTCTCTGTTCCTGTCAAAAAACACAGCCAGAAAATGCCGGCGCGCGCGATTTATCGGCCGATGCCGTGGTGGCACAGGTCGGCTCAGATGTCATTACCCAAAAACAATTGGACGACAGGCTGGCCGTACTGAGCGAAGAAGATCAAAACTTTGCCCAAACCGCCATCGGACGCAGAAACTTTTTAAGCTTGCTGGCGCGCGAACGCTTGATTGCGTTGGATGCGCAAGACGAGGGATTAGATCAGTCCGACGTATATTTGACCGCCATGGAAGACAAACGACAGCAGCTGGCGGATATCTATCGTGAATATTCAGATCAACTTTTGGAAAAACTGTGGGAAAACAACTTGCGGGAAAAAGGTATTCTGAACGTTACAGATGAAGAAATTGACGCTTATTATGACAAATATCCTTATGAAATGACGATTAAACAAATCATTATTTCCGACGCGCAAACCGCTGACGCAGTATGGAGAGAACTGAAACGCTCCAAAAGCCGCTGGAACGCATTGGAAAAACAATACTCCGTCGCACCGGAACAGAGCCGCGGCAAAGAAATTACGTTCATGCCCGGGGAATTTATTCCCGAACTGGAAGTCATAGCGGCCAACTCGCCCGCCGGTACCGTACAGGGATTTGTCAAAACATCACAGGGATTTCATATAATAATGAAAACGCGGGAACGCAGACTGTCTTTGAAAAACGCCGCGGCCCGCATACGCGCCGTATTGGAAAATCAAAAAATAGACGCGGCGTTAAACGCTTTGAAAAATAAATACAAGGTGGTAATTTATGAACAAGATGAGTAAATTTTGGCTGCCCGTGCTGGCTTTGTGTCTGGCCTCGGGTGCAATGGGGAAAGTGATGGAATCTTCCGTGGCTACCGTTAACGGCAAACCGGTGCTAGCCTCGGAATACGACACTTATTACGACAGCGTCATTGAACAATATCAGGCTGCGGCGCCGCAGTTTTTGGAGCAACCTTACGCCAAAGATTTTCTGGGAAAAGAAGTGCTGAAAGAATTAATTTCCAAAGAGCTGTTATATCAAGCTGCCGACGAGGCGAAAATTACGGTTTCGGATTCGGAAGTAGATGACGGCATTAACGAAATTAAAACCCGTTTTATCATAGATGAAGACGGAAAGCAAGATCCCAAAGGGGCCGACAAGCGTTTTAATGAAGCGCTGAAGAAACAACATATGACGCTGAAGTCTTACAAAGAAAAAATCAAAAAAGACATTTCCGTCAAAAAACTCATGGAAGCGCAAATACAGGCCACCGTCAAACCCGTGGAAGAAGCAGACGTAAAAGCCCTTTATGCCAATGTGGAGGCGGCCATGGACAATGACAACAAAGCACTGAAAAAATTGGAAAAAGAAGATCCCATGAAGCTCCGCGAAGCGCAGCTGATTGCCGCCAAACTGAAACAATTAACCGCCGAACAAGTGCGCGTGGGCCACATTTATTTGGCCGTTACGCCGGACACTTCCGAAGAAGACGCCAAGAAAAAAGAAGAGCTCGCCAAACAAATCAAAAAAGAATTGGACGAAGGCATGGATTTCTCCGCCGCCGTCAAAAAATATACGGAAGACAAAACCGCTTTAGCCAGCGGCGGCGATATGATTTTAATCAAAGGCGTTGCACCCAAAGAAATGGACAAGGCCGCTTTCTCGTTAGCGGTGGGCAAAGTCAGCGCACCGATCAAAACCGATATCGGCTGGCATATCATCAAAGTAAAAGAAAAACGTGCCGAGGCAGAAATCGGATATGACGACATTGCCAGAGATTTGGCGCAATACATTGCCCAGCAGAAAATCCAAACGGCGTTGGCAGAGTATGTAAACGGACTGGCCGACAAAGCCGATATCAAAGTAACAAAAACGTTTGAAGTAGACGCCGCCATAGAGGCTGAAGCGGCCAAACGCGCCGCACAGCAAGCAAAAGAAGCCGCCCAAGCTGAAACGAACGGTAAAACCGAAGAAACGGCAAAAAACGATACCAAAAAAACAGCTGAGGAAGAAAAAAACGCCGAAAAATAACGTTTGTATGACACAATACGAGGCGGCGCCCGCTACATGGGAGCCGCCTTTTTGGAACCGCCATGAAAAAAGATAAACCTTTTCTGCTGATCACCGCCGGAGAACCGTCGGGTATTGGGCCGGAAGTAACCGTAAAAGCTTTGCAGGATCTACGCGTACGGGCCGCCTGTCATGCGGTGCTGGTCGGGGAACCGATTTCTCTTATTGAAGCGGGGTATACGCCACAGCTGGGCGCGTTGCTGCCCATACAATCTCCACGCAGAAGACCCGCCGCGCGCAAACCCAGCGCTTGGGGAGGAGAAATTTCGTTTACGGCTTTGGAAACGGCCTGCGAACTGGCCGCACAAACCCATACGCCGCTCGTTACCGCTCCTATTTCCAAACAAAGCTGGGCTAAAGCGGGCATAGCGTTTACGGGACATACGGAATTTTTACGCAAATATTACGGAAAAGAAGCGTTAATGATGTTTACCGACGGAGCGCTTCGCTGTGCACTGGTCAGTGAACATTTTGCCATAAAAGATTTGCCTCGCATGATTACCAAAGAACGCATCGTACATACCGGCAAAGCTTTTGCTCAAGCTTTGGAAAAGCTGGGTATCGCCAAGCCGCATATAGCCGTAAGCGCTCTAAATCCCCACGGCGGGGACAACGGACGTTTCGGAGAAGAAGAGAAACGCATTATTTCTCCCGCCGTACGCACGCTTCAGGCTTGCCGCATAAACGCGCAGGGGCCATATCCCGCAGACAGTTTATGGCAGGCACACTGCCGCGGACGGTTTGACGGCATTTTATGCATGTATCATGATCAAGCTTTGTTAGGCCTGAAATTGGGGGCCTTAAAACCCGTGGTGCATATTACGGCAGGGCTGGAATTTTTGCGTGTTTCGCCCACACACGGTACGGCTTTTGATATTGCCGGCAAAGATCAGGCTGATCCCTCCAGTATGACGGAGGCTATTTTATTTGCCGCGCAGCGCTGCCCCAAAAACCGCCTCTTATAAAAATCCATACCGCCGCAGTTTTATTTTCAGCACATCTTGCTTTATTGCCCTCTGCACAAAACATACCTCCTTTTTTAATGTGGACTGGCCAACAAGCTATCGCCCGCCGCCAAGACATTTCCCTTTTTATGCTTTCATTATGATAAAATGAAAACATGAGACACATACTCCGTTTTGACGAGTTAGACTCTACCATCACTTACATAAAACAACATTATGCCGAATTGACGGACGGAACCGTCATTGTCGCCAAACGCCAAACGGCCGGACGCGGCCGATTTGACCGCAAATGGGAGTCTCAGAACGGAGGGCTTTATTTAGGCATTTGGCTGAAACCCGACAAAACCGATTTTCTTCCCAATTTAACCCAGCTGATGGCTCTGTCCGTCTGTCTGACTCTGCGTGAGCTGGGGGCAAACGCATGGCTGAAATGGCCCAATGACGTATTGGCGGAAGGTAAAAAAATTTGCGGCATTTTGAGTGAGGCCGTAGCCACGGCAGCCGGCTTCAAAGGGCTGGTCATCGGCCCGGGCGTCAACGTGCGGCAGACGGATTTAAGTCATGTCGGCCAACCGGCGGTTTCCTTAAAAATGCTGGGTATAGACACCGATGAAGAAACGGTCATGCAGCGTCTGCTGGACATATTTTTTACGCATGAAAAAGCCGTAGCGGAAAAAGGATTTAGCCTCATCCGCTCCGAATATATAAAACATTTCCCCTATATGGGCAAAAAAGTAAGCATACAATACGGCGCAGAACCGGCAAACGGCGTCGTACAAACGATTTCTCCCGAAGGCAGGCTGGTGCTTCATACGCCGCAGGGAATGAAGGAAATATCCATAGGAGACATGATGGTATGAGTGCAGAAAATCTGTTCGTGCAAAGTATTATTCTTACCGTCATCGGCATGCTGGTCGTGTATGTATTCCTTACCATTATGATAGGAGTCATGAACTTGCTGGCATGGCTGGTGAAGGTGTTGGAAAAGTATTTCCCGCAGGACACGCCCCAAACGGCGGCCGCAGCGGATAACGCCATAGTGGCCGTGGCCATCGCGGCGGCAAAAAGATTTCAAGGCAAATAAACAAGCGAGGGAAAAATGAAAAAAATTAATTTTATGCTCACTGCGTTTCGTGATGGATTTCAATCCGTTTACGGTGCACGCGTATTGACCAAAGACTTTATGCCCGCCGTGGAAGCCGCCCGCCACGCCGGTATTAACCATATGGAGTTTGGCGGCGGCGCACGCTTCCAAGCTTTATTTTTCTATTGCAATGAGAACGCTTTTGACATGATGGACACCTTCCGCAAAACCGCCGGACCGGACGCCAACTTGCAAACGCTGGCCCGCGGCGTCAACGTGGTGGGGCTGGAAAGCCAATCTTCCGACGTCATTAAAGCGCATGCCGAACTGTTCAAAAAACATGGCACCACCACCGTACGCAATTTTGACGCATTAAATGACGTCAACAATCTCATTTATTCCGGAAAATGCATTCATGAGGCGGGCCTAAAACACGAAGTCTGCGTATCCATGATGTCGCTGGCCCCGGGCTGGGACACAACGGGCAAAATCCACAATGAAATTTTTTATGAAAAAGTCCTGCGTTCCATTTTGGACTCCGGCGTACCGTTTGACTCTGTATGCTTCAAAGACGCTTCCGGCACATCTACTCCCGTAACGGTGGGCAAGACTATCGCCATGGCGCGCAAACTGTTGCCTAAAGGAACCAAAATCGTATTCCATACGCATGAAACGGCCGGCAATTCCATAGCCTGCTGCTTGGCGGCCATTGAAAACGGAGCGGACTCTTTGGACTTGTCCATGCAGCCCGTTTCCGGAGGCACCTGCCAACCCGACATTTTGACCATGTGGCACGCCCTGCGCGGAAGTGAATACACCTTGGATATTGACCCTAAGAAAATACAGGAAGCGGAAAATGTGTTTCAGGACTGCATGAAAGATTATTTCCTGCCGCCCGAGGCCACCAAAGTCAACCCGATTATTCCGTTCTCTCCGCTGCCCGGAGGAGCTTTGACCGCCAATACGCAAATGATGCGTGACAACGGTACGTTTGACAAATTCCCCGAAGTGGTGAAAGCCATGGGTGAATGCGTCAGGCTGGGCGGTTTCGGCACGTCCGTTACCCCCGTTTCCCAGTTTTACTTCCAGCAGGCGTACAGCAATGTCATGTTCGGCCCGTGGAAAAAAATCACCGACGGCTACGGCAAAATGGTGCTCGGCTATTTTGGCAAAACGCCGGTGGAGCCTGATCCGAACGTGGTGAAAGAAGCCAGCCAGCAGCTGGGGCTGGAACCCACTGCCAAAACGCCGTTGGAAATCAACGATGCCAACCCCAAAAAAGGCCTCAAACCCGCCAAAGCGAAACTGGAAGAAGCGGGTCTGCCGATAACGGATGAAAATGTGTTCATTGTGGCCACCTGCGGAGAAAAAGGCTTGATTTACCTCAAAGGCGAAGGCAAAGTAAACGGTGTACGCAAAGTAACCAAAAAAGTATCCGGTGATGCCTGCAAAGTTACCGTAGACGGCAAAGCTTACAACGTGTCTTTTGAAAGCGACAGCGTGGCCGTGGTCAACGGCAAACGCTACAATATCGGTGTAGGAGCGGCCGACGCCAAAGCCGCTGCTGCCAAGCCGGCTGCCGCGGCATCCGGTGCGGGCACGACGCTGAACTCCCCCCTGCCCGGAGCTGTACTGCGCTTAAGCGTGAAAGACGGCGACACAGTCAGCGAAGGACAGGAAGTGCTGGTGCTGGAAGCCATGAAAATGGAAACAGTCATCAGCGCCCCCGCTGCGGGTACCATTACGCTTTTGGTCAAACAGGGCGATCAAGTACAGACCGGCCACCCGCTGGCTGAAATCAAATAAGAGAGGCCCACATGAACCTGATTGATTCTCTTGTTCAAATTTCACACGCCACGTCTTTGTACGCATTGACATGGCAGCAGCTGGTCATGATGATCGTATGCTTATTCCTGCTGTGGCTGGGCATTAAGAAACAGTTTGAACCGCTGCTTTTGGTGCCTATTGCTTTTGGCGGGCTTTTGTCCAATATTCCGGTGGCGGATATGGCTGCCGCGGGGAACTTTTTGGGCATTATTTACAACTTCGGCATCAACTCGGGGCTGTTCCCGCTGTTTATCTTTATGTCCGTAGGCGCGATGACAGACTTCGGGCCGTTAATCGCCAACCCGAAAACCGCCCTTTTGGGCGGAGCGGCTCAGTTTGGCATTTTTGCCACGCTTATAGGCGCTATCGGCCTGTCTTACATTACCGTTGGGGACAAACAGCTCTTTGAGTTTGGACTGAAAGAGGCGGCCTCCATCGGCATTATCGGCGGGGCAGACGGCCCGACGGCCATTTTCCTAACCACGCGTCTGGCTCCGCATTTATTGGGCGCCATCGCTGTGGCGGCCTACTCCTATATGGCGCTGGTACCGGTGATACAGCCGCCTATCATGAAATTGTGTACCACGGAAGCGGAACGCAAAATCGTCATGAAACAGCTGCGCCCCGTGTCCAAACGGGAGAAAATTCTGTTCCCCATTGTGCTTCTGCTGCTGTGCGCTTTTCTGCTGCCCGATGCCGCACCGCTTATCGGCGCGCTGACGTTTGGGAACTTAATTAAAGAATCCGGTGTGGCGGAACGTCTGTCCAAAACCCTGCAGAATGAGTTTTGCAACATTGTTACGATTCTGCTGGGCCTGTCCGTCGGCTCCAAGCTGCAGGCCAGTCAGTTTCTGCGCACGGAGACGCTGGGTATTTTGCTGCTGGGCGTTATTGCGTTCTCTATCGCGACGGCAGCGGGCGTACTGATGGCGCGGCTGATGAATCTGTTCAGCAAAGACAAAATCAATCCGCTTATTGGTTCCGCCGGCGTATCGGCCGTGCCTATGGCAGCGCGCGTATCCAACAAATTGGGTTTGGAATACGACAAAAACAATTACCTGCTGATGCATGCCATGGGTCCGAACGTGTCGGGCGTTATCGGCAGCGCGGTGGCGGCGGGCGTACTGCTGGCCCTGCTGAAATAGTCGTTTGTGTGAATACAAAAAACCCCGCTTCATGGCGGGGTTTTTATTTTTCAAATTTAATCTATCAGCCAGCAGTCGCCTTTTACATAAGAACAAGTGGTGGCTTCTTTGCCGCTTAATGATTTACAAAGGCTTTTGCTTTTTTCGTCATCTTCCACGACGGCATGGCATTTAATTTGGCCGCTTTTCTCCACTCCTTTTTCCCCCGCCTGATGCACCGGCAGCCGATACCAAACATTATAAGGGCCTTTTCGGTATTCCACCACCGCATGGGCCGTACCGGTACGCAAAGAAAATTTGCCAAAAGTCACTTTTGCGTCTCCGTTTATACAGCTTCCGTCCTCATTGGTCCCCAACTGGCAGCCCAGTACGGCCCCTGCGGGCAGCTGCAGATCCGGATAATGATGTAAATCCTGATCTAAACTGGAGCCGCCGGCCATTAAATACAGCTGCCGTGCGCGGTGAATTTCTTTGAGTATTAAACGGATTTGTACAAAATCCGCCTCCGCTTTGGCCTTATAATACTTCGGAAGCACCACCGCGGTCAAAATACCGATAATCAGCACAACGACCAAAAGTTCTATAAGCGTAAAACCGCCCTGTTTGAGGCCAAACGAAGAAGATTTGGAGAAAAAACGCCCCGAAATGGACTGATGAATAAAGCCGCCTAAAACGCCTGCCATGCGGCGTTTTTCCTGCAGATACATTTTTTGATAAATTTTGCCCATATGCAAAATTTATCAAAAAAAAAAAACAATTCAAGCCTTGTAAAATATTCCGCCGAACTTTCTCTTGTTTCCATCTCCAGCACAAGAAAAACCCCGCCTTTCCGGCGGGGGCAAGGTGCATAAATTACTGCGCTTGCTTGACGCCGTTTTTAGGACACCACGGACTAAGAGAACACTTGGAACAAAAAGGTTTGCGCGCGGGACAGACGCTTCGTCCGTGCAGAATCAGCGCAATGCCTATCCACTGCCATTTGTCTCTTGTCAGCAGCTTCATCAAGTCCCGTTCTATTTTAACGGGTTCTGTTTGTTTGGTAAAGCCCAGTCTGTACGAAAGCCGCTTGACATGCGTATCCACCACCACGCCTTCCGGCGTACCGAAATAGTCACCCAAAATCACGTTGGCGGTTTTGCGCGCCACACCGCGCAGCGTCAATAATTCCTTCATGCTTTGCGGTACCTGACCCGCGTAAACTTCGCATATCCGTTTGGAACTTTCTATTAAAGACAAAGCCTTGCCGTGGTAAAACCCCGCCGAGTGAATAATGGCTTCCACATCTTTTATTTCCGCCGAAGCCAACTTTTGCGGAGTGGGATATTTCTTAAATAAATTCGGAGTAATCTGATTTACGCGCGCATCCGTACACTGTGCCGATAAAATAACCGCCATTAACAATTCCCATGCGTTTTGATGTTTCAGCGGAATAATAACGCGCGGATAAAGCTTTTTCAATTCCGCCAACACCAAAGGTAAATCATTTTTTTTCATCAGCATACGCGGCCTCCTTTTTATAACCGCGTCCGATACGCGAAAATATAAAAGCCACAAGCAAAAATAATAAGTTAACCAAAATAATCGTAGCGCCGGAAGGAATATTAAACAAGAAAGACAAATAAACGCCGCTCCAAACGCTTAACAGCGCCAATCCGCTGGCCAGCCACAGAATCTGCTTAAACGTACGAGCCAGCAGCAGAGCCGTAACGGGCGGCAAAATAGTCAATGCGGAAATCAGAAAAATCCCCACTACCTTAAACGCCAAAACCACAGCCAAAGACGTAAACACAATCAACGCACCGTTTAAACGCTTGACGCGCACTCCGCGCGTACGCGCAAAAGCCTCGTCAAAACTGGCGGCAATTAAATCCCTGTACCAAAACAACAAAAACAACAGCAACGCCGTCAGCAAAGCCGCACACCAAAACACTTCCGCGCGGCCGACGGTTAAAATACTGCCGAAAAGAAAACCAAACAAATCCGCATTAAATCCGCCGGCCAACGCCGTAATAAATATGCCCAACGCCAACCCCGCCGCACTGACGATGCCGATGGCGGCGTCTCCATATATTTTCACTTTCTCCATAATTTTCAAAATCCCAAGCGAAGACAGAAGCACCACCGGCACGGACATATACAAAGGGCTGGTTTGCGTCAAAAGCCCCAAAGCCACTCCCGTCAAACAAACGTGGCTCAGACCGTCTCCGATCAGAGACAGCCTTTTCAATACCAAAAATACGCCCAATACGGCACAGGTTACCGCCGCCAAAGATCCCGCCAATAAACCGCGCTGTACAAAACCGTAAGAGAGAAATTCGCTAATCATGCCTCGCCTCCGCTCCGTGTGCGGCTTTGTGGCCGGCAGCGGCCACATCTTCACAACGGCATCCCAGCGGACAATGTCCGTGATTATGCAAATGATCAATGGTATGTTGTGCGAAAGGCCCCAATTTTTCCGCCACTTTCTGCGAATGGCAGAAAGCCTGTTTATCCCCAAAAAACACCAATTCCTTATCTATATACATAAATTTGGAAATATATTTGCCCACTTCGCCGGTATCATGCGTAATCAGCAAAATGGTAACACCGCGTTTTTTGTTTAACTCTCCCAGCAAATCAAAAAACATTTCCCGACTTCCGGCGTCCATAGCGGCGGAAGGCTCGTCCAAAATCAACAGTTCGGGCCGGCTGACTAATGCGCGCGACAGCAGCACGCGCTGCTGCTGCCCTACGGACAAATCCGAAAAAATCCGCCCCGCCAAATCCCGCGTACGGGTCCGTTCCAGCGCCAAATTCACCTGCTGTAAATTTTCTTTGGTGGCTTCTTTATGTTTGCCATCATAACACAAACCCATCAATACCACTTCTTCCACCGACAGCGGAAAGCGCGTCTGGGATACGGGACTTTTCTGCGCCAAATAACCTATTTTCTGCCATTGTTTGAATTTATTCACGGGCGTACCAAACAGTTTTATCTCTCCGGCGCCTTTTTCCAAGCCCAAAATAAGCTTAAGCAGCGTGGTTTTGCCTCCGCCGTTAGGGCCGATAATCCCCACATAATCCCCCGCCTCCACACAAAAAGACACATCCTCCAACACCAGCGTGCGGGTATACTTAAAAGAAACTCTCTGTGCTTGCACTACAGGCGGCATTGAAGGCCCTCCATCAAATTGTGCAAATTGCGTTTCATATACGCACCATATGTGGTGGCGGCGTCAAAATCTTTTTTACTGACTTCTTCCACGGTATATAAAGGCAGCACCCGCACTTTCGTTTCCGCGGCTACCGTGGAGGCCAAATCCTGAGACAGCATTTCCTCGCTAAACACCGCCGGAACATCGTGTTTTCGTATATAACGCACCAGCTCCGCCAATTTATGCACGGAATGTTCACTTTGATGAGAAGTTCCGCTCAAAGATAATAAATGCAGATGATACGTTTGAGCCAAATTGCCAAAAGCCAAATGCCCTATATGCACCACGTCTCTGCTTTTGCAGTCGGCCAATCCGCTCTTAAACGCCGCATGCAGCGCTTGGATTTCTTGTTCAAAATTTTTTAAGTTTTGTTTGTAATAATCTTTTCCCGAAGGATCGGCCTTTATCAAGGCTTTGGTGATGCGATTAGCCATTTCCAAAGCGCCGTAAGGGGTCATCCATACATGCGGATCCCGCTCCGGCAGGGACGGGCCGGCCTCCAACGCGTTTACGTCAGCCAATCCGCCCAATATGTCTTTGACCCACGGTTCCACACGCGGAGAAATATATACAAATAAATCCGCCTCACTGACGGAAATAATAGTCCCCGGGGTCGGTTCAAAACTGTGCGGCTCCGTCCCTGCCGGCACCAGCATGGACAGATGCAGCCGCTGCCCGCCGATTTGCTTGGCTAATACATACGGCACATAACCGGAAGCGACGACGTTAAGCCGCTGCTGCGGCAGAGACGCGACAGGGATGTTGGAGCGTCTAAAACCTCTCAGCCACCAAAAGCTAAACAGCACAAACGCCAGTATGACCAAAACGGCCGTTATTTTCTTTTGCATAAATTTCCCCCGCTTCACGGTTATTGTATGTATTCTAGCATTTTCCTTTCGTTCTCCAAACTCCGCCGCAATAAAGGCGGATAAAACCTAGGTTTTATCCGCCCTGCAAAACCAAAAAGAGAAACTCTTATTTATATTCCAGTTTTACCAATTTATATTTATGCGGTCCTTTAGGCAGCTGCGCTTCAAATTCTTCGCCTTCTTTGTGGCCCAGCACTCCGGAAGCCAAAGGACTTTTCACCGACAGCAGCCCTTTATCGGGATTAGATTCCATGGACCCTACCAGCGTATACGTAAACTCTACGTCCGCCTCCAAATCTTTAATCGTTACGGTGGCGCCTATGCGTGCTTCACTGCGGTCTACATCCAAATTGTCTGTAATCTCCGCGTTGCGCAGCGTCTCTTCCAACTCTTGAATGCGGATTAATGTTTCGGCTTGTTTTTCTTTGGCGGCGTGATATTCAGCGTTTTCTTTCAAGTCCCCCTGTGCCGCCGCCTCTCCGATCTCCAAAGAAAGCTGCGACTTTGCATCCTTTAAGTTTTTCAGCTCCCCCAACAGAGATTCATATTTTTTACGGCTGATATACACTTTTTCCATAATACGTATCGCTCCTACACGGCATTGCCGCTTTGTAAAGTGTACAATTTATACGCCGGCTTGGCAACCGCCGGCTCCCGAATGCGCACGCACGCGCAAATCGAAATTTATATAATCATAACATGAAACGACTGGGTACTTTCTTTTTAATAATGTTCTTGGCGGCGGCCTCCTCCGCCAAAACGCGCATAGAAATAGCCGAAGAAAATTCACCGGCCATTGTGGCTGTAAACGTATTAAAAGAAAACGGATCAACCTTTACCGGTACGGGTTTTGTCGTAACGGAAGACGGCGTCATAGCCACCAGCCGGCACGTGCTTGATGAGGCGCTGTATATAAACATTACGTTCAATACGGGAGCTGTATCCGGCCAAGCCACAGAACTAGCTAAATCCGAACAAGCGGACTTGGCTTTGTTAAAAATCAGCGCACGCCACCTGCCCACCGTTACGCTGGCAGACTCGGACTTTGTGCTGCCCGGACAGGAGATTACTGTCATCGGAAACCCGCGCCGATTGCAAAATTCCGTTACTTCCGGTTTGATCAGCCAAGTGCGCCGAAAGTCAGACGGCACGCTGTTGCACCAAATCAGCGCCCCTATTTCCCCCAGTTCCAGTGGAAGCCCCGTATTTGACGAAAACGGACATGTGATTTCCATCGCTTTTGGTAGTTACAAAGGGGAAGGAAACCAAAACTTAAATTTTGCCGTCCCGTCTAATTATTTGACGCGCCTGCTGCAGCAAAACCATTATGCCGCGCCGCTGGCGGCGCCTGTTTTGGATTCCTCTGATCTGTCAGCATGGGAAAAAATCAAGAAACATTTGGCAAAGTCGTGGGAAATGACCCAAAAAATTTTCAGTCGCATGTTTCATTAAGCCCTATAAGACGACTGGGCCGAAAGGACCTTGCCACCGCCGTTAAAAACGGATAAACTTTATGTAAATACTTTTTAGTACCAAAGGAGCATGCATGTCAAAAAGCGACCAAGCAAAAAATGCCGGAAAGTTTATTATCATCATGCTTTGCTTCGCCATTTTGTTTTTCTTATTACTGCCTTTTTTGGAGGATCCCTCCGCCGTAGGCGCCGCGCAAAGCAAAAAGGCCACTCCACAAATTTTTACATCCAATCCGCTGACGGAATTGGCGCGCAAAGTCTATGCTTTGTTCAGCACCCATTCCAAAAAGACCCACAGAACGGACGGCACACGAAACAGATGGCCCGCCGCAGAAGTTTCCCCTCATGTACAAGAAACTTTCGTATCCGCGGAGCTGCTGCCGGATGAAGTGCTCTACTCTGTACGGCGCAACGACGAAAACGCCGCGCAAAATAACGGCGCGGACACCGCCGTTTATTTTCCCGAAGGATATGATTATGCAGAAGCCGAGTTCGTCAACGAAGACGGACAGTGGGTACTGGTACGCCAAACCGCTCCCGATGCGGCGCAGCGCGGCATGCACGACATTAATACATCTGACACTCCGTATGACCGCCTAATCCGGCGGGAACGCGCCGCCAAATACGGTGCAGAACCGGCCAGACAAACGCAAACCATTCCTTCGTCCAAATGGGCGCGGCTGTTCCAGCCTATTAATCGGTTTTTGGGACTTCCGGAAAGCGATTCTCCCAATGAACGAAGCGGACAAGACGGTTTTGCGCTGGCGGCCGCCACCGATGGTTTGGGCCAAGGAAATGAACGCCGTCCCAACGAACGCTTTGCGCGGCGGCCGGATTTAGACATGAACGCGCCGGCGCCCAATATCCACATCCCTGTTCCACAACCCGCCGCCGCTTCGGGGGACTGGAGCTTGTTGGACGTGCTGGATCCGACACAGGCTTTTGAACGGCTGCGCAGCAGCGTAGACCGCTGGTACGGCCGACGAAACGGGGAAGACACCTCTCAAACCAATAAAAATCGCCGAGAAGAAGCTTTGGAAATGATTCGTCAGCAGCAATTACAGTTCCGGCAGGAAAATCTTTCCCAGATACAGCAAGACGCCGCCAATCAACAGCCCGCCAGCATGTTGGACACGTTTTCTTCCTGCTATGGCGCCACTTTGTCTTACCAAGCGCAGCAACCTCCCGCCACTGACGAACAAACGCAAGAAGAAGAGTCCTGCCCTCCGCCGCCGGACCGAAATCAACAAATGCAACAGGCGCAAGAACAAGGAAAATTAAGCCTGCAGCAGCTGGAGAAAGCGCTGGGTTTTACGCCGCCGCCGATGAATGTGGTCATCGTTATGGGCAAAGAACAGCCTATTTTCAATATAAACGAAGAAGAATACAAACAAACGCCGGAGGAAGCTTTTACCAAAGAATTCTATAACTATCTTTCCACGCAAAACTGTCCGGACGGCAACTGCTATTGGGTGGCCGCTTCGGATGAAGCCGACGCTTTAGCCGTTGCGCTGGGAGGAAAATTATACAGCGATCCGCTCAATGTCATGAGTGAACAGCTGCCGGCGTTTAAGCAAGCCAAACTCCAGCAAGCCCAGCAAAGCGGTATGGGCGAAGAAGAATTGCAACAGCTTACCGCCCAGTTAGATATGTTGCAGCCTCATTACATCGCGTATAACGCGCAGCAGTGGCAGGCATTACAGACGCCGCCGCGCGCACAGGGCGAAAACCGCGTAAAACCCAGTCTGTTTATTACTCCGACAGCGGCCAACGCTCAGACTTTTGCGCCGGATACGCGCATGCCTTCCGCCATATTTTATGATACGAACGGACAAGTGCTTAATGGAGACTCGGACCTCTCCCCCGCGCAGCAGGGTGCGCTGCTCACGCCCCAAATCGTTCGCCGTATAGAGACGATGAAGCAGGAAATGCAGGAACTGGAACAGACGCTGGCTCAAATGCAGCTGGACGGTACGCTGGGAGATCAGATGGAACAAACGCGTCGCCAGCTTGAACAACGAAAACAAGAATGGGAACAGATGCGCAATATGTCGGCCCAAATATCCCGCTGAGTTTTCGCCGTTTTAACGCCCGCTTTCCGGCGGGCGTTTTTATTTTTTTGATTCTTCAGACGAACGAAGAAAAAACGCGAAAGCCTGCCCATGTTTCCGCAGGGATTTTCTCTTGTCAAAACATGAAAAAAACAGTTATACTGGAAATAAGGGTCTTTGGCCCCCTATTTTCCAATGAACGGAGTTGTCATGAAAAAACTGATTCTGCCTATTCTTTTTCTTTCCGTTGTTCTAGCCGGCTGCCACCAACAAAAAGAAACGCCTTATGACCGCTCTTTCCGCGCCGACAATTATGAACGCAATTTCAGCAGCAATGTTTTTGCCGCGTGTATGAACGAAGGAAAGCCTTACGCCACGTATGCCTTGGCCCGCGTAAACCGTAAACCGACGGACTGCGATCCGCGTTATAAAGTAACTTTTGTCAACGGCCCCTGCAAAGGAAGAACCGCCCTCACGGCAGACGTCATAGAAAAAACCTCCCCTGTTGGCGGAGGACAATTGCTGAAAGGACAGGTGGTATTGCGCAATTACCGCAATCCCCGCAAATTGGACAAAGATACCGATTTGTTAGACCGATGGAACCGCGGCGTGGTATATGACACGTCCCGTATGGAAGAAGGCGTGGTGGAGCTGGAATTTCCGCGCGATAAAAACGACTTTATGGCCGCGAGGGAATTTATCTTCCTGCACAATATCCGCTATATAGAGAAACCCGAACAAAAAGAGCCGCGCACATGGCTGTAAGCGGCAAGGAGAATAGACTCATGACTTTGAAAAAAATTGTTTTTGCTTTTATTTTTGCGCTGCTTCCTTTTTACGCCGCGGCACAGGATTATGACGGATATTCGCCGGAAACGTTGCTTATTGACGCCCCCACCGCCCACGTACTGGACAAATACCAAGCTTCTTTTACCACGCGTTCTTACGCCGACGGAAGCGTTATGGAAAGCTTGGATTTCGGCGTCATTCCGCAAATTAACATTGGCTTTTCCATCGCCGTGTATGAACTTATTGGCAGCTCGGATGACATTAAAGTGCTGGATCCGGATTTCCAAGTAAAATGGAAACTTTTTGACGGCAGCCTGTACTTGCCGGCCATCGCTATTGGCTATGACGGACGTCGGTACGGATACAACCGCCAAAGCAAGGAATACATGGACGACCGCAAAGGCGGTTATATTACTTTAACGCGGGAAATTTTTACCCCGGGGCTGAACGCTTCGGCCGGCATGAATCTGTCCGATTTTGACCGTCATGATTTGTACTTTTTCCTAGGCGCTTCATGGCGTCTGAACGACTGGCTGGCTCTTGTCGGAGAATGGGACAACATCAACAATATGCGCGATTCCCGCTTAAACTTGGGAGCGCACATTAACATCACACCCGCGCTGGTGCTGTCGGGAGCGGTACGCCGCATCGGACGCGGAGACGAAAACGAACGCATGCTGCAATTGCGCTACGTTACCAATTTTTAACATCTATCAAGAGGATTTATGAATCAACAGCAGCCCGCCCCGCCGTCAACGCAATTTAAAAGACGCACTATCTTTATTAAAAAGAAGCTGCAGTTTAGCTATATGACGCTTATTATATTAAGCGTGCTGGCGGGACTGTTGATCATGGCCTTTGAACTGACGTTTACCTTAAACGACATATTTGACCAGTATCCCGTTCTGCTCCAACCGCTTTATGATCATTTCCCGACGCTGGCTTACGGATTTATTTATAAAATCATCATCTACGTTATTTTCGTCATATTAATATCGGCCATCGTTTCGCACAAAATGGCTGGCCCCATATACAGGTTTGAGCAGACTTGCAAAGCCATCGCCAAAGGAGACTTCTCCCAGCGGGTACACCTGCGCAAAGGAGATCAGCTGACGGATTTGCAAGACGAATTTAACAAGATGATGGACCGAGTGGAAGAAGAAATAAAAAAGAATAAACACGGGGGAGTATGAAAAAAATAGCTTTGCTGTGTCTGGCTTTGGCGCTGGCACTGCCGGCGGCGGCCCAGCGTGAATACGGGCTTCGTTTTTCCAGTTTAATCAACGATGAATTAACACTGGAAGACGCTATACGTTTAGGACTGGAAAACAACAGCGATTTTTTGGCCGCACAGCAGGAAATCATCATCGCCGAACAAAAAGTAAAAGAAGCCAAATTTTTATTTTTGCCGCAGTTGTCCCTGCAAGGCACGGCCACATGGTATGACTTAGATTATCCCATGGTTCTGCCCGACTCAGTGGCCAACCGTTTTATCCCGAACAACGATTTACTATCCGCCGACACCAAACACCAATTTTTCGGTGCCGGCATTACCGGTACGCAATATCTGTATGCCGGCGGGCGTCTGCGCAGCACGCTGAAGATGGCCCAAGCCAACTTAAAACAAGTCCAAAGCAAATATGAAGCCGTCAAAAATGCAGCTGTCCTGAATATTAAAAAAGCGTTTTTCCGTTTATTATGCGCCCAACATATCGTGGAACTGGCTGACGAAGTGCAGCGCAAAGCCACGCAATATTCCCGCTCTTTGCGTACGGGGGCGTGGGACAAAATTAAAGCGCAATATTTGCTCTCCCGTTTAACGTCGCTGAAAAACGAGGCGGACAATGAACTGCAAAAAGCCCAGCTGGGCATGCTGGTCAACCTCAACAAAGAGCTGAACTCCCACATTACGGTGCGCGGAGATTTTAAGCCCGTGGAGGTGGAACTGGATCTGCCTAAGCTGAACTTATGGTCCATGGAATTCAGACCCGAATTAAAAGCCGCCATTTACGCGCTGGAACTGGATAATTTGGCCATTGATTTGGCGCTGTCGCGCCGTTATCCGGATTTGATTTTAACCGGCAGCTACGAAAGATTGGGCTTTGACGATTTGGATGACGAAAATAAGCAAGTATCTTTGGCCGTACGTTTGCCGCTGCCCTACAATCTCTCCACGCAAAACGCGCAGCGCAAAGCCGAACAAAATCAAAGCACCCTCCGCCGCGCCGCCATAGAAGACGCCATACGCGTGCAAGTGGCCGAAAATTATGCCGACCTGATATTCTGGCAGGCGGAAGTTTTCAGCCGCCAGCAGGTTTGGCGCGACGTGAAAAAACTGCTTGCTCAAGCCGAAAAAACGGCCGCGGCGGACTTAAACGCATTGGAAGCGCTGGACGCTTATTATCAAACGGGACGCAATTATTACGACGCTATACGCCAAAACCTGACGGCCAAAGCCGGTCTGGAATGGGCCATAGGACAAGATTTGTAACGGGAGTCCCCGCATGAAAAAATTATCCGCGTTTTTACTGCCGTTGCTGGGCATGTTTTTTGCCCAGCCGCTGCACGCCTTACCCGCCGTAACGCAAGACGCCATTTTGCGGGATTTTCTGTGGGAAGAATTTATTAATCTGCCGCCGGAGCGGCGCCCCACCGTAGGGCTGGCGCTTTCGGCCGGAGGGGTGCGCGGGTTTGCCCATGTCGGCGTGCTGGAAGTATTGCACAATGCCGCCGTTCCCATAGACGTCATGGCGGGGACATCCATGGGCGCGGTGGTCGGTTCTTTATATGCCGCCGGACTGCCTACGGACAAACTATGGGAAATAGGCCAGCATATACAAATGGACACCATTACGCCGGATTTCAACCTGATGGGCCTGCTGAAGCTCTTGTTTCTGCAAAAACTGCCTTCCTCGCGCAATTTGCAGGATTTTTTCCACCGCCAAATCGGACACATGCGTTTTGAAGACATGGCTATCCCTTTTGCCACGGCGGCCATGGACGTTAAAACCGGTGAACAGGTGGTATTTGACTCCGGTCCGGTAGATATCGCCGTACGCGCCAGTATGAATTTGCCGGGCATATTTGATCCCGTTCCTTACCGGCACCGTTATTTGGTGGACGGAGCTGTGGTAAATTATCTGCCCGTCAATCTGGTCAAGCAAAAAGGTGCCGACTATATTATCGCTTCCGTTACGCCGCCGGATTTTTATTCGCAGGCACCGCAGACGGTGGCGGCATACTTGCTGCGCGTAGGCGACGTACGCGGGGCGGCCATGATAGAAGAATCGGCGCAAAAAGCCAATTTTGTCATTCAGAACCGCGTGCTGGACATCGGCACGCTGGAGCTGGACAAGCTGCACGAAGCCGGAGAAGTGGGCATTCGTTCCGCCAATGAAAACTTGGAGGCGCTGCAGGAAGATCTTATTCTGTCAGCGATAGACGATGTGGTGCAAAAATAAAATTTTAATCCCCGTGCTCATGACGGTTTGTTTAGCCGCACCGGCGCAGGCGGGGCTTTTCGGCATCAGTTTTAAGGACAAACAAGAATTTGTGGACGCGCGCGAAACCTATAACCGCGGTGATTACCGCCAAGCCGTAGTGGAGCTAAGCAATTATATTTACAAGACCAAAAACATCAAACGCCGAGAAGCCCGCGCATACCGCTTGCTGGGGCTTGCTTACGAACAGCTCAATCAGCCGGAAAAGGCCTTGGAAGTCTATTTGGAAGCCTTGGAATTCCATCAAAAAGACATACCACTGCTCTTGGCGGCGGCCTCGCTGTATCAGCGCACCGGTTTGACGGACCGTTCCATTGAGCTCTATGACCGCGTACTGGCATTGGAACCTCATAACTTGGAAGCGTTGTCCGGCCAAGCCGAAAATTATATAGAAATGGGATTTTATTCCAAAGCCCGCCAATATTATGACTTGTTTTTCAGCCTAAATCCGCAGGCCGCGCCCATCAACCGCGCCCGCTATGCCTATACTTTTTTGAAACAGCGCAATTATGCCGACGCGTTTATCCACATTACCATGGCTAAAACGGAAGAACCGGAAAACGCCAATTATTGGCTGCTCAGTGCGCGGGCTTATAAAGGGTTAAACCGTTTGAATGACGCTTTGGTGGACTTGGACGTCGCGCTGTCATTGACGCCCGAAAGAGAAGATTTGAAAACATGGCGCCCCATGTGGCTTTATCAAGCAGGGGAATACCAAAAATCTTTGGAAGAAACAAAGCTTCTGCTCAAACAAAACCCCGACAATGAGCTGGCCCTGTTTATGCTGTATATGAACCTGAAAAAAATCGGCCAAACCAAACAGGCCGAAGAAGCATTGAAAAAAATACAAGAGCTGGACAAAGATTCTTTCGCCCACCGCGTCGCAAATAAACTGCTGGCGGACAAAAAATAAATTCAGGGCAGCTTGTAAAAACGGAAACAATAACTCCCATCGACTACCGGCTCGCCTTTTGCGCCCATCACATCTTTGCAAAAACTGCCGGCAGGCACCCCGTGGCAGGCGTGTTCAGCGCAAACCAGCGGATAGTTTTGAGAGGCATCCCGCGCATGCAGCTGCGCTCCGTATCCGCCGAAATCTCCGCCGTATTTGAGGATGGGTTCCGCCACCATCACGCGGAAAATATATCCGCCATAATCAAATAAATGAAACGATAGATCCGATGTGAATGTTCTGTTGGCCTCCAGCTGGACTGTAGGCCATTTATGTTTATAATCCAAATTTAAGTCTTCAATATTGCCCGTATAGCGCCCGTTGGCCAGATAATATTCCTGTTCTGCGGCCACAATACGCTTGACCCATACGGCCGCTTCCGCTGCGCGGGCCCGACGCACGGCTTTTTGGTATTGCGGCAGCGCTACGGCCGCCAATATGCCGACAATCAGCACTACTACCAACAGTTCAATTAATGTAAAACCTTTTCTCATTTTTTTCTTCCTATAACAGCGTTTAATTGTTCAAAAACACGTCTCAGCGGCGTTTGATTTTTCGCCATGTATAGGGTTCAAAAAAAAAACAAATCAAGCTGTACCGGATTTTCAATAAATAAACGGCCACGATATAACACCGTCGGACAAACACCGTACGGCCATCCTCGTCATGCCGAGACGTCTTTACTCGGCATCCCAGTATATTAGCGTCATGCCGAGACGTCTTTACTCGGTATCCCAGTATATTAGCGTCATGCCGAGAGGTCTTTACTCGGCATCTCAACCGCTTTATATGATCAAAAAGACTGAGATCCTGAGTAAAAACTTCTCAGGATGACTCTATTTATATTGTTGTCATTTATATTAGCGTCATTTATATTCTTGTCGTTTATATCATCGTCATGCCGAGACGCTTTTACTCGGCATCCCAGTATATTGGTGTCATGCCGAGACGTCTTTACTCGGCATCCCAGCCGCTTTATATGCTCAAAAGACTGAGATCCTGAGTAAAAACTTCTCAGGATGACTTTATCCATAAATCTGCCTAAAATGCCTTTAGAGCGGTTTTTTGCGCTCGAATACATTCTTTGATAAATTCTGCACATACGTAAATTTATCAAAAAAACGATACAAGCCCTTTCAAACACACTGGTCAAACATACAGCCGTTCTGTTTTCCAAACAACTTGTTTACGCCTATAAAAAAAGGCGGCCTTAAAGGCCGCCTTTTTTCATAACAGATTACGGCAAAGGCACAAACGGCGCTCTGTCCGGTTTACGTTGGGTAGGCAATATTTCTATTTCATCCACCAGTATGGACGGAGCCGCCACCGCCACCGGCAAGAAACTGCTGCTTGAAAACTCAGATACTTTCATATTTTCACCCGCCGCCAATATATCGCGCAAACTGCGCGTGGTCATATTTTCCAAACGCAAACCGTACACGGGTTCTCTCCGCCCGTCTTTGGCATATATACGCCACGCAAAGTTCAGCTCCCCCTTACCGGAGTTAATGACGGGAAAATAAGGGAAAATATATCCATATTCCAGTCCCAGTTCCCGACAGCGCTCCAATAACTTTTGTTCCAACTGAGAAGAAGACAACGTTTTTTGGGGCACAAAAAACACATTCGTCAACGCCGCCCTAGGATAGGTCCAACGGTTCATGCGCGCATGACCATTGCTCTGCTTTTGTCCTTCTATTAAACTGCGTGCTGCGGGAAGCGTTAACAGTTTTCCGCTTTGCACCAACTGCAATTGCTGCGCTTGCACGCCCTCATCGTCCAATGGGGTAAACGCCGTCAAAGGTTCTCCTTGGTATTGCTTCAGCTGAGGACGGTCATACACGTCAAAAAAAGGACTGATAACACGCAAGCCGCGTTTATCTTTAAATTGTCCGGTGGAGGCGTCTGTTTCATCCTGCGCCGACAAAAGAGGCTTTGGATTGTTGACATTACGTACAAACAACTGGTTAAAAAATCCGCCCGCCGCCTCGGCCTCCAGCAACACCGGCCCCAAATACGGCTCGGCTTTTTTAGCCTGATACATACTGTCAAGCCGCGCTAAAAATTCCCGTGTTTTGCTACGCCATTGCTCTACAGAGGGCATTTGGCCGCATAAAAAAGGCGTATATTCCGTTTGATTTTCTTGATACCCTTCCTTGGTCCGCAAAGCGGCCGTCAACGTTAATGAACAGAGAGGCTGACTATATTGATAAAAATCATTTTCGCTGTCCAAAAAATAAATATCCTGCTGGCTTATCTGTAAAGAAGCCGAAAAGCTTTCCAAATACGCCGTCTCTTTTCCCATGGCGGAAAGCTCCTGCACCAGTTTTTGGCCGTACTGCTCATCCAGCGGCTCAAACGGTGTAATATCGCGCACATAAAATGCGCGGGAAGCGGCGGAAAAATCCGGCTGGTCATCGGTTAAATTTTTTTGGCGTTTATAAGCCATTTTCTTTTCATAAGAATCACCCGCCGCCGCATAAGCATTGTCCGTCAAACGCCACAAAATACGCCTCAGGCCATCATAACTTACGGGAACGGACAACGACGTCGCCGGACGATAGTAATACACATTGTTTACAAAACCGGAGCTGTTGTTTTTGGCATTGCCCGCATAGACATAAGCCATAGCCTCCAAGCCGCTTTGGGCCTGTTTTGGCGCGGCATACGGCACGCCGAATTGAGCCGTAAAACTTTGCGTGGTGGAAAAAATCACTTTATACGCGGCAAAATACGGGCGGGCGCCTCCTTTCATGCGCAATTCTTTGCGGGTGCGCTGCATCTCATCATGCATAGCACGGAAATACATATTGTCCGGCAGAGCCTCCGCCCCTAACGGCAACGCCAATAGCGTCAGACAAAATAAAAGATATTTCCTCATTCTTTTCCCCCTTTTTGCACGTCAGGAGCCGGCAACAGCGGCGGCTTAAAATCACTTTTTTGAGTTTTTTCCATTTCTAAATTCTCAAACAACAAACTGGGCGCGATATTGCTTTGTGGCACCCAGCCCGAATCCGCTCCGCAGGAACCGTTAAACAGCGTATCATCATCCCCCGCCGCCAAAATTTTATTAAAGCTTACCAGCGGCGTTCCCACGACATCCAGTCCGCGGACGACTTCCTTTCGCCCGTCCGGATACACGCGCAAAACGCGCTTGGCCTGCAACTTGAAACTTTGCGGCAGTCCCGTACCTGTCAACGTAAAACCGCCGCCCAAATCATCCACAATAAACCCATAGGGTTTTCCCTGCCGCTTAATTTCTTCCAACAGCATTTCTTCCAACTTTTCATAAGGAACCGTTTTTGACGCCGTGGCGCGTATCACGCTCATGCGGGCTTCGGCGCGGTAGCCGGTTTCTTTGCGGCCATGTCCGTTGGAATGAGCAAACCCCTCTATGGGGCTGCTTTGCATAAGAAAATTTTTTAACACACCGTTCTCTATCAAAGTAACTGGGCGGGCTTTTACCCCCTCGTCGTCATAAACATAATGTCCGCGCAATGGCTCCCCCTTAAAAGCCGTTTGGGTCGGATCGGCCGTAATGGTAATCAGCGGAGAAATAACCTGCTGCCCCACTTTGCCGGCCAGCGTTTGTCCGTCCCCCGCATTTTTCAGACGATATCCCTCCAAACGGTGTCCCATCACTTCATGTACGAATACGGCGGCGGCGCGGCCTTTTAATATGGTAGGCGCACTATAGGGCTCCCCCTCCGGCGCTTTGGACAGTTCTTCCAACTCGCGCAAAGATTGCCCTACATCTGCCAAAAGCCGTCCGCGGGACGGAAAATCCTGCGGAGAAAACACGTCATAAATACCGTCGCGGCTGATCTCCAGTCCGTCTTTCCCGCGTCCGGAAAGCTGATACGACAAACGGAAAAAAGCATAAGGCGTTTTCAGACGCGTGCCTTGGCTGTCCGCAAAATACCGGTGTCCCTGTTCCACACTGATGACAAAAGAAGCTCCCAGCACAAAATCTTTTCCGCGCACCAAGCGGGAAGCTTCCCTCAGCAAGGGGTCATACTTGTCCAAATCCACCGTTTGCAAAGATTCCGTACGGCAATAGGTTTCTTTCGGAGGAAAAACAAAATCATCCGATTGATCGCGCACGGCTGCCATGGTACGGACATTAGACTGTACGCGGCTGAAATCCCTTTGCGCATTCTCGGCCGCTTGCTGCGTGCCGCGCCACCAAGCGCTTAAAAAACCTTTAGGATCGGCGGCGTCGGGTATAGGCGCCGTCCAAACCGGCAAAGTCCAGTTTTCGCGTTCGGCGCGCAAAGCGTGCGTATTGTCTAATTTGGCACTGCCGGCGCGGGCCATTACCTCCGCTGTGGATACGGGCGTTTGCCGTTTGATGGCTACACCGTCGTACGCCACCGCCAAAACGGCATTTTCTCCCGTTTTATAGGTATAGGAAAGATAGTAAATGGGCGGGTTTTGTTTTTTTAATATCTTAAAACTGCGCTTTAACTCCTGCCCCATCAATTGTAAGGGCAGTTCTTTTTGAATATCACAATTGACCGATGCAAAAGCCGTTATCGGGCACAAAAGCAAAACCGCCAAAAAGTGTATTTTCATAAAAATCCTCCGCCGAGATATATATTATTGTAGCACAATACGCCTGAAAGGTTTGTCGGCCGGCAGGCAAATTTGATAAGATAATAAGAAAGAAATTACGCCGAGATAGCTCAACTGGCAGAGCAACGGTTTTGTAAACCGTAGGTTGTGGGTTCGACTCCCATTCTCGGCTTAATTTATTCGCAAAGCGAATAAAAGCCGGAAAGCGGGCAAACTGCTTTGCCCGCGTTGGGAGGCGAAGACCGGAGCGATGTTTTTGTTTGAGGCCTTAGGCCGAAAGGCAAAAACCGCGAGGTCCGGCCCGAAGGAAAATTCCGTCAGGAATTTTACCGCAGGGGACTCCCATTCTCGGCTTAATTTATTCGCAAAGCGAATAAA
>CALUXG010000047.1 GCA_944324685.1 uncultured Elusimicrobiales bacterium
ACCACCCCAGAAGAAACCGTAATCGTCGCCGCCCCCGCATACGGCGTCAGATTGTTGGCCAGCATAGCCCCCACTGTGGCGGCATATACCGCCTTGCGCCCGCCATTGTATATGCGGGACACCAACCGTTCCCCCAATCCGCGGCTGGACACCACACAACAGGAGCTGACCACCGCCGCACTGCAACTGGAGCAGTACTGCTGTTCCAATTGCCGGATACATAAGCTGTTATATATGTTTTCGGTTTTCGGGGTATGTTTGGACATAAATGTCTCCTTTTTATTTTCCGTTAGGGTTATCTGCCGCCCATGGCTTTGTTTTGAGTTTCGACCATGAAAGCTCTGGCAAAATGACGGCTGTTTTTGCCGGCGATGACAATTCTTTGCAATGACTATTATTGTAAGCCGTCATATTTGCAAACCATGCGCCGGCAAACATGTTCAAAATTTTTTGCCTCTACAATGGCGTTTAATTCGCCAAAAACAGCCCTTAGAGGCTTCTTCTTTTCCACCATGTAGAGGGTATCAAAAAAAAAAAAACAAGTCAAGCCTCTCCCGCTTTTCAACCAACAAACGGCCAGAAACACAACAACTAAAAAAGAACGGAAAAATACAATAATAAAAAACAAACTGTCAAAACACAATAATGAAAAACAAAAGGCAAAAACGCAATAATAAAAAATGAACGGCAGCCATGCGACAACTAAAAACGGATCGTCAAAACACAATCACACCAAGCGGCGTATTATTTGTTTTTCCAGATATGCAATCCCTACACGAACCTCTAAGAAGCACATGGGACCGCACCAACCCGCACGGTAAGAAAGAGATCCCATCCCTGTGCTTACGCCCAAGAAACAAGATGAGAAACGGCAAAAAAAGGCACTTCTTGCGAAGTGCCTTATCAAATGGTGGACCGGACAGGACTCGAACCTGTGACCTCCTGCGTGTAAAGCAGGCGCTCTACCAACTAAGCTACCGATCCTTAAATCTTTTACTATTTTAGCAAAAATTTCTCCGCTTCCGCCACTGTCTTTCAAAAACATCTCTTTTTTATATCGGACGCAAAAAGAACGGCCCCGTCGACATCTTGTTCGAAAACAATATGCACGGCTTATGGGTTTGGCGTTTTCAAACCATGTTTGACTGCCTCCCATGTTTGACCGCCTCAAGCAAAAGCTCCAAAGCTTTCACGGACGCTTTGGCGATATTGCGCTCGCGCGTGGCGGAAAAATGAAATTTTTGCGCGCGTGCGCCCTGCGGTCCCGCCACGGCAATCCATACAGTCCCGACGGGTTTTTCCGCCGTGCCGCCGTCCGGTCCGGCTATGCCGGTGGTGGAAACGGCAAAGTCCGCCCCCATCCGCTCCCGCACGCCGCACGCCATCTGCAGCGCCACACATTCGCTGACGGCTCCGTACTTTTGCAAATCTTCCGCACGTACGCCAAGGACATGCTCTTTTACTTCATTGGCATACGCCACGACCCCTCCCAAAAAATAACGCGACGCACCCGCCGCGGCCGTAATTAAATGCGCCACATTTCCGCCGGTGCAGCTTTCCGCCGTCGCCACCGTTACGCCCAACGCGGCAATTTCCCGCGCGAAAATATCCTCCACGGCGCCATGTTCCGCCAACGTAAAACGCCTGCCTTGCAGCGCCTTCAACAAATCCTGCCAACATGCTTCCAGTTTTTTGACGGCCTGCGCTTTGGCCGTCAAACGCAGACGCACAAAACCGGCAGAAGGCAAATACGCCAGCGCCATGCCCGAAGGCAAACGATTTTCAAAATGCTGCAGGCTCATGGCCAGATCAGACTCCGGCACGTCGTATACCGTCAACATTTTATATTTCAGCAAATCCCCCGCCAGCCTTTTTTCCAAACGCGGCGCAACTTCCTCTTTTATTAGATATTCCGCTTCAAACGGCACCCCGGGCAAAGACACCAGCACCTTGCCGTCCCGCTCAAACCACATGCCGCAGGCCGTTCCTTTGCGGTTACGCAGCAGCGTGCATTTTTCGGGCAGCATGGCTTGGTTTTTATTATATTCGTTCATACTCCCTTTAGGATAATGGGAGACAAACTGCTCCACCCACGTATAGGCCTGTTCATTAAATACCAAACGCGTGCCGAAATATTCCGCCAAGGTTTTCTTGGTCAAATCGTCTCTCGTCGGGCCTAAGCCGCCGGTAAAAATAACCACGTCTGCCGCAGACAAAGCGTCATCCGCCGCCGCCCGTATTTGCGCAGGCGTATCGGAAACGGACAGCATTTTTACCGTTTCTATCCCCAGCCGCGCCAATGCGGCGGCGGCATAACGGGAATTGGTGTCCAAAATCTGGCCGAGCAAAATCTCGTCGCCTATCGTTACAATAATGGCTTTCATAATTTTATTGTAACACTTTGCCCGCTTCCAAAAACAAAGGTTATAATATATTTATGGATAAAAAAGAAAAAGCGGCCGCTTTATTCAAAAACGGCTGCGGATGCGCGCAAGCGGTATTGTTGGCGTTTGCTGACGAATTAAACTTGGACGAAGACATCCTACTCAAGCTGGGGGCCTCTTTCGGCGGAGGAATGGGCCGCCTGCGCGAAGTATGCGGTGCGGTAAGCGCCATGTTTATGATAGCCGGCTTAAAATACGCTCCTGCAGATCCTAAAGACCACGCAGCCAAGAGCGCCCATTATGCTTTGATACAGCAGCTGGCCGCCAAGTTCCGCCAAGAAAACGGATCTATCGTGTGCCGTGAACTTTTGGGACTGGCCGGCCCGCAAGGGCCGGAGCCGGACAAGCGCACGGAACACTATTATCAGGTAAGGCCCTGCCCCGAAAAAGTGGCCTCAGCGGCAGCTATTGTGCAAGAATTGATTAAACAACGGGGCTGATCACTCATCCGACGCATCAAACACCGCGTCGGCGCTCTGCGGCACAAGACAGGCGGAAAAATAATTTTCTTCCGCCGGAATCCAGCGCGTCTGAAACATCCGAAGCTTTTCTGCTCCTTCCCTCTTCCGAAGCCGCGCCTGCTGGACCTGCGCATTTACCGTTAAAAAAATTTTATAACCGTAATACGGACGCAAAACAGGCAAAAGCGCATATGATCCTTCCACAATATACAATCTCTGCGGAGAAATTTTTTGCGCCGTTTTCCAAGCGTCCGCATGCGCGTCGTAAGGACGGTATATAATTTCTTCGGCACGGATGGCAGGACGTAAAATTTCCGCCTCCAATCGCCGCCAATCCATATGTCCGCCGCTTACGCTCAAACGCCGAGGAGTACGAAGCGCAAAAGGCAAATAAAAATCATCCATATGAAAAACGGGCACGTTGAGATTTTGCCGAAGCCGCGCCGCCAGCGTTGTTTTGCCGGCGGAACAACGGCCGTCAATCGCCACCAGCAGCGGGGCGGAAGAATTTGCCAAACGTTCGGTTAAAACACGTAAAATTTCTTGCAGCATACAAAAAGCGGCGGTCCGCATACGCGGGCCACCGCCGCAGATTATTTTATTTCCACCAGCTCGTATTCCATACTGCCCAGACCGATATCTTGCGCATGTTCCACACAAACGCGCCAATTGGTCGCCGGCGTCAAATCCGCAAAATGATCCCCGTGCGTATGTTCGCGCTCGGCCAGCAAACTGTCAGGCATGGCATGCTGACGGTTGACGGCGTCGGCGCAAGCGACATCTATCGCCACCGGATCAAACGAGGCAAACATGCCTACGTCCGGCACGATGGGGGTATCGTTTTCGGCATGGCAGTCGCAATACGGCGAAATATCTATGGCCAAACTGATGTGAAAATGCGGCCGTCCATCTAAGACGGCTTTGCTGTATTCCGCTATTTTTTTGTTCAAAATATCATTGGATTCATCAAACGGCGGCGTGATGGCGTCTTTGGGACAGACGCCTATGCAACGCCCGCAGCCCACGCATTTGGCATGGTCAATGCTGGCCTTGCCGTCTTTGACATGAGGCGCGTCGTGCGCGCAAATACGTACGCACGCGCCGCAGCCCACGCATTTTTCGGTATGTACATAAGGTTTGCCGGCGCTGTGCATTTCCATTTTACCGGCACGGGAACCGCCGCCCATACCGATATTTTTCAAGGCGCCTCCCATGCCGGCGCATTCATGTCCCTTAAAATGGTTTAATGAAATAACGATATCCGCGTCCATAAGCGCATGGCCGATTTTGGCTTCTTTGACGTATTGCCCGCCTTTTACGGGTACCAACGTTTCATCCGTGCCTTTCAGGCCATCGGCAATAAGGATATGGCAGCCGGTCGTCTGATGCGTAAAGCCGTTATAGGCCGCCGAATCCAGATGATCCAACGCGTTTTTGCGTCCGCCCACATACAAAGTATTGCAGTCGGTCAAAAAAGGTTTCCCGCCCAATTGTTTGATCACATCCGCTACAGCGGTGGCGTAATTGGGCCGCAGAAAAGCCAAATTGCCCGGTTCTCCAAAGTGAATTTTAATGGCGACGAATTTATCTTTAAAATCAATTTTTTCAATGCCCGCGGCTTTCATCAGCCGTTGGAGTTTGCTGGGCAACCCTTCGCCCAGTTTGGTGCGCATACTGGTAAAATAGACTTTTGATTTTGTCATAAAACCCTCCTCATTTATTATATAAATTGCATTCGGCTTTTATACAAGACTGGAGCGGCTCCAGCCTTCTGTTCATGCAAAAGAGCGGGCTTTTAAGGCCCGCTCTTTTACCCACGTCAAAAACCGTTACTTAGCAGCTTTGCGGAATATCTCTTCCGCCGTTTTAGCCACGTAATCCACCCATTCCTGTTGCAGGAAAATATAGGGCTGCGTGGAGAAATTATCCCCCGTCTTTTTGGGGTTGATTCCCCAACGAAATCCATGCGGCAGCGGGCTTTTTGAGGTGCCGGGGAGCATGCCTAAAATGCGGGGCAAGTCCACCCATCTCTCTATGCCATCCACCGTTCCAGGGCGGACATTTTCCAGCTCCAACAGCGCACGGAACAACTGCCTCTCATTGCGGGCATCCGCCACCGCGCGCAGCGCGCTCAATTCTTTTTGCAATTGACGCAGGCGGACGGCTTCTTCGGGGGAAGCTTTTTTTATTTCCCATGTCAGCCGCCGCACACTGCTTCGCAGCGGATAAATTTCCTTTCCATCCAGCAAAATCCGTGCGGCCAGCGCGTCCCCGTTATAGCGCATGCGCTGCAGCACTTTGTCAAACAATTTGGTGCGGACGGATCCCTCCGCAAATACGGCAGGCAGCACTTCCTGACCGGAATATTGGGAAACGGAAGCGGTGGTAAACCAATCCGTTTTGGCAAAAGCCTCCGGATACTGTTTGCGCAAACGCAAAACATCGTCAATAATCCCTCCGGAAAAACATCCGTTTATATAAATGGACGTATGCGTAGAACGCGTATCCGGCAATTTCTCCAGCAAGTCTTTGACCGTAAAACGCAAATCATGTGCGGTCAGATTGGGATGTTCTTTCGCGGATATTAAAAGGCCTTTCCATGCATTGGCCTTCACAGAAATCCCCCCGTGTACATGGGCCAATAAGACATTCTCTTGATTGGGCTTAAAATGACGCAGAAGATCCGTAACATTGGCCTGTTGTACAAATTTCGGGCGGAAAAAGCCCAGCGGCGTACGCCTTGCCCATATGCCTTCCGGCGTGAACTCGTCTCCCCGTAAAAATACGGTATTGGGGGTTTGCTGCGCTTTAGGCAAAAATACAAGCCTGTTTTGCAAAGGCAAAGCTTTTTCTTTATCCAATACAAGCTTGCTGTACAGCTCTTTGCGCAAAGCGTTATACTCTTTGCGCTGCAAAGCAGAGAACCATTTTTTCTGCTTGCCCAGCTCCGCCAGACGTACGCGCATGGCGGAAGCCGTAGGAATAATGTTCGCTCTCCAAAATAAATTCTCTGCCGGCTGCAACTGGTCGTACCAGTCTATCGCGCGGATAATATCGGGGGTTAAATCGTTGCGATGGGCAACAGGACGGCTCATACGCAAACGCTGCAAATATTGCACGGACAAAATAATTTTTTTATCAAGCGGTATTTTTGGCGTCACTTTTAATCCGTCCAACAAATCCCACGTTTCAAAACCGGCGTGGCGGTTAAACATTTTATACACTTTTTCCGCTTCGGTGGTTTGTTTTTCCAAAAGAGTGAATCTGGCCATATCCGCCAGCAACCCCTCCATCACTTCTTTCTGTGCCGTTATTTGGGGATTTGCAAATAGGCCGCGCGCCTCCCAATAATCCTGCAGATTTTTCATGACGGTTCGCCCTTCTTCTATGACGGGGTACAAATCCCGTATCCGCGCGTCAAAAAGGAAATTTCTGCGCCACTCGGAGAAATTGCTTTCCCGCAGCGCTTTCGTACGTTCAAAATAAGAAGCGGCATACTCCAATTCTTTGCTGACGTCCGGCCGAACGCGCAAAGCCGTCGCCTGCAGAGCAGGCCGTTTTACAGACGGGGTATGTTCCAGTATATCAAACATTTCCTTAGCTGTGGCCGCCACATAGTCCACCCATTCTTGTTTCAGCTGCAGGAACGGCGCCAGAGAAGCAGCCCCATCGGCAGGCCAGTCTTTTAGCCCCCAGCGCACCTCCGTTACGGGCGTATCCAAAAAAGTAGCCACCAGTTGTTTTGTGTTGCAGTTTTCAAGCAATTTCGGGTATCTTATTTGAAAATCCCTCAAAGCATAAGCAAGCAGATGTTCATCCGTGGCGTCTGCAATATTCAGCAACAACTGCAAATTATCTTTTAAGCCTTCCAGCACCGCTTTTTCCGACTGCGGAAGGGAATACATTTCCCGTTCCAAGCGTTTTATGCTGGCGCGCAGCGGATATACTTCGCGGCCTTTTATCCATGCCCGCGCTCCCAGTCCCGCACCGTTATGCGTGATATTGAGCAACAGTTTATCCATCAAACGTTTTTTGGCGCTGCCAAAAGCCGCTTGCGCCGGAAGCGGCTTGGCGGAAGCCGGCTGATTGGCCGATACGGCGCTGTACCACTCCGTTTTCTGGGCTGCCTGCGGATACTTCTTAAAAAATTTGCGTAAATCCGAAAAAATATGGCCGGCCTGACAGCTGTATATGTATACGGACGTCAAAGAAGACTCCGACTCTTGGGCCGCGGCCAGCACTTTATCCACGGTTACCGTGGACAGAGGGCGAAATTGCCCCGGAGGAGCCTGCACCAAAGCGCCTTTCCAACGTCCGTCCTGTGATATATATCCGTGTCCATTGAAAAACAGTATATTTTCTTTTCCGCGGCGAAACGCCGGCGCAATTTCTTCAAAAGGCTGTGCGCGGAAAATTTGATTCATTGGAAAACCAAACGGTGTTTTTCTGGCCAACATGGCAGCCGAAGGAAAGGGCTCTCCCCACATCCATATGGTATTGGGTGATTTTTGCAAAAAAGGCACATTGAGCGTCAACAAACGAAGCAAATCCTCATCTTTTTTTGCATTCTTTCCGGAAAATATTTTGAATATGCGCTGCACTTCCTTATTTTGCACATCCGACAGTTTACCCCCTTTCTGCAAGGTCAGCAGTTCATTAAGCAAAGGATTTTTTTGTATATCATTTAAGCGGTCGGCGGAGAGTGCGAAAGCAGGATCTTTAACCGAACCCGAAACGGAAGAAACCGCCTGAACGGGCTGTTTAGGAGCCGCCGCCGCCGCGGCTGAAGAGGGAACCTCTGAAGCGGAAACGGACGGAGCGGGAACTGCCTCTTTTTTTATAATCACCGCCGGCGCTTTCACCGGCGTAACGGGCCTCGCCGGTGCAGAAACAGACGCCGGCGCACCCACAGCCGCTTTGGAAACACCCGCGGCCGACGGTACGCGTGCTGCCATGTGGGAAAGACGGCCCATGCGCTGTGCCCCCCCCGCGGCAGACAAAATCATTCCTCCCGCTACAGAGGGAAACATGTTGTTTTCAGCGCGCAAATTGGACGCAATCATCGCGGTGATCTTTTTACTCAAATCTGTTGCTTTTTGTCCAATGCGGATATTGCGTATTTTTTTCAGACGGCTTGATAAGGCGGCCAAACGCCTCACATCCGCGTTTATCCGCCCCGCTCTGGCCGCGTCCATGCCTTTTTTCAGGCTTACTGCCCATTTGGCGCCTTTGAACGCCGCCACCGGCAGAGCCAACGTATAATACAAACTCAGCCCCATATCCACCGCCTGCGACACTTCCGCCACTTCGCGGTATATACGCTGTCCCCGTTCTTTACGTCGGTATTGTTCGCTTTGTCTCGTATATCTTTGCAATGACGGCTCCGGATTAGACGGCACCGCTACTTTCTCCCCCTCCAGACGTTTGATTTCCTGTTCAATGCTTTCGATATCCCTGCGTTTATCCGCCGTCAACAATCCATAAATATCCGGACGGCTTTTCGCTTTCTTTTCCGTTTCCAGCGCCGCTATCTGCGCCGCCAAACGCCGGTTTTTCTCCAAAGCCGCTTTTCTTTCTTCTTCCAGCTGCGCCGCCTCCCGCTCAAACACTTCATATAACATGTCGTCCAAGCGAAGTTCCGTCTCCGCGTTTAAGTCCCCCATCACATTTGAAAAATATAACCGAGCCGCAAAAGACGCCGGCGTCAGCTTTACGCGCGACGCCATATATTTCATCTCCGCACTGCCTCCAAAATCAACCCCGCTGGACAAGGCCCCCACCAGAAAAGGCAGCAGCGTCCGGCATTCCACCGCAACATGCTTTATACCCTCGTCCACAACCATGGTTTTTCCATCCCCCGTATCGGACACCTCCGCGCGGCAGCTGCCCAAGCCATAGCGCGCCAATAATCCTATCGACGCCGGAGAGGGTTTGCCGTCGTTATACAACAAACGCGCCAATTCTTCCCACACGTTCCCGTCCGCTCCGCCGTACATCTGCGGCAGTACCCCCGCCGCGCTCACATTGCCCAAATACCGCCCGCGCGCAAACTGTATTTTCTGTATCCACCAACCCGTCATAAATACGTCTATCTTCTGCCAAAAAGTTTCCCCTTCTTTTTCCACCGCTTTCGCCAACACCCTATCCAACAAACGTTCCTGTTTTAACGACAAGAGCGCCGCCGCACCCGTCAAAAGCTCCCTTCCTATATACGCCTGCTGTATGTCCGCCTCCAGCACATCCGCTATCAGCTGTGCATCCTGTTCTGTTTGCGCCAACTGCGCAAAACCTTCCAGCGCATCTGCGCGGCCTTCGCAAAATAACCGATATCCAGACCCCTGTCCGCACTGGGCAGGACGTCTTAAAATACGGCTGAATAATTGTTTCAAAACCGTTAAGTCCCTCTGCGAATATAGCTGATATTTTTGTTGCAGCGGAAGCATATAAAGCGATACTTCCAGCACGCTTTGCGTTACCATGGGGTAATAATCCCCCGTCTCTTTGTACAAATCCATCAGCTCCGCCAAAGCGCCTTTCACCGTCTCCATATCCGCGGCCGACGGCTCAGCCTCCGCAACTTCCTCGTCCGTCTCCTGCACGAATGCGTCGCGTATCTGCTTGGCCATACGATACGGCTCCGACGTGCGATAAGCGTCCAACTCCGTCAAATTGGCTTGATGAATATTGGCCTGCGCGTATTTATTGTTGGGAGATGGATTTTGATTCTTATACAAATCATATGCTCCTTGCTCTCCTCTTTCCGCCACCCGACGCAGGGTATTGGACTGGGCGTCCAACCAGCCGGATTTTTCATAAAAACTTTTCCGAGGAACATCATACCCCCACAAGGGCAGCCCTTGTTCCGCCACTAATACTAAACATAAAAATATTCCAATTATTCGTTGTTTCATATATACCAGTATATGTCTTGCGCGCCAAACGCAACAAGGGTCCTAAGACCTATAAGTACCATGACATTGGACCTAGATAAAATTGCTATGATAAACGCATGACCTCATTTATTGCGCTGCAAACCGATATTACCACGCTAAAGGCCGACGCCGTCGTAAACGCCGCCAACCGCACTTTGCTGGGAGGAGGCGGGGTAGACGGCGCCATACACCGCGCAGCGGGGCCGCGGCTGCTGCAGGCGTGCCGCGCTTTAGGCGGATGTGAGACGGGGCAATCCAAAATCACTTTAGGATACGGACTGCCCGCCAAATGGATCATACATACCGTAGGCCCCGTATGGCGCGGAGGCAAGCACGGCGAAGAACAACTGTTGTCTTCATGCTATACCACCGCCTTGGCGCTGGGCAGACAATACGGCGCAAAAAGCATCGCTTTCCCCTGTATATCCACGGGAGTTTATGGCTACCCGCAAAAACCAGCCGCCCAAACGGCTTTTAAGAGCGTTATGCGGTTTGTAAGACAATATCCGGAAGCATTTGACGCCATTTATTTTGTCTGTTTTTTGCCGGAAGATTTGGCTTTATATAATGAACTGCTGGAGCAAATGCCATGCTGATAAGTTTTTCTCCCGTCGTGGGGCCGGATACGCGCCTGTTAATCATCGGCAGCATGCCCGGGGAAGCTTCGTTGCGGGCGCAAGAATATTACGCCTACAAATACAATCAGTTTTGGCGCATTATTTTTGACCTCTTTGAAAACGGACGCGAACCTAAAAATTATCAGGACAAACTGAGCGTCATCTTAAAACGCCGCTTGGGTTTGTGGGACACTTTGGCCGCCTGCGAACGCAGCGGCAGTTTGGACAGCCGCATCAAAAACCGCGTCCCGAACGATTTTCCCGCCCTGTTTGCGCAATATCCCCGCATTCATACGCTTTTGTTTAACGGCACGGCGGCGTTTAACTTTTACAAGCGCGCATTCGGCACGCCGGATAAAAATTTTTACCGTTTGCCTTCCACCAGTCCTGCCCATGCGACGCGTTCTTACGCGGAGAAACTGACCCTGTGGCGCGCGGCTTTGCAGGAAAGCGGCCTGCGACCGTCGTAAACGGCATTTTCTAATTATTTTTCGGCTTTACACGCTGCCGTATTTTTACTTACCCTATAGATGATGGCGGAAATACATGTTTTAATTATTTTGTTTTTTGTGGCAGTGGAATCGGCCACCATCGTTCCCCCGCAAACGGACGTCGTATTGCTGGCGCTTTTTGCAGCGGGGCAATACCGCGCGTGGCTGCTGCTGTGTGCGGCCGTGGCCGGCAGCGTTTTAGGAGGAATCATCAATTACTGGGCCGGACGCTATATTGGAATTTTGGAAAAGAAAAAATGGTTTCCTGTCAAACAAAAATATCTGGATAAGGCTGCACGTATTTTTCAGCGGCACGGCAAAATGGCGCTGCTGCTTTCCGGCATGCCCATTATAGGAGACGCTGTAACCATTTGCGCCGGCATGCTGCGCGTAAACTTATTTTGGTTTATCGTCTTGGCCGCGGTCAGCCGGACAGCGCGTTACGGTTTTTTGTGGGCCTTGTGTACCGGTTTGTTTTGAGATGCTTCGCCTTTCTTTTTGCCATGTTTGCCGCGCACCGGCTTTTGCATGCGGTTAACGCAAGAGACATTCGGAAAAAACGAGATGATTTTCCACCCGCCGCGCTTAAAATACTCTGCTATACTGGAGGCAGCCAAAGCTCCGGCGGTTTTATCGTCGTCTGAACAAGATGAGACAGGATTTTTCTCTTTCATCTGGCCCTCAAAATTTAAGATTAAACAGTCATTCGGTATAATAATTATAAAACATTATAATTATAACCTTAAAATATTATATATTAATTCTGTTGTCAAAAAAATATTTTCCCGCGTATTTTCCCGCGTTTATATTTTTTGCTACCATAAAATAAATCTTTTCTTCAGGAGCGGCTATGGAATTGGAACAAGTCATTACGCAGCGGCGCAGCGTGCGTAAATATGAAAACAAACCCGTGGAACGGGAAAAAATAAACGCCTGTTTGGAAGCGGCGCGGCTGGCTCCATCGGCTTGCAATTCCCAGCCGTGGCACTTTGTGGTGCTGGACGACCCGAAAATAAAAGAAGCTTTCTGTAAAGAAGCTTTCAGCGGCGTGTACTCCATCAGCAAGTGGGCGGCCGCCGCGCCGGTGATTATAGCCGTAGTGTCCGACGCAGGAAATTTTACGGCGCGCATAGGCAATTTTTTCCGTAAGACGGAGTTTTATTTGGTAGATCAAGGCATTGCCTGCCAACACTTGGTACTACGCGCGCATGATTTGGGCTTGGGAACATGCTGGATAGGCTGGCTCAACTCCGATAAAGCCGGCAAATTCCTTCAGCTTCCCAAAGGAAAAAGAGTGGAACATTTGATCAGTGTAGGATACCCCGCTGAAAATCCGTCGCCGCGTCCGCGCAAAAGCTTGGAAGAAATCGTAAGCTACAACGAATACAAATAATCATTCCCCGTCTGACAAAGGCGGGGAATTTTATATCAGCAACAAAAACCATTGTTTGATGAAGAGGTATGGAACCTTTGGCCGACTCTCCAGCCATCAGGAAAATTTTGCGGGGCGGCAACGCCGCATAACCCGACTCGGCGCGGCATAGGCCAAAATCATGAAATCATTTCCGGCGCTAAAACGCCATAACCGAAACCGCCGTTATTCAAGAGCCGTTCTGCTTTGGCAAAAAAGCAAACCTATTCAAATTTTTCATGAAACCATTTCACGATCCAGTCCGGTTTGTAGTCAATGATTTTGTTATTATGACGGGTATAACTTTGCGGCGGGGCAAAAATTTGTTTCTCAGGCGGCAAAAGAGGATATATGTAATTTGTAACAACTTCTATATTCGGATACCATAAATTATGCACTTTTTTGTCTATCCAATGCTGCAAGCCCAAATTCGGCAATTCCAACCCCGCAGAAGCCGCCCAAAACACGGAATTGACTGCTATTACGTAAAGCGGAAATTTTTCTTTCAGCAAATGTAACAAATGCCATGTTTCATTAATGCTGAATTGTTTGATGTCAATTTCTTCATAAGCAGACTGCCCCGTAGGACCGCCCTTTGTAACGCTCATCACAAAATAATTTTCCTTCATCAACAGATCCGCCAGCCGTTGCATATGAGGATACGCATAGCTGGAACCGCGCGAGTCTAACTGCAAAAAAACAACACCCTTTTTCCCAGCCGCTCGTTGAATAATATCCGCCAAATGCCGCGCCACCACGGGTGCAGGAGTCTGGGGGAAATACATCACAGGCGCAAGCGACCGGCTCGGCATGGACAAGCCAAATGTTTCAAACAAGCTTTTTACGCGGTGTTCTACGCGCACGCCGTAATCATAATATACGGGCACGGCCAAGAAACCTTCCGGAATGTTTTTGAAAGCGTCCTCGTAATTGTAATTTTTCCAAATCAGCGGGTGGCGGTAACCGTTAAAATAAAACACTTTTTCAATATGGGGATTGTTTTGCAGGAGTTTACCTACCAAGGGAGAATTGTTGCGGTCAAACTGCGCACCAACATAAGCATAAAAAGGCAGAAAGGGATATTTTTTTTTCAAGGCCTCTATCATAGGCGTTGTGTATAAATAATCCCCTATGCCCATAAAGAAAATCAGCGCCAGTCCTTTTACGCCGGCATTGGAGGCCAACGCGGCGTCAAAGTTGTAATAGACGTGTTCATGGCGGTACAACGGACGCCGTATACGATACCATTGTTTGTCCAAAGGCAAAGTTTCCGCCGTCGTTTTTTTGGCGGAGAATTTTCTGTCAAAGCGATACCATACCGGCGTGCGGCCTGTTCCCAAACAGAATATTTTGTGCCCCAGCCAACGCAGCGTTTCATAGATGACGCAAAAAAGGCGGTGTTTGCACAGAAAACGGTAAAAACGCGTGTCTTTCATGGTTTAAGTCTAGCAAATATCCCCCCGTCCGCGCACGTGGACACTTGCTTTTTTGCCCCTTACGCGCGTGTTTGCGCGCGCGAAACGAAAATTATACAATAGTATTTGTAGTTAAACATCTGTTCTTACCCATCTTATACGGCACACTGTTTAACCGGCCGCCCCAAAAGGGCGGGCAACTCGTTTTACATTACCAAAAAGGAGATTTACTCTATGGCCAAACTAGTCGCTATGGACGGCAACGCGGCGGTATCCCACGTCGCGCACGCCACCAACGAAGTCATCGCGATTTACCCCATTACGCCGTCTTCCACAATGGGTGA
>CALUXG010000048.1 GCA_944324685.1 uncultured Elusimicrobiales bacterium
TTTTCATAAGTGTAGTCCCACGCGATAACGCCTCTCCAACCATCCGTGCCGAATTTAATGTCAGCGGCCATAAAACCCTCCGTTAATTTTGCAAAATCGTTCAATTTCCGTATCAATCCATCACAGCATCAAATCAAAAAAGTGGAGGTGGGGGGATTCGCACCCCCGTCCGAACATCCTAACCGTTCGGGCGCTACAGGTTTAGCCGCGCTTGATAATCACGGAGTAAGCGCGCGGCGGCACCCCCGTGATTTGTTCCGTTGGTCTTAAACGCTGCGGGACGAAACGCGCCCGCTGCGCCGCATTCACATAATGACTGCCCTGCCTGCGCGTGTGAAAAGCACGCAAGCGGCAGTGGACTAAGCGTTAGCCCAAGCGACTTGATTGTCGTTAGTTATTTTTTTGGCCCTGTTTTAATTGGCCCGGCCAACCAATACCTGCTCCCAAACCGTAACAGATACCCGTCGAATCTATTACACCCCCGTAAAATACGGAAATTGTCAAAGAACTTTCCGGTCCTGCCGGAAAAGGGTATTATATTGTATCATTTTCTTATAGCAATTTTTCTTTTCCGGCACAACAACGGTATAATTATGTATGTTACCACAAAACCTACGGTTTATTTAATTGACGGATTAAATCTGGTACGGAGCTTTCTGTGGCAGTTTGCCCGCACGGAAGAAGACGTAACGGCCGAATTTTTGGATTTTTTGGAAGCCGTATCTTTAGATGAAAAATACGCCATACACGAATACCGCGTGGTGTTTGACGGAGCGTTTCGGCCGGTGGGGCCTTTGCTGCGCGGAGGCGTGCATATCGTATTTTCCGAAGAAATGACGGCCGACGATTATATTTTTCAGGAAGCGGACTATTTGAGTCAAAGTGGCACGCGCGTCATAGCCGTTACATCGGACAGAGACCTGCAGCAACGACTCAAAGAAATAGGCGTAAAAGCTTTGTTCTGTCAAAAATTTTACAACTCGCTGAAGCTTTCTTAACGCGCCTTGCGTGCGGACAACGTCATTATTTGTTAAAATATTTAGGTAAGGGCTGGTGGCGGAATGGTAGACGCGACAGACTTAAAATCTGTTGGCCGCAAGGCCGTGGGGGTTCGAGTCCCCCCCTGCCCACTTACAGCAAAGGCCGCGAAAAAGGCCAAAAGGGGTATATATGCTAGAAGATTTTCAAAGAACATTGGTAAAAGCTTTCGGCTGGGTATTTACCGTACTGCCCATCGGATTACGCTTTTTCTCCATTGCTTTATTGATTTCCGTTTTCTTTTTGCTGTTCGGTCTGCGTGTATTGGGAGCGTTGTTTTTGATTGCGGCTTGTTTTTGCGCATTCTTTTTCCGCAATCCCAAACGAGAGGTTGCTTTTGCCGAGGATGAAATTGCCTGCCCTGCAGACGGCACCGTTTTGAGCGTCAAAACGGAGGACGACCCCAACTCTGTAGTCATACGTATTTTCTTGTCCATTTTTGACGTACATGTGCAGCGCGCTACGGTAAGCGGCGTTATAGGAGATATCTTTTACCACAAAGGGCAATTTCTTTTCGCCAACAATCCAAACGCCGCCACAGACAATGAACGCAATTTAATTCAGATTTTCCGCCCGCACAGCGACCGTTTCGCCCATGTGGAACAAATTACGGGCGCCATTGCGCGGCGCATTGAATGCTGGGTTAAACCCGGGCAGGAAGTAAAAACGGGGCAGTGCATCGGTTTGGTGCGTTTTGGCAGCCAAGTGGCCGTTTATCTGCCGAAAAACGCCGTACGCGTTTTGGTAAAAGAAGGACAAAAAGTACAGGGCGGCAATACCGTATTGGCGCTTTGGAAATAATTTTTTCCGCAAAACGGCGCTTTCCCGCGCCGTTTTTATTTTGGATAAATAATTATGAACGAAGAACAAGAACATTCCACCAGCGTGGAAAAAATTAAAAAAACAAGCGCGGCCGCCGCGCCGTCTTTATTTACGCTGGGCAATTTGGCTTGCGGATTTTTTTCCATTTTATCCGCCAGTCAAGGCAATTTCAGCAAAGCCGGCTGGCTGATTTTAATCGCCGCGGTGTTTGATTTGTTTGATGGACGCGTGGCGCGTCTTCTGGGCACGGAGAGCAGCTTCGGCGTGGAAATGGACTCACTGGCGGACGCAGTTTCATTCTGCACGGCTCCGGCACTGCTGATGTATTTTATGGTGTTACACCAATACCCGCTGTGGGGCGCCCCCATTGCCTGCGTATATGCCTGTTTTGGCGTACTCCGGCTGGCCAAATTCAATGCCATGGCCTATGCGGGGGAAAGTTCCAAAAAATATTTTTCGGGTCTGCCCGTACCGGCGCCGGCATGTATTTTTGCTTCTTTCGCCGTCTCCTACAGCATTATGGAATTTAATATGCGCGGCCACAACATGCGCATTATGGAAATGTATTTGCCTTATCTTTATAACTTTGTGGCCATTGCCATGATCGTCATGGCGCTGTTAATGGTATCCACCGTGCCTTATGCGGCGTTTAAGGCCAAGCGCGAAAAAAGAACCAGCGTATGGTTTCTATTGCTGTTAGTGGTACTGGTCGTGCTGTTGGTGCGTTATCCGCAAGACGTCATTTTTATTGTCATGTCGGCTTATGTGCTTTTTGGACTCTTAGCGGTATTATACCGTGCGTTCAAAGGCATAAAGGTGGAAAAATAAAAAAGCTTTGCTCAAACGCCCCGTTTTGCAACGGGGCGTTTTTAGTTTCTTTTGCCGCCGCAAATTGCTACAATAAGCACTAGGAATGTCTCTATGAAAACACCGTTGCAGGATTTCGATAAAAAAATGGCGCTGCAATTAGGCACTGCCACTTTGTTTGGCGTGGACGAGGCTGGACGCGGCCCGCTGGCAGGCCCCGTGGTAGCCTGCGCATGCTTTATCGGGTCCAATCTTTATACCTATTTTGAAGACGTAAACGACAGCAAAAAACTGACCCATAAAAAACGCGAAGAAATTTTTGAACGCATGAATCAACTGGGCGTTCTATACAGTATAGGTTTTGCCTCCGCCGCGGAAATAGACAGACTCAATATTCTGCAAGCCACTTTCTTGGCCATGCGGCGCGCCTCACAGAAATTTTTCAATATCCCGGGGGCGGTGGCTTTGGTGGACGGACCTCATCCTATAATCAATTTCCCCTTACGCCAACGCTCCGTCATAGACGGAGACGCCAAATCACTCAATATTGCCGCGGCCAGTATTGTGGCCAAAGTGGTCAGAGACCGTTATATGGCCCTGTTGGACAGGCTTTATCCGGGATACGGTTTTTCTGCCCATAAAGGTTACGGCACTCCCAAACACCTCGCCGCCGTGGAACAGTTGGGGCCATGCCGAGAACACCGCAAAACATTTTCCCCCATCAACCGTTTTTTTAAGCATACGCTTTTTCCATGAATACGCAGCAAACCGGCGCCATGGGCGAGGACGCCGCCTGCCTTTACCTGCAAAAACAAGGCTGCCGCATTGTGGCGCGCAATTGGCGTAAACCCTGCGGCGAAATTGATATTATCGCTTTTGACGGAAGAACGCTGGTATTTGCGGAAGTAAAAACGCGCGCCGCCTATGCTTTCGGCGGGCCGTTGGGAGCGGTGGGTGCCGCAAAACAACGCAAAATCGCCATGACCGCACAACTGTTTATCAAGGAAACCTCACCGAAATTTGATAGTATAAGATTTGACGTGCTATGCCTGCTGGGAACGGAAATGACGCATATTAAAAACGCTTTCTTTCCACCGCGGGGTACTTTATGAACACGGAGGGCCTATGATGCAGCTGCAACAAGTCAAAAAAGCCGTTGCTTTTATCAACAAAAAAACCAAAAATTTCAAACCGGAAATTGCATTGATTACGGGATCGGGGCTGGCGGGCTCCATACCGCCGCTGGAGAAAAAAATTGTTCTCTCTTACGCGTCTATCCCGGGTTTTTTGCAAAGCACCGTCCCGGGCCACAGCGGCAATTTGATTTTTGGCATTTACAAAGGACGCAGACTTATGATTATGCAGGGGCGCTTCCATTATTATGAAGGCCACCCCATGAAAGACTTGGCTGTTTCCGTACGCGCCATGTTTATGTTGGGCGTACAAAAACTCATCGTCTCGGCCGCCGTCGGTTCTTTGGACATGAAATTAAAACCCGGCTCTCTGTGCGTATTGAACGACCACATTAATTTCATGTGCCATAATCCTCTTATTGGCAACCATGATCCCGCATTTGGTCCCATGTTCTTTGATCTTTCTGAAGCTTATGACAAAAAAATGCGCAAAACCGCGTTGGACGCCTGCAAAAAACTGAAAATAAACGCCGCCGAAGGCGTGTATTTGGCCACCACCGGACCGAATTTTGAAACTCCGTCCGAAATCCGCGCTTTCAAAAAACTGGGAGCCACCGTAGTGGGCATGAGCGTCGTGCCGGAAGTATTGACCGCACGCCAATGCGGTATTCTGGTGCTGGGTTTGGCTTGGGTAAGCAATATGGGCTGCGGCATTGCCAAAGAACCGCTTTCGCATGCGCAAACCATACGCGAAACCAAAAAAATAGAAGGCAAATTCAAAGACTTGCTGGAAAACATACTGCCCAAATTATAATGATCCGCGCCCCCGCGCCGCCAAAACCGCGGGGGCTTTTGCATTATGTCCAAAGATATCCTGCGTCTAGGCAAAGAAACGCTTGTATACGGCACGTCCACCGTGGTGGCGAGGCTGCTTAATTTCTGTCTAGTGCCGTTTTACACCTACTATTTGGCCACCGCTGATTACGGCGTCGCCGCGACACTGTTTGCCTGCATCGCGCTTTTAAGCGTGATATTTCTGTTCGGCATGGACCAAAGTTATCTGCGTTTTGCCAGCGAAAGCGAAAACAAGCGGGAAGTCTTCCAACACTGCTTTTACGGTCTTTTGCTGTATGGGCTTTTGCTGGGAGCGTTGCTGTATGTTTTTTCCGCTCCGCTGGCAGCCTTGGCGGGAATAGGGCGGGAGCACGCACATCTGGTGCATCTGGCCGTCGTTATTTTATTTTTGGACATGCTGAATATGATTCCTTTCACCAAGCTGCGCCTGCAGCGACGCGCGTGGTATTTTGCGGGCGTACGCACGGCATCCATTGTGGTAAATGTGGCGGGAAACGTATTGTTTATCGCCGTATATCACTTGGGGGTGGCTTCCATTTTCTGGGCCAACATATTGGCTTCTTTGACTTCACTTTTATTATTGTCTCCCGTCGTATGGGAAGAGCTGAAAGGCGGCTTGTGCCGCTTCCGCCCCGAGCTGGAAAAACAAATGCTGCGTTTTGCTTGGCCCTTTGTTCCGGCGGGGCTGGCCAGTCTCTTGGTCAGCGTCATAGATAAACCCATTTTGGTACAGTTGGTCGGCCTGTCCGAAGTGGGAATATATCAGGCAAATTTCAAGATCGGCGTTTTTATGATGCTTATCGTATCCATGTTTGACCAAGCGTGGCGGCCTTTTTTTCTGGCGCATGCCAAAGACGCCGACGCCAAACCGCTTTTTGCACGCGTACTGACCTGCTTTACCGCGTTTGCCGCATGGGTGCTTTTGGGCCTGTCTTTTTTAATGCCGGACATTATCCAAAGCCAGCTTTTTGGTTCGTTTCATCTCATCGCCCCTCAATATTGGTCCGGCCTGCACGTGATCCCTTGGGTATTAACCGGTTATTTCTTCTATGGGTTGTACATTAATTTTATGGTCGGCCCCGTCATTACCAAACGCACGCACGTGCTGATGTGGATCACGCTGGCGGGAGCGTTAACGAGCATTTCGGTCAACCTGTTGGCCGTGCCGCACGCGGGCATCGTCGGGGCGGGATGGGCGGTGGCGGCCAGTTATTTCGTCATGGCATGCTGCCTGTTTGTTTTCACGCAAAAAGTATACGGCCTGCCGTATGAATATATACGTTTGGCCCTGCTGGCCGTCATAACGCTTGTCATGGCGCTGTGGGTATACGCGGCGGGAGATTGCTTGTCTGCGCGGCATTTATTGATCCTGAAAATCATTTTATTATGCCTTTATCCGCTTTTAGCGGGGACGGTCGTTTTATATGGAAAAATGAAATTTCTGAAAAGAGGAAATCTATGAAAGTATGCATGATTATTACGGATGGATTTGAAGAAATTGAAGCCGTCGGCACATACGCCATTTTACGGCGAGGCGGCTTGGAAGTGGACATATACAGCCTGCACGATGACCGCGCCACGGGCCGCTTTGGTTTGACCTGCTGCGCCTTGAAACCTTTTGACCGTTTTCAGGATACGGGTTACGCCGCGCTTGTTTTGGCAGGAGGACCTCAGTGGAAAGAGTTGGAAGCTGACCCCCGCATACAAAAACTGCTGAAAGATTTTGACGCCGCCGGCAAATACCTCTGCGCCATTTGCGCAAGCCCGACCATTTTGGGACGCGCGGGTTTTTTAAGAGGCAAGAAATACACCTGCTTTACAGCCATGAATGCGGACTTTGGCGGTGCATACCAAGAAGACTACGCCGTTACGGACGGACGAATTATCACCGGCAAAAGCGCGGCGGCCTCCATTGATTTTGCTTTTGCCATCTTGCAGGCCGTAGCCGGCAAAGAAACGGCCGAGCAAACAAAAGCCGAAATTTACTACCAAGAAGCCAAATAAGGCCGTATTTGTTCATACAAAAACCTCCGCAAAAATGCGGAGGTTTTTGGTGGCATACATTTTGAATAAATTAATTCAATTGGTAATGATAACACGTATCCGCTTGTCCGGCACCGGAGCATTTATTGCTGTACATAAAACGTCCGCCCATGGACAAACAGACTTTATTCGGCACATCATTTTCACCGTCCGGCGTATACGCCACACAAAGCGGATTGGCCGGAGGCCGCAAAGATAAGTCATAAGAGATGCGCTTAGTCCCCACCGATATAGGCATATAAACAGTGCCTCCTGCGTTCAAACGAAGATATCCTAAACCCGCATATTTTATTCCCTCTCCGTTGCCATCTCCCAAATCATAGATTTCGCCGCCGCTGGGCATTTGTATATCTAAATCCGCAAAATGTTCGGCATATGTGCCGTTGGCCATATAATAGCGCTGTTGGGCATCCCACACCGTTTTTACCAAAGCTATGGACTGCGTATAACGCGCCTTGGCCACGGCCACTTGATATTGCGGCAAAGCAATAGCCGCCAAAATACCAATAATCAGCACCACAACCAACAATTCAATTAATGTAAAACCTTTTCTCATTTTTTCTTCCTATAACTGCGTTTAATCGTTCAAAAACACGTCTCAGCGGCGTTTGTTTTTCCGCCATGTATAGGGTATCAAAAAAAAAAACAAATGAAGGCATGCCCGTTTTTCAACCAATAAACGGCAACGACTTAACAACTCTGAAAACAATATAACGGACATAGCGGCAGGCGGACAACAACAATATCCTCAGCCCTCCCACGGATATGCCATAACCGCTTAGGCCACGGCGCGACGGCCAAATGCACCCTTTACAAAATCCTTTCTCAGCGGCATGCTCTGAGCGCTTTATCTGCCGGCTCTTTTTCTTGGCGGAGCATACCGTTTCTTACCCGCTACGTCCAACCATCTTTGTCAGACATTTTACCTTTGATTTTGCTCAGCATCCCTGCCGCTTGACAAAAAACCCTGCCGCGCCGACTGGCGGGCAGGGAATTAAAAAAGAAAGACTTACTTCCAAGCGGCCTGCGCTTCAGCGGGCAGTCCATCATCGCCCGTCCACTCCCGCAAAGAGCCGGATTTGACCTGTATGCACATAAACACCATGCCGCCTTTGCCGGCCTTGATATTGCGCACGCCTTTGGGACTGACGCGCACGACAGAGCCTTCTTGGATATCAAACACTTCCTCATCAATCTGCATTTGACCCCGCCCCTGCAGCACAATATACACTTCTTCGTTTTCTTTGTGCGTATGGAAAAACGGTACGGATGCACCTTCAGGCATAGAGGCGAAAGAAATTTCAGTGCCGGTGGCGGCCAACGCTTCTTTCAAAAATACTTTCCCCTGAAACGGACCCGTTACATACTGCGCAATTTCCGTCCACGGGCCAGCGTTGATGGCTTTGAAATTTTTGCTCTGGGCAATGGTTTGTAATTTTTTGCTCATAGGAGCCTCCTGTGAATAAGTTTTATAGTATAATAAAATTTGTAAGTGATTTTTGTAAAGTAGGCACTTTTTTGTATTATAAGTACTTTTTAGTAACTATTGTTTTTCAAAATTAAATACAAAATGACCATTAAAAGAAAAACATTACCTCTCTGCCCCGTCGCCACAACGGTAGAAATGATTGGCAATAAGTGGAAACTGCTCATCCTGCGAGATTTGATGGGCGGTACGCGTCGCTTTGGACAGTTGCGCGCTTCCGTCAGCGGTATCAGCCAAAAAGTGCTGACGCAAAACCTGCGTGATATGCAATCCGACGGTCTGGTCCTGCGTAAAGTATACGCAGAAGTCCCCCCGCGCGTGGAATACAGTCTGACCCCGACGGGCCGCTCCCTCGCGCCCGTTATAGACATAATGGCGCAATGGGGCGAAAAATACAAAAAATCCGTTGCCCGTCGTACCGTCAAATCCGTCTAGGATTTTTGCCCTCGGCTTTATAATTCTTTTTTATCCTTGCCGCCGGAAAGCGCAAAAAGATAGACTGTGAAAAATAGGAGGTTTTATGACCAAAATCACATCCGTTTACTTGGGAGACGGACAAACCGAACTGACGCACGGCCCTACGGGAGAAAAAATAAAAACCGATCTCCCTCCCGACAATGGAGGAAAAGGACGTTTGTTCTCCCCGACGGATCTGCTTGCCGCGGCTTTTGCTTCATGCGTTTTAACCATTATGGGGAAAATGGCGGCCCGCACGGGTGATAATTTGCAAGGCACGCTCATAGAAATAGACAAAGTCATGGCAGACCATCCCCGCCGAGTGGGCGAATTTGTATTAGACATCACGTTTCCCGCACATTTTACGAAAGAAATGAAAGAACGGTATGCGGCGGCGGCAAACGCCTGCCCCGTACACCAAACGTTACGCACGGACATTAAAACGACCGTGCATATTCATTAAGGAGAAATCTTATGGCAAATGAAATTGTATGCACGTATACGGGCAATACCTGCGTCAGCATGAGCAAAGACGGCGTAAAAGACACCTTACACACCGAACACAATAACGCCAACGAACACGTTACCCCGGGGGACATGTTGGTAGCGGCGCTGGGTGCATGTACCCTGACGATGATGAGCGTGGTGGCGCAAAAATACGGACATAATATGGAAGGCACTAAAATTACACTCTCCTCCGTCTTCGGCCCCAATGCCGGCGGTTTGCAATCCGTTCATTTGAACATTACGTTCCCGCAGGGAACCGACGAAGCCATGCGCAAAAGATATTTAGGCGTCGTGGATCTTTGCCCCGTGCATAAAAGCCTCAATCCCGCCATTGAGTTTAGCGTGGAAGCGCATTAACAAAAACCCGCCGAAAGGCGGGTTTTTAACGCCAAGCCAACCGCCGATGGAAAACATTAACCGAAGATTCCATGAACCGACAGATTGTTTGACGGAAAAATGTTTTAACTCTTTTTTCATTTGAACCGTACAACAAACTTGCTACAATAAATTATGTTTGAAAATCTTTCTTGGTCCTCCGCTTGGCAGAACGCCAAACAGTTTACCCGTACGGTTTTGCGCAAATATGCGATGTTCGTTTTGCGTTTGTATCCTTCTCAAAATATTTTGCAAGGCATGCTGCTGTATACGTTTTTGGGTTGGATAGCGCTGTCCTTGCCGTTTATGGACAACGGACAAGTGGGATTTTTAGATAACCTTTTTACGGCGGCGTCCTCCATGTCCACCACGGGCCTAAGCAGCGTAAATTTTGAAGAGTCTTACACGTTTTTAGGCAAACTGGTCATCTTGCTGCTCATGCAGGCGGGCGGTATTGGATATATGACCATGTCTTCTTTTCTGTATTTGTCTTTTTCCCGCCGCTTGCGGCCGCGCCATTTAGAAGTGCTGCATACGGAGTTTGCCCTGCCGCGCACCGTACGTTTGCAGGATTTTTTGCGCACGGCCATTATATTTACGTTCACGGCGGAACTCATCGGGACCGTGTTTCTGACCAATTATTTTTATCGCCACGACTACGGCTTTATGCAGGCGCTGTGGTACGGTCTATTTCACAGCGTATCTGCATTCTGCACGGCGGGCATTACTTTATTTCCAGACAATTTGATTTCGTTTGCCGACAGCAAAACCATCAACATCGTCATATCCGTTTTGTCTCTGGCCGGAGCCATGGGATTTATCGTGGTAACGGATTTGTTTAACCGATTGCTGCGGCGCACAAAAGAAATTTCCTATACCACCAAAATAATCGTTTTGTTTACGTTGGGAGCGGTTTTTCTGGCTTCTTTCTTTATTCTAATCACCAACCCGGGGCTGACGGTAACACAGGCCGTTTTTCAAGCCGTTTCCGCCATGACTACGGCCGGTTTTAACACCATACCGCTTTCTTCGCTTTCCACTGGCGCTTTAATGGTGCTTATGGCGCTGATGTCCATAGGCGGCTCTCCGTCCGGCACGGGCGGCGGTATAAAGACCACGGCTGCCACCTGTCTGATGGCTATCGTATCCAGCCATTTATTGGGCCGACGCCAGACCACGTTCCTCGGACGGGAAATACCCACTTATCGCCTGTATATTGCCACATCCAGTTTTATATTTTTCATCTTTCTGCTTTTTGTTACATTGTTCTTATTGGTATGGACGGAAGATTTGCCTTTCTTGGATTTGCTTTTTGAAGCGACCGCCGCACTGGCTACGGCCGGCATATCCTCCGGAGTAAGCGAACAGCTGAGCGTTCTGGGAAAGCTGATCATCATCTTTGCCATGCTGGTGGGCCGCGTGGGCGTAATTACATTCGGCATGGCTTTGCTAAACCAGCAGGATGAAGACGAAGAACCGCAAGCGCCTGCAAAGCACGAAGATTTAGCCGTATAAACATACGCGGCCAAATAAAACTGCTAAAATATATTTATGAAATTTTCTCTGGTCAGTTTAGGCTGTCCCAAAAATTTAACCAACAGTGAAGAATTTTCCGCCCGACTGATCGGAAAGGGGCATGAGCTTTTGCTCTCTCCTGAAGGGGCGGACGTACTCATCATAAATACGTGTGCGTTTATCTCTTCGGCGGTGGAGGAAGCCTATCAAGCCATATCCGACGCGCTGGAATTAAAAAAACAAGGCATCGTCAACCGTGTGGCCGTAACGGGTTGCTTGGTGGAACGTTACAAAGGACGCATTCTGAAAGACTTTCCGCAGTTGGATTTGGTATTTTCTATCGGAGAACAAGAAAAAATTGAGGAAACGCTGCTTCGCAGCGGTCTTTTCCTGTCTGCGCTGCCCAAAACGCTGTATTTGCCCGAATATAAAATGAGCTTAACCGCACCCCACACGGCCTACTTAAAAGTGGCAGACGGCTGCAATAATCGCTGCGCTTACTGCACTATTCCTTCTCTGCGCGGACCGTATCGTTCCAAACCCATGGAAGACGTTCTGCGCGAAGCGGATCTGATGGCCTGCCACGGCGTCAAAGAAATTTCGCTCATCGCGCAAGACACCACTTCTTACGGACAGGATTTGTACGGCAAAGCGTGTTTAACGGAACTGCTGGAAAAATTACTTCAAAACCGCCGCATTAAACGCCTGCGCATTATGTACGGATATCCGCACCGCGTAACAAAAGAACTGGCGGAGCTGATGGCCTCCACAACGCGCATCTTTCACTATATTGATATTCCTCTTCAACATATAGCCGATGCGGTATTAAAAAACATGAACCGCCACTGCGACGCGGCACAAATACGCCGTACGCTGGACATGCTCAAAAAACACGTCAAAGATATTTCTCTGCGCACCAATTTCATTGTAGGATTTCCGGCCGAAACAGAAGTGGATTTCAAAGAATTGCTGGCTTTTGTCAATGAATATGAATTTGACAATATGGGAGTATTTGAATATTTCCGCGAAGAAGGCACGGCCGCTTTTGCCATGGCGGAGCAAATAGCACCCGAAATCAAACGCGAACGCCGCCTAAGGCTGGAAGAAACGCAAAGCCGCGTCATAGACCGGATAAACAAACGTCTCCTAGGCACCACGGTGGAAGCCATATCCGACGGAGAAACTTTTGGCCGGACCTATAAAGATGCTCCGGACATTGATGGCCAAGTCGCATTCACCCGTCCCGTACCCGCAGGACGCATTTTCAAAGCCAAAGTCGTCAAAGCTGAAGGCTATAAACGCACGCTGGAACCGCTGGTTTAATTATTGTAATTCGTAATCTTTATGACCGTTGACCGTATTCTTGTAAACACCGCCGAAACTTAGGCAAACGCGGTTTGCTGTGTCGCTGTTTTCCTCTGCAAAACAATAACGCTTTTCCCCGTATCTGGGGCTGGCGGAATAGGCCAAATAAGGGTTCCAGCTCTTACAATATGCCACTCCCGTCGTCCCTCCTCCGGTGCCGTCGTTGGTGTAACAAGTAAAATTTTTCGCTGCACAACCCGTCCCGCTCTCATTGACCATGCACGGAAGTCCTATATCCAAATCACCTATCTGCGTCGTATAGTACCCATTGGCCATATAGTATCTGTCCTGCGCTTGGCGTATGGCATTGCCCAGTATCATCATTTGGGTGTAACGCGCTTTCATGACAGCCAGCCGATATTGCGGCACGGCAATAGCCGTCAATATACCAATAATCAGCACAACGACTAAAAGTTCAATAAGGGTAAAGCCGGCCTGTTTGAAAGAAAGAGGAGAAGATCCTGAGTTACAACCTCTCAGGATGACTTTATTTATATTATCGTCATGCCAAGGCGTTTTTACTCGGCATTCCTGCCTCTTTACAAATATATCGTCATGCCGAGACGTCTTCACTCGGCATTCCTGCCTCTTTGCAAATATATCGTCATGCCGAGGCGTTTTTACTCGGCATCTCAGCCTTTTTGTTGTTTTACAAAGTTGAGATTTCAGACTAGAACTTTTGGAAATGACGAAAGGAAAAAAACAATCCTTCCGAAATAACGGAATAAGAATGAGATCCTGAGTTACAACCTCTCAGGATGACTTTATCTATAAAGCCGTCTAAAACACCTGTGAAGCGGCTTTTGTTTTTCAGATACATTTTTTGATAAATTTTATTCATAAACAAAATTTATCAAAAAAAAAACAAGGCAAGCTCTTTTAAAATCACAGCACAGCCTCAATAAAAAACCGGAACGGATACGCCCGCACCGATTTCAACGAGAAAATACGTCCTTATAACTGGTTGGTTAACGCGCCCACGATAAAGCCCGTCCACGCCACATCACGTTCTTTGGTCATTTCTTCCGAGTAGGCGAAATCTTTTTCAAACAGTCTTTCTTCCAACTCCGCCACAAAAGCGGGGTCAGAAATACCCAAGCTCATTTCCTGATTGACAAATAAGCTCATTTTGTCAAAATTGGCCGATCCCACTACAGCCCAGCCGTCATACAGGGCGGCTTTTACATGCGTCATGCCTTTGTAAAAATATACGCGCACTCCGTTACGCCACAGTTTATTGGCCATAATCTGATTATTTTCATCCATAATGCCCACATCGTTTTCCCCGGGCAGAATAACGCGCACGTCCACCCCTCTGCCGCGCGCCTTGATGAGTTCCCCTACTATACGATCATCGGAAAAATAAGCGTTTTCTATATAAATGCGGCGTTTGGCGCGTTTGATCGCCTCTAATTGAGCCAAGAAAATTTCCGCCTGAGAGGGTTTTGTATACAGCAAACGCACGTCTACCATGCCTTCCTGCATTCGGTTGGATTTACGCCGTTTACGGCTGAACAGCTGCCGGTAAAGCGCGGCAAAATCTCCGCCCCACCCATTAAAAGACCAAGCTTCATAAAAATTTTTTACCAACTGTCCCACCACCGGTCCTCGCAAAGCCACCATCATGTCATGCCATGTATAACGATATTCCTCTCCGATATTCATGCCTCCGGTATAAGCCAGTTCTCTGTCAATCAGGTATACCTTAATATGGTCAAAAGTGGCCCATGTATTATAATGCGTACGGGCTTTAGCCGGCGAATCTTGGCGGATATAACTTTTAATATTTTTGGGCATGACAAAATCGGCGGCATAATTCATTTCAGGCTGCTTGGCGGAATTTAAGACCGTATTTAATTCATCGGTCAGCACGCGCACGTCTACTCCGTCTGCCGCGCGGCTTTTAAGTAAATCTGCTATTTTTATGCCGTAAGGATCCGTGGCGAAAATATACACGCGCGCAAAGATGGAATGTTTGGCTCGTTGGGCCGCCAATATAAAATGTGGAAAGAATTCCTCTCCATCTATCAACAATTGAATGGAGGCCTTATAATTTTGTTTGGTAATATTTTTGTCAAGCCACGCATTAAAATCGTTTAAGTCCATTTCTTCCTCAGACGTATTGAGAGGAGGGATTTCCTCCAAATCGCCATAACGGGGAGGCAAAGCCGTATAAAGTGAAGTCGCCGCCAAAGACGTTAAGCGAAAAGCAGATGTAAACGGCGCTTTAATAATGCCGAAAAAATGACTCTTGGCAAAGAATGACCAAACAAACGAAGTGGAAAAGCCCAAACGGGTCATTTCTTTTTCCAACTCATAATACGGCGGCAGCTGAAGCGGCGTCATCAACCCTTTTTCTATATCTACATACATAAAAGGCGTAAGCGGCACATTATCCAAACGCAGCAAAAAACGGGTATACGGAGCACCGGAGGCCGTGATTTGGTTTTTCAGATGATCAAAAAGCAACCGATTAAACTCTTCCGCCTCCACTTTACCCACAACACGCACCTCTGCCGGTGCGTCGGCCAGCTCTGTCAAATCCGCCGTCCCGTCCGAACGGCGGTACAACACCGTCTCATAATTCAAAATAAATATCAATCGTCCTTCCCCCGTCCGTTTGGGCAGCAGAGACAACAAAACCTCTTTTACCACTTCGCTCCATTCTTTTCCTACAGGCACCACGCGTTCCGAACGGGCGTAACGCTCCGTATCCGAGGCGCGTTTAGGACGCAAAAGAGAAGAAGCGGCCGCCTTATCACCATTCGGCACGGAAGAAGCCGTGAAATAAAACGGTGTACCGTCGTAAATATATTTGATGTAAATGTCGTCTTTCCACAAGAAAACGGCCTGAGGCTGGGTCTGATGGGTCTCTATAGCATGCATAGCCTGACGTCTTTGAAGCGGCGTGGAAGAACAGGCGCACAAAAAAAATGTACCCAACAGAAAAATAAAAAAACGGAAAGAAACCGTCAGTTTCATGCTTTATTGTAGCAAAATGCGCCGCGCTTGCTATAATTAAAGTATGGAAAAAATTTTCAAACATCCGTATTTTAACGAAATTATCCGCCTGCTTGCGCATATAGAAAATACGCAGCAGAATGCCATGGACCGCGCCGCGCAAGCCGTGGCCGAGCGCTTGGAAAAAGGCGGCGTTATTCATACTTTCGGCTGCGGCCACAGCGGCAGTGTAGCGCTGGAGCCGTTCCACCGAAGCGGTTGCTTTGCCGCCGTCAACGCAATACTGGATCCGGGGCTTATGTTTCAGCAAGGCGCACAGGCCGGAACCGATTTGGAAAGAATGGAGGGATATTCCCCGCTGATTTTCAAACGCCACGACCTGCGCAAAAGCGACGTTTTATTCGTCTTTTCCAATTCCGGCCGTAATCCCGCCGGCATAGACGCCGTTCTGTACGCGAAAGAAAAAGGCCTCCTGACCATAGCCGTTACCGCCGCACACGCGCACGCGCAAAGCAAGAGCCGCCATTCCAGCGGTCTGCTGCTGAAAGACGCTGCCGATATTGTACTGGATAACGGAGCCGGAAAAAATGAGACCTGTCTAAACCTGCAAGACATAGAAGTGGCCCCCATTTCCACCATCGGTTCGGCGGCCATATTGCATGAAGTTTTATATCAGGCGGCGGAAATTCTAAGCCAGAAAGGAGTTAATCCTCCCGTATACAAAAGCAGCAACGCCGCCGGCAATGACGATTACAATGACCGGCTGGCCGCCAGATACAAAGGGCGCATAAAACATCTGCAATAGCCCGCGTTTGGCCGTGCCTTTGGGCGCGATTTTTGACAGCTGTACGGCGTCCGACGAAAAAACTTTATTTTTCCCGTTGAATTTTGCGGAAAAATAAGTATACTGATAATAAGCCGTTTATTCTTTTATTGCATATCGGACAGGAGCCAACATGAAAATTACTTTTGAAGGGAACAAAAAAGTCAAAGTCCGCGTCAAAGATTTTGACGTTTGGACGGATCAGCCCAAAGAACAAGGCGGAGACGCCACCGCCCCCACGCCTATTGATTTGTTTTTGGCCTCGCTCGGCAGCTGCAGCGGCGTATTTGTGCTCAACTTCTTAAAACAGCATGCGTTGCCTGAAAATGTGTATTTGACATTGGACCCTGTATGGAACATCAGTGAATATGTCATAGACAAAATCAATGTGGTTATCCACGTACCGTCGGATTTCCCGCAAAAATACGAAAACGCGCTTATAGAAGTAGCCAAACGTTGTTTGGTGGCGCGGCATGTAAAAGTGGAACACGACATTACGTTAAAACGCGACGCTTGACCTTTTACACAGGACATAAAAATCCCCGCTTTTCGGCGGGGATTTTTATATGCCTTATTTTTACAAACACTGTTTTATAGTGGCAGCCAAGCGCTTAATGCCTTCTTCTATCTGTTCAAACGAAGAATAAGAAAAATTCAAGCGCATATCGTTGCGTCGCGCGTCGCGCGGCGGATAAAAATCCACCCCCGCCACATAAGCCACATGCTGCTCCAACGCTTTTTGCAGCATCTGCGTTGCATCAATCTGGGACGGAAGCGTTACCCACAGAAACAAACCTCCCTCCGGCTTGGTCCATGTAACGCCTTGAGGCATATATTTCTGCAACATGGCCAGCATGGCGTCGCGTTTTTGGCGGTAGACTTTCACCACGTCTTCCACATGTTTATTCAGATATCCGCCCTTCAAATACGCCGCCGTGGCCAGTTGCAAAATGGGAGAAGTACACAAATCCATAGCTTGTTTAAGCACTACAAATTTATAAATAATTTGTTCAGGAGCCAACACATAACCCAAACGGAAACCCGGGACGAAAACCTTGGAAAACGTAAACAAGGTAATGACGCGGCCGCGCCCACCATCCAGCTTATAAAAAGTCTGCGGAGCCTCCCCCTCAAAACGCACCTGACGGTATGGAGAATCTTCCAGCACCAGTGTATCATATTGTTCGGCCAGCTGCAGGATTTTAACGCGGCGATCCTGCGGGATGGTAGTACCGCTCGGATTCTGAAAATCCGGCACCAAATAAATAAATTTACAGCGTCTGCCGGCGTCGCGAAGTATCTGCAGGCATTTCTGCACCCCCTCCACCGTTACACCAAAATCGTCGCTCTGTGCACCGAAAATGTCCGCTCCGGCGGCGGCAAAAGCCTGCAGCGCACCCAAATAAGTTGGAGAGGCGGTAACAATGGCATCACCCCTGTTCAAAAAAACACGGGCAGCCATATCCAAAGACTGCTGAGAAGCGGACACAACCAACAGCTGCTGGGAGGTAGCGTCAATATCTTCTGTTTCTTTAAGAAGCTTGATTAATTCCGTTTTCAGCGAAGCCTGCCCCTCAGTAGTGCCATATTGCAAAGCCTCTTTGGGCGAATGGGTCAGCACTTCCTGCATGATTTGCGCCACGGATTTCACCGGAAACAAATCCGGATCCGGCAAACCGCCGGCAAAAGAAATGATTTCCGGACGGGAGGTAACTTTGAGCAATTCGCGTATGGCGGATGCCTTTACGCCAGTTGCCGTTTCGGAATACAGTTCTTCATAATTCATTTTATGCCCTCCTTGGGCCGCACAAACGGCTGCTTCAGGTATTGGGTAATTTTCAGGCTTAAATCTTTGGAAGGCACAGAATGCGTCAGCGCACCGCTGGATATTACGTCCGGTTTTGCTTCGCAGTAGGCCCGCAGATTGCCTTCATTGATTCCGCCCGACACTTCCACTATGGCGCGACCGGCCACCAATTTAACGGCTTCGGCGGCTTGGGCAGGCGTCATATTATCCAGCATAATAATGTCCGCCTTAGCGTCCAGCGCTTGGCGGATTTCATCCAAATTCGTCGTTTCTACTTCTATCTTCGGCGTATGGCCTATGGCGGCTTTTATATGCTGCACCGCCGCCGCAATGGAACCGGCAGCCGCAATATGATTATCCTTAATCATCACGCTGTCCGACAATGACATGCGGTGGTTGCGCGCCCCGCCGCAACGTACGGCATATTTATCCAAACGGCGCATGGCAGGCTGCGTTTTGCGTGTGTCCACGATCAGGACTCCATAGGGTTTGGCTATATCAGCATAGCGACGGCTGGCCGTGGCAATGCCGCTCATGCGCTGCATAAAATTAAGCGCCGTGCGCTCGCCTTTTAAAATACTCAGTGTACGGCCTTGCAGTTCCAAAACAGATGCTCCTTTTTGAACAAATTCTCCATCTTGTTTCAGCGGCCTAAACTGCAATTCTTCATCCACCAGCCAAAAAACCTGCCGCGCCACCTCCATACCGCAAAGCACCAAATCTTCTTTGGCGCGCACTTCGGCGCGGGCAAAATCGTCCCGCGTGAATATATTGTCCGAGGTAATATCCCCCAGTCCCATGTCTTCTTCCAAAGCCAGCCGTACAATTTTATCTATAATCATTTTGCCAACTCAAACATTTTATCCAATGATTTGCGCGCCCTCGCAATCACTTCGGGCGACAAAGCCACCACCTGCTCCGGCAGCGGCTGCATAAGAGCCTGCAGCGTATTTTGCAGCGTGTTTTCTTTCATATACGAGCAAACGCCGAAAGACCAAATAAATTTCTTGTCTTTATATTGTGCTTCCAGTCGGTTTACCAACCCCTGCTCAGTCAACAAACCAAACAATTTGTCAGAAGACGCCGCCACATAATCCTGCATGCCTTTCGTACTGCCCACATAATCCGCCGCCGCGCAAACCTCGGGACGGCATTCCGGATGAGCCAAGATTTTAATATGCGGGTATTGCCGGCGCAATTCGGCCGCGTCCTGCGGCGTATAACGGGCGTGTACACAGCAGCTAGAGCCGGCAGAAATAATTTTCTTAGGCGTGCCGCGGCGTTTTAATTCTATTTCCAAATTTTGAGCCATAAGCAAATCTGGCACGAAAATCAATTCCCTTTGCGGCAGAGCGGCGGCAATATCAAAGACATTGCCGGAAGTAACGCATACGTCGCTTTCGGCTTTTACTTCCGCCGTACTGTTAACGTAACACAATACGGGAACATGAGGATGCGCCCTCTTTAAGGCGCGCACTTCCTGCGCCGTAATGCCGTCTGCCAACGTGCAGCCGGCGCGGCCGGCGGGAGCGATGACTTGTTTGGAAGGATTCAAAATTTTGGCGGTTTCCGCCATAAACCATACGCCGGCAAAAATGATAGTGCCGGCGGCGGTTTGCGCCGCTTGGCGGCTTAAGGCATAGGAATCCCCGCTGAAATCGGCCACCCCGCACACCAATTCCGGCACGGTATAAGAGTGCGCCAATATAACCGCGTCTTTTTCTTTTTTCAGCTGATTAATCCGCGCCGTATATGACGCCGCCTGCAAACAATCTTCAAGCGTCCATTTAACGCCTTGGCTGCGCGAAACAGAGTTAAGAAGCCCATAGAGTCTATGGGCTTCTTGTTGCAAAACAGCTTCGTCCAATGGCGGCAAAAACATAGGTTTAATAGACCGTTTCTTCCGAGGCGGAGCTTGCGTCCGTCGGTGCCGTTTCCGCACCCGTTTCATCGGGCAGTGCTTCCTGATCCGTTACCGGCGCGGCAGCATCGGCGGGCAGCGGATTTCCTTCTCCGTCCACCACCGTTTTATGTACGTTCATGCTGCGGGCGGGTTTACGATCAGACTTGCGGCTGGTGCTTTGAATATAAGAAGCGCCGCTCACCTGCTCTTCATACGGCGCCACCCGATCATAACCGTCATTGGGAATGATCAAATTGTCAAATTCCTGATCTACGATTTGATACTTGGAATATTGATCGGTTAACCCCCCCGTTTGGGCGTCCTTATCCGAAGAAGAGGCACAGCCTACGGCCAAAGCCCCGAGTATGGCACAAAATAAAAGTTTTTTCATGAACCCGTCTCCTTTTGCATGCAGTTTTACTGTCTGTTAAGATTGTACAAATTATATCCTGTCGTTTGCCATTATTGTAATCATTTTTTATCTTTCTTTCAAGGAAAAAATTTTTTGCTACAATATTTTCGTACATTTTCCAAATTTACCGATGGGAGCTTTCATGGAAACTTTGCTGCATTACATTAACGTCCTCAATAATTTCATCTGGGGACCCCCCATGATTTTATTGATTTTCGGCTTGGGCATTTATTTTACCTGCCGTTTGGGATTTATTCAGAAATATACTTTCAAAGCCATTATCCTCTCCGTTAAAAAAGACGGCGGAAGCGGTACGGTAAGCAGTTTCGGTTCTTTGGCCGTCATGATCGGCGCTACGGTGGGTACAGGCAGCATTTTGGGCGTTACCACCGCCGTGGCCGAGGGCGGCCCCGGGGCCGTTCTTTGGATGGCGGTGGCAGGCGTATTTAACTTTGCCGTCAAATACTGCGAATGCGCCGCCGCCGTCAAATACCGCGTTAAACGCGCCGGAGAATACGTGGGAGGCCCCATGTATGTGATGACCCGAGTGTTAAAGATGAAATGGCTGGCGGTGGTGTTTGCGGCGGGGACTTTAATTATGGCATTGACGGCGGGAGCTTTGTTGCAGGCCAATTCCATTGCAGACGTCCTGCGCGAAGGATACCGCATAAACCCTTGGTGGATTGCGCTTGCAACGGCAGCGCTGACCGCGGCGGTTACCATAGGAGGCGTAAAACGCATTGCGGCCTATTCGCAATGGCTGGTACCTGTGATGGGAGGCGTTTATTTATTCATTTCGCTGGCGGTTATTCTGCTTCATTTGCCGCAATTGCCTCAAGCCGTATGGACCATATGCAGCGGCGCTTTTACCGGTAAAGCCGCGGCCGGAGGAGTTTTGGGCAGCGTAATATATGCGGCGTTTATGGGCGCCGTACGCGCCATCGGCAGCGGTGTATCGCGCAGCGTTATGTGTACTGAAGCGGGGCTTGGCAGTGCGGCCATAGCGGCTTGTGCCGCCAAAACGCGCGGCGCCGCCCGAATGGGCATTATTTCCGCCACCTCCGTTTTTTGGACCGTTTTCATCTGCCTGTTATCCGGCTTGGTGGTAGTGCTGGCCGGCAATTGGCAGGATCCAAACGTCTACGCCGCAAACTTGTGCAACAGTGCATTTAAAACTGTTCCGTATGTCGGTACGCTGGCGCTGGTATTCTCGCTGATTATTTTTTCGTTTACCACCATTATAGGCTGGTCGTATTATGGAGAAAAAGCGCTGCAATTTTTAGGAGGGGACGGCTGGAGCAAGCCGTGGCGGATATTTTACGTATTGGTTTGTTTCGCCGGAGGCGGACTTGGAACGGCGTTTTCTTTGGGCTGGACCATTGCGCCGGATGCATTCGAAATCGGTTTGACTACGCGTTTTACATGGGGGCTGTCCACGCTGATGATGACATGGATGACTCTGCCGAACTTATACATGTTATGGCGGCTGCGCCATAAACTGAAACAGGACGCGGAACGGAATCTGCCAAAAATCTTCTAACAAAAACCCCGTCTGAAGCGGGGTTTTTGCATTGTTTAATTTATGCGCCAGCGGAGACGGAAGATTCTTTACCGCCTTGAAGCAAAACCCGCGCCGCCATGCTGACATTACGTCCGGCCGGCTGCTGATACGGATAAAGATCAAACTCCGGCATCACGGAATACAAATGATCAAACACGTCAGACTGTATGTTTTCGTATTTACCCCAGTCCGTCGTGGCTGTAAAACAATAAATTTCCAAAGGCAAACCTGCGGTCGTCGGATCCAACTGGCGCACCATACACGTCTGGTCGTGGTCAATAGTAGGCAGGCTTTGCAAATACGCCAGTGCATAGGCCCGAAAAGTGCCCACATTGGTCAAATGGCGCCCGTTTAACAAACTTTCTTCCAAAGACTGCCCTTCATTAAACGCGCGGACTTCCGTTATTTTCTCTTTTAAGTAATCTGAAATCAACTGTATTTTTTCCAAACGGGACAGCAAATCTTTATCCAAAAATTTAATGGTATCCACATCAATATTGATGGCGCGTTTAATGCGCCGCGCACCGCTTTGCACCATGCCGTTCCAGTTCTGGAACGGACGGGAGACCAAATCATAAGCGGGTATATTGATAATGGTATTGTCAAAGTTTTGCACACGCACGGTAGTCAGCGTAATATCGGTTACTGTGCCGTCCGCCCCGTGAGAAGGCATAGTAATCCAGTCCCCTATTTTCAGCAGACGGTTGCTGGCCAGTTGTATGCCGGCGGCAAAACCCAAGATAGGGTCTTTGAAAATCAGCATAAACACCGCCGCAGCAGCGGACAAGCCGGTAATGACATACATGGGCTTCTTGCTGATCAGAATAGAGATCACCACCAAAGCCGCCAGCAAATAAACGATGACTTTGCCCGCTTGGAATACGCCGCGCAGCGGGATATTTGGATTGCGTCCGTACAAATAATCCAATACATTGAGCGCAGAGACGAACAGCATCATAAAGCACGCCACAACGTAAATACCCACCACGCGCGTCATAAACGCAGCCAGCACGGCGCCCTGCTCCGGCACGAACACCGCATACAGATGAATAGCCGCCATGGCGGAAAGCGTATAGCCCAACGTCCCCGTAAAACGGCCATGAGTCAAGGCTTTCATCAAACGAGGAAAACGCGAGGATATAAAACGGCTGTCAAAAAACAAATGTACGAGCTTTTTGCCCATTTTGGCCACCAGATAAATGACCAAGGCAAACATCAAAACGCTGATAAATTCCGCGCATAAAACACGGTATTTATCCGACAAAAATGAAATAACGCTCAACCATTGTCCCACCCATTCGGCAAACATATTCTCCCCTCCTTTATCGGTATCTGTGTATGAAACGGGAAAAGTTATTATAATTAAGTGTATGAAAAAACTTTTGATTTTGGCAATGTTGTTTTTAGGAGCCGGCGGCTGTTATACGCCGCTGAACAATTCCGGCGTGGCCACCACCAAGGCGTGGCTGGATATTCCCGCCAAAAAGACCGATTTTGACGGCAAGCAATTTGACTCCTGTTATCAATTTCGTCTGCGTTTCGTGCCGCAAGAAGCAGAAGCGGCCTTGGATCTGCGCGAGAGCTGCATTGACAGTTGCTGTTGGAGAAGCGATAAAGAGGAAGTCGTTCTGGATTTTAACAAAAACTTTGACCGCAATTTGAAATATTATGGACGGGCAGACAAATTTACACCGTCCAAGATTACCTTGCAAGTATCCCATTCCAATCTCTTAAACACAACGGCCGTCAAAGTCAGTCCGCGCGGCGCCATAAGCCGCAATGGTACGGTAAAACTAAAACGGGAAACAGTGGAAGACCCCGTACGTTTGGCCCAAATAGAAAGCCAAGCCCGCCTGCTGCAAACGCGCCGCAACGCCCAATTGGCGGACCGGCGGGCCGAACAGGCGGAAGAAGCCGTGCGGGATTCCTATACGGACCCCGCCGTCCAACAACGGGCGCAAAATTTGGTACAGCAAGCTGAAGGCACCGTCATTGACCGGTATTTTTATAATCTGAACAAAAGTTACACGCGGCGCGGATATGCGTTTTTACTCAGCCAAAGGTTGTATACGGCCCGTCCGATAGGAGACTATGTTTACCGCGTAAGCTGCCATGCTAAAGTACAAACCGGCCGAGACATTCATCATTTGCAAAACCGCACCATCAGCTGCGGAGTCTGGCGGGCGGATTTACCGGCGCAAACCGTATCCCCCATGGACGGTACGGCTCGGAAAATAAAAGCCCTGAATTAAATTCCGCATGCTGCGTTTCCGCTGTTCCCTCCTGCACCCAAGGAAAATCGACAGCAGAAAAAATCCCCGCGTTAAACGCGGGGATTTTGAAAACTTGGCCTTGGCCGCCGTTAATAAATAGAATTCCACTCCCTTGTCGTCAACACAAAATGCACCCGCCGGTTGGTCCATCTGCCCTCTTTGCTGTTGTCCAACGTCAACGGTCTGTCCGCCCCGTAAGAATGAATGCGGATACGGTCTGCCAGAACGCCTCTGCTGACCAAATAAGACTTCATGGCCGCGGCGCGCGACGCACCCAGCCAATAGTTATAATCCTTGTCGCCCACCACGTCCGTATTTCCTTCAATAATCAACTTCATATTCGGATAGGAAGTCATCACCTCTACCAACTTATCCAAAAATGCATAAGAATAATCGGGAGGACGTATGGAATCAAATTTATACGTAATATCCGGCAATTGGCGGCTTTCCGCCATTTCTGCGGGGGTTTGCTCCATCAGCTTGGCGTTTTTCTCCGCTTCTATTTGAATAATCGGATCCCGCTCCGGTACACGCGGTCTATTATCCGTTTCCGGATCCATCTTTTGATTGGCGCTGCATGCAGCCAACACAAAAACAGACGCACAAACTGTCAGGCATTTCCAAAGCTTCATGAGGTTTCCTCCCTATATACTCCGGCGGATATAAAGCCGCACCAGTGTATATTTTCATTATAGCAAAAGCTATATAAATTTATACCAAAAACTCTGTTAGCAGCCACTTGGCAAGTTATCCACAAAGTGTGGATAATCTGTGGACAACCGCCTTTTTACTCTACAAAATAAGTTTTCAAAAACAGGCTTTTATGACTTTTGTTCTTTTTTCCAAAAAAAGCTGTTGATAAGTGGCAAAATCTGTGGACAACTTGTTTTTTGTATAGGCAAAATAGGAAGTTTTACGCCGTAAATTCCGACGGAGAAAATTTTTTGCTTCCCCAAATGCCCCAAAAAAGACTTTTATAAAAAAACTGTTGACAAGTCCGTAATTTTTTATCTCAAAAATGCCCAAAATGGCTTTTTTGCTTATTTTTTAAGCCTGATTTTGGTCTGAAATTTCTTATTATCCACAAAAGCGCGTATTTTAACCGTTCCTTTCTCCGCACCGGAAATAAGACTCAGTTCTCCTTCGGCCGCATTCCAGTTCAAATACGGCGGACTCAAACGCAGCTGCAGCGGAATAAAATCGTATTCATTTCCGTTGGCCAGCAGAGCCTTTACGTTCAGACGGCTCTTTTCGTCGTTTTGTATGGATATTTTGGCGGGAACAACAGCACCTTTTAATTTTTTCACGCTCAATGTATCCTCCGGTGCAAACAAGTAATTCAAATCCAAAGCGTCCCATAAATTCATATCGGTCCCCAAAACGGTAATAAAATCGGGTCCGAAAACTTTATCCATATCCGTCAGCGTTTGTTGCCACACGATCGCCTGTGCGCGTTCTCCGGCCAGCAAAACGCGCAGAGAGGGATCCGCTCCCGCCAAAGAAACCGGCTCCGTTCCTCCGTTTAATACAACGGCACGCGTGAACAGATTTTTTTGGGCCAGCAAAGCGGCCGCAGCCTTGGCTCCTTCGGCGCCTGCAGCAGCCACCCCACGACCTGCCGCTTCATCCAGCGTAAAATAATTGGTGTCAATATACGGCACTAATTCACGGGAAAAAAAGCGAACGATTTTCTCCGTATCGGCCAGCTCTTTTTCGTCAAAATTCACTCCTACCAAAATCGCTTTTTGCCGCATGGTTTCCAAATGAGCCTGCGCCTGCGGAGCGCTTTTTGGACCAACGCCTAACATATATACCACGGGGTAACGTTGGCGCAGCGGCACGGAAGATTCCGGCAAAAACACGGTAACCGTTTTCTCATTGCCCACGGTGGCGGACGGGAAATTCAAAAACGTTTCGCGCCCGGGATTAATCAACATCAGCGGCTCGCCTCCGAAAACGAGTGCGGAGCCGAACAGTCCTCCGAAAAGTCCTAAAAAAATAAACAATTTTTTCATATACATATTGTAACAAAAAAATACTCCTAAAACGCCACAAGCAGATTACTTAAAAACGGCGGGTTCGGTGATTTGTTTCTGTCTGCGGCGGACCCAACAAAAAAGTGGGTCTAAAGGCCCTTGTTTTGCCACACTTAAACCGCTAAAGTATATTAAATCCCAAAAGCCGGCATGGAGCATGCCGCGGCTGCAATGGAGACACATTATGACTCATAAAGATTCCACTCTGCGTTTTTTGCTTGCCCTAGGCAACAAAAAAATGGTCATTATGCAAAATGCCGAAGACGTGCATATATACAGCGATGAAAAACCCTGCGGCTGGAAAGGCATGTCCACCAAACGCTTGGCCGAAGCCGTTACATCCAAATAATCTTTTGAACGACAAAGACGGTAGCGCATAAAGCGGGCAAATGCTATAATGATAGCATGAACAAGATTCGCATTTTGACACTTTGTTTTGCCTTGTGTATAGGCTTACGGACGGGCGTTTCGGCCCAGTCAAATTTGACCGATTTTCTGCCTCTGCTGGAGGCTCCCAGCCGTACGACGGCGCAAAATCAACAGGTACTGAATTTATTTGCCTCTTCCAAAGATCCAACCACCATTTTCGCCGCGGGCGCCAGCTTGGTGCGTATTGTACCGGCACCGGTGCAAGAAGGGAAACTGCTTAATATCGTCATCAAAGACGACAATGTACTGAAAAAAATATTTGCCGCCGTCATCTTAACGGCAATGGGAGGCACGCATGGAGAGCTCTCTTCCTTGCTGCAAGACGCGGCCGCCAGCCAAGACCACGCCGTACGCGCCTATGCCGCCAGTGCCTATACGGTGCTAAATCCCCACGATTCCTCTTTTTCCGATGAAATCGTCAACTTATATATTTATGACCCCGCTTTTGCGCAGCGCGCCATGAATTTGTTGACGGACAACGACCGGCAAATGCTGAAATTCTTAAAAAATGCTGCCAAATCCGGCGATACGCAGGTACGTGCCGCGGCTGCTCAGTGGCTGGGAGACCTGCACAACGAGCAGGCGGCTAAACAACTGCTTAAAATGGCCAAAAAAGAAACAGAACAGCAGGCGGCCACCTCCATAGCTTCGGCTTTGTCTAAAAACATCCAATGGACGATTAAAGACGTATCCAAGGGCCTTAAAACCCATTATGAAAGCCCGAAAGCCGCCACCTATGCTTTGGCTTTGGGCTTTATGACTGGAAACGCAATAGACGTCATCAAAAAAGGCTTGACGGATGAAAACACCAATGTGCGTGTAAATTCCGCACGGGCGGCAGCATATATGGCGGGCGTATTGTCCAGCCGCGACGCAGCTTTGTACACGGATGACAAAGCTTTTGATATTACACTGCTCAAAGGGCTGATTGCCCCACTCAGCGTCATGGTAAAACGCGATAATGCCGCCGTAAAAGCATATGCGGACGGCGCGCTGAACCAAATATCCAAACTCATGTAATATGAAAGTCAAAAAACTGCACCCGCATGCTTTATTGCCCAAGCGCGCCCATCCCACCGATTCTGGTGCGGATTTGTTTGCCCTGCAGCGTACCGTACTGCCGCCGCGCACGGTAACACACGTTCATACCGGCATAGCCATAGAACTGGAGGAGGGAACCTCTGGCATTATCTGGGGTAAAAGTTCCGTGGAAAGCAAAGGCATAAAAGCCCTGGCCGGACTGGTGGACGCGCCATACCGCGGAGAGCTGATTGTCTGTATGTATAATCTAAATGAGGAAGAGTTTGTCTTTGAGCAAGGGCAGAAGGTGGCCCAGCTGGTCATTCTCCCCACCTTATATCCGAATTTTGAAGAAGCGGAAGAACTGACCGATACGGCCCGCGGAACGGGCGGTTTTGGCAGCACCGGTCAAAAATAAAAGGCTTTTCCTGCGCAAAAAGATTTTTCCATTTCCATCGTTTTTCATTACGGCTCTATTATCTTCCGAATATCTGTTCGGGCCGTTCTCAAAGTCCGTCATGTTTCAGCCTTCTGCCGCACGTCTATGACGCTTGGCTGTTTTCACCTCTGACACTTTGGCATTTTATTTGCCATCTCAATCATTTCATATAAATACCGCTATATCATAAAAAACCCCCGCTGCAAAGAGCGGGGGTTTTCGTTTTACAATTTATCTTGCGGTGTATACAGTGGGATCTGCTTTGTAATTACTGCCGCAAGCAAGGCTGCTGCCGTTGTGCGGTTTCATATTATCCGCTCCATTCTGGCACAAAGAGCTGATATAAGCTTTTACTTCCGCATAGTTCATGGTGCCGCTCAGGCCGCAGGAAGTGTCTCCTTGGAACACTTTTTCATACGCTTTATGATAAGCATTGCGGTTAAAGCGGTCCATAGACTCATTCGGATCTATTTTGCCCCAGCTGGACTGCCATTGCGTAGCGCGTTGGAAATTCACTTGTTCGGCAATCGCTTGCAGCGGGAAACCTTTCCACATACCGTTATTCAGCACTGCTTCAAACGGCTTACGGTCATCCTGCGGGGCCTTGGAATTGGTCGCTTGATCTCCCAACTTGATCCAGTTCCAATTGTAATGGCCATAGTGATATTGCTTATTTCCCGCGGGTGCGCCGGCGCCGCAGCCATGGAAACGTTTATCTATAATATCCTGACCGTCTTTCGCCACCCTTAAAGTCGGGAAGAACGAAGAATCCGGACCAATAAACGCCGCAAACGAACCAAACATATTGTTAAGGCCCGTATTGCCGTCTCTTGAGCTGGCGCCTATCGTCTTACCCAACATACAAACCGCATTGACCGGAACCTGATCCTGCACGATGGACATGGCGTCTACAAGGTTGGCCACCGTTACAGCCACACTGCCGTCATCGGAGTAAAGGCTGTATTCCAACGTGCTGTTATTTTCTGCATTGGCTTGGTCATACATTTGTTTGGCTTTAGCCAACAAAGCTTTCGTGTCTTCGTCCAAGGCCAACAATCTCTTCTTTTCTATTTCCTCCAACGGAGCGCAGTTGGAGTACTCTTTGTCGCCCGTATAATCGCCTTTGCGCAGGCGAATATCCGGATTGAGTTTGTCGGTCAGCGGGATCCACGGTATACGGTCTAAGAAAGACACCGTAACGGAAGGATTAGCCCCTCCGCAGTTCGGATCCGTCTGTTCCCATGCCGTCCACGTGCCGTCTTCTTGGCAAACGCGTCGCTCTTCGCAGTTAAGCGCATTCATCTGCGTTTGCGTTTCTCCCGGGGTACATTTGAGCGGCGGAGCCGGCAATACAGGGACCACGTCTCCCTCGCTGTATGTTTCTTCGTCTATAGACACCTTATTCTTAAAGGTAGCGCGCCATCTGGCCGTAATCATCCCCTTTCGTGCGGCATCCAGCAACGCCGTCATCTGCGCATCATCAGCGAAGAAATCATAAGATGCAACGGCGGATGTTTTGGATTTCTCAGTCGACAGCATTGATTGTTTAACTTCCAACCCGAACAAACCCGCTTCAGGCACGTCCAGCGTTACTTTTATGGCACCGGCCGTGGGTCCGTGTACGCTTGGGTCAAACATCAGGTCCGCGTAAAAGACTGACGGCATTTCAATAGGTTTGGCGTCAATACGGAACGTAGAGAACGCACAATATCCGCGCACCGCATTGGATTTGCTGCTGCGGGACAGATTCGTATCACGCTGCTTGCCGTCTACGCCGGTTTTTGCGGAACTCTGGGCAAAAACACGGTCTTTGTCTTTGAAAGAATCTTTGTTTTTGGAGGTATTGCCTCTGTGCATGACATAGTATTCTTCAAAGTCCACGTATTTTAACGGCAGCTCGTCCACCGGCATACCGCGCACTTTGACGGATTTACCTTTGTGATTTACCGCTTTGGTTACATTGGCGCCTTTAGACATTTTTTGCTTAAAGGCATAACCTTCCACAAAGTACAGATGCAAAGCCGCAAAAGCGTCCTCGCCGGAGACTTCATTACCGTTTTTGTCTTTCAAGCCCAGCTCTTCCAACATGGACATGGTTTTATACTTAAAGTTATCCCAGTCCAAAATACCGCCTTCCGCCACGTAAATCACGCAGGAGTCGTTCACTTCGTCTCTCAAGAGGCCTTCATTGTAGAGGCCTTTGTCGCCCACGCCTTGCGTCTTCTTGCTGGCGGTTTGTGCGGCACCCTCGCTTACTTTCGCCAGCGGTATGCTGTCCACCGCCGCCGCGCTTTGTCTGTTGACGTTGCGGTCTCCGCCGCCGCACAGATAATGCGTGCCGTCATTGTCAAAAGGCACATAGTTCTTGGCCACAATGGCATGGTATTTATGCCATTTTTTGGCTTTACCACCGACCTGCAAAGAGAAGTTGTGCGTGGTGTCAAGCGCTTGACAGTTAAAGCGGTCTGTCAGCTGGACAGGCACATTTGCACCGCTGGAAAAGCCCGCAAGCAGTCCATTAGACAGACAATCTATACGCGCCCCGACAAAACCTAAATTCTGTCCGCCCTTTTTACCTTCTTTCCAAGGATCTTGTACGTCCTTATCAATTCCGTAGCTAAAGTAAGCGCGACATTGATCTTTGCTAAAAGGAATGGAGGGATAAGCTGCCGTCCATTCATCTTCTTCCAATCCGGCACACTCCGCCGGTTCTCCATAACCTTCTCTTACACCTAAGAAATTGCCCATAGAACAGTCATCGGAACCGGACACCAAGCAGCAGCCAAAGCCGACCGCAAAATCCGCCAACGCGCGCACCAAAGGCTCCACCAAATTGCGTCTCCAGAGGAAATACTTCCATTCCCATGCCTTTTGAGAACGCTCTTTCATCATATCCCACCACCACGGGGTGATGCCTTTGTAATCCAACGTGTGGGTAATCTGACCGCCGCCGCCGGCCGCGCCAAACTCTCCGCTGCCCAGACCACCGCCGGATATACCGCCGCTGCGAACAGGGTTAAACATAGCGTCAGCCAAAGCCTGTAGGGCGTTGGATTTGCCGAGGGCATCACGGGAAGCGCGCGCCTGCGCCGCGCCGCCTTGTCCAAAGTAAGAGCGGGTCGGTGTATCCGCCGCGCGAAGCGGCTGCAATGATACGGGCTTTACGCCCT
>CALUXG010000049.1 GCA_944324685.1 uncultured Elusimicrobiales bacterium
TGTTTTTGTTTGAGGCCTTAGGCCGAAAGGCAAAAACCGCGAGGTCCGGCCCGAAGGAAAATTCCGTCAGGAATTTTACCGCAGGGGACTCCCATTCTCGGCTTAATTTATTCGCAAAGCGAATAAAAGCCGGAAAGCGGGCAAACTGCTTTTCTTTTTTTGTCTGCATTTATCCTTAATTATCATCGGAGCATATATGGAACCTGTTACCACCACCGTATCCGTTGCGATGTGGGTCTCATTTTGGATAGTCGTTTTAACCGCACTGTTTATTGACTTGGCCGTACTGAACAAACATAAAGGCCACGTCTCCATTAAAGAAGCCGCCGTTATGGTAACGGCTTGGATATCTTTGGCGGCTTTGTTCGGAGGTGCGATATGGCTTTTTGAAGGGCCGCGGCATGCGCTGGAGTTTTATACAGGCTACATATTGGAATATTCCTTGTCCATAGACAACATGTTCGTGTTCATTATGATTTTTGGATATTTTGCCGTACCACACGATTTGCAGCCTAAAGTGCTGTTATGGGGCATTTTGGGAGCGGTTATCATGCGTTTTATCTTTATCTTCGTCGGCGTACAGTTAATTTCCGCTTTTGCATGGATGATTTACGTTTTCGGCGCGCTGCTGATTTTTACCGCCGCCAAAATGCTGTTGCAAAAAGAAGACGAAAAAATGGACCCCGGCAATTCGTTTATTCTGAAAGTTTTCAAAAAAATAATGCCCATTAAAACCGATTATCACGGAGAGAATTTTTTCGTCAAAGAAAATGCCAAATGGATGGCTACCCCTCTGTTTGCGGCGCTGTTGGTGGTGGAAATGTCCGACGTCATTTTTGCCATAGACTCCATTCCCGCCGTATTGGGCATCACGCGCGATACATTTTTGGTGTATTCTTCCAATATTTTTGCCATTATAGGGCTTCGCTCGCTATACTTTCTGCTTTCGGGCATGGCGGGACGTTTCCCGTATCTCAAATACGGCATATCCGTTATTTTGTTCTTCGTGGGCGTCAAAATGCTCATCTCGCATCACGTGAAAGTACCTGTGCCGCTGTCGCTGGGCATTATCGTTTCTATTTTGGCGCTGTCTATTTTTGCCAGCAAAATTTTCCCGCCAAAAGAATCCGCCCGCTGATGGACAAAAGCGAGAATATTTACTAGAATATAAAAAGCGAATTTTAACTCAATAGTAAGGAAGGAATTTATGGCGTATAAATGTGCAATCTGTGGCAAAGGCCCCGTATCCGGCGGTTCTTACAGCCACTCCAACCTCAGAACCAAACGCACTTTCAACCCCAACCTGCAAAAACAGAAAGTGGTACTGGAAGGCAAAACGCAGACGGCCTACGTATGCACCAATTGCATTAAAAGCGGACTGGCCAAAAGACCGACTAAATAAGTCGTCTTGGCGTTGTTTTTGTTTTCTGACAGTGTCAGCCCGCGCGGTTATATGGCGCGGGCTTTTTTGCTGAAAATCTGCAAAGGAGCGGCTTATTTTATTTCTTAAGAAGTGGACGCCTCTGCTTTTATTGTTGGCCACCCCCTATTGGGGTTGGAGCTTGGACGCGGATGATATCGATCCGAACGGCCCGTGGATGGTGTGCGAAGTGGCCGTGGACGGTTTGCGCAATATCAGCAAAAGAACCGTTACCAAAGCCGCCCATTCCAAAAAAGGCCAGCTCTACGAACGCTATTCCGTAAATGAAGACATTATGGACGTATCGGCGCTGGGAAATTTTGACAGCGTACAAGTGGATGTATCGCGCATGCAGGGCTCCCGCAAAGACGAGTTCGGCGAAGAATATCCTTGTCATCGCATCACCTATATCGTGGAAGAAAAACCGATTTTCGACCGCATAGTTTATGAAGGCCGTAAAAAATTGGGCAAAAACGCCATTGCCACAGCCATGACGCTGAAAATAGGAGACCCTTTCAACGAAGCCAAGCTGGAAAGCGACATGGAACGCATTAAAGCCAAATATGCGGAAAAAGGTTATATCAGCGCGGAAGTAAATTATGAAGTTATACCAGACGAAAAAAATAATATCGTTACCGTCAAATTGATTATAGAAGAAGGCCCGCGCATGCGCGTGGCGGCCCTGAATCTGCAAGGTTTGCCCGAAAACACACAGCTGCCGTTGGAAAAAATTCGCAAAAAGGCGTCAAACCGCCCTGACAAAATATTCAAACCCCAGAATCTGCAGCGCGATTGGGTTAAGATGATTTTATACGCGCGCAATAAAGGTTTCGCCGAATTTAATTTAAGCCAACCTCAAGTGGACATAAACGAAGATAAAACCGCCGTTACGCTGACCTATCAGGCTACGGACAGTCAAAAGCTGGACTTTGGAACCGTATCTTTTGAAGGCAACAACGTGTTTACCCAGCAGGAATTGGACGACCACGTATATATCCGAGAAAACAAACAGTATAACCAAAAAGATTTTGACGACACCATTATGGCCATCCAGCAGCAATACGCCAATAAAGGCTACCTGCAGGTGCGCGTAAATCCGCAAACCACCATAGAAAACGGCAAATTGAATATCCATTACGATATTGCAGAAGGTCATATCTTTTACGTGGATCATGTAGACGTATCAGGATACGAAAGTACAAAAAAATATGTTTTTACGCGCGAGCTTTCCATAAAACCCGGAGACTTGTACGATTCGCAAAAAATCCAGCGCAGCCAAACCAAAATCCTCAATCTCGGTTTTATTAACGACGTACAAATAGACATACAACCGACGGCCGATCCGCAAAAAGTAGATTTGAATTTCAACGTCGTAGAAGGACGCCCTGGCATGTTTACCGCCGGCTTGGCCATGAGTTCCTTGGACGGACTATACGGAGAAGTGTCCCTGAACCATCTTAACCTCTTTGGCCGCGCACAGCGTCTGTCTCTGCGTACCATGTTCGGCGAGGAAATTTTAGACTATACCGTCAGTTGGACCACGCCGTGGATTTACAATAAACCCACTTCTCTGGGCATTGATTTGTTTAATACGCGCAGATACCGCTCTTTCGCAAATGAAAACCAAGCCTATACCGAAAAACGCATAGGCGGACGCATACGCATAGGCCCGCGCTTTAACGATGATATTTATCAGCTGAGTTTTGGCTATTCGTTTGAAAATATTGACATTTATGATATTGACGACCGCTTCAAAGAACCCGTCGCCCAGCCCGGAATGGATAACTATATAGCCAAAGGCGACACCTACATGTCCACGCTAAGCGCCGACTTTGCCATAGATACGCGCGACAATATATGGGACCCGACTACGGGATGGCGTCATTCACTGGGACTGTCTTTGGCCGGAGGCCCTGTAGGGGGAGATTTGGATCTATGGTACCTGAACGCTTCCACCGTGTTTAATCATACGGTTTGGAACGTAGGCGGCAATTATCCCATTGTGTTTGTCTGGTCAAATAAAATCGGGTCCGTACGTTCTTACGGCCGTACGGACGAAGTTCCCCCTTATGAAAAATTTTTCCTAGGCGGAGCCGACACCGTACGCGGTTATGACCGCGCGGGAGAAGTGGGGCCTGAATTCGGCGGCACCACCTATTACGTAATGAATGCGGAACTGCGCTTCCCGCTGGCACGAGAGGGACGGCGCAATATGGCTCAATTTGCCTTGTTCTTTGACTTAGGTAACTCTTGGAATCATTTTGACGACTTGGAATTTTCGCTCGGACCGGATGAAAACCAGTTCAAAGCCGGCGTGGGCGTGGGGCTGCGTTTTACTACGCCGTCCTTGCCCATACGCATTGATTGGGGTTACGGATTGAACCATAAAGGAAGCGAAGACCGCTCTCATTTCTACTTCAATGTTTCCAACATGCTGTAGTAGGATATGATTATGCGCAAAAGTTTATTACTTATTTTGTTGCTGTCGGGAGCGTACGCCATGGCGCAAGAAACGTCCATAGACGAATTTACGCCGCAGGAATTGGCCGTGGTGGAAGCCATTAAAGCTAAAAACGCCGAACTGCAACCGCCCATGCAGGCGCCTAAAACACAAATATCGGAAGACGCCAATGGAGACATCAAATTGTCCGAACAAGCCAAACAGCAGGCATGGGAAGAACAAAAACGCGAGGAAACGGAGAGCGACCAAACCGCGACCGCAAATGCCGCGCCGCCGGATAAAACGGACGCAAAAACGGACAAAGAACCCCCGCAGGAAAACGACGCGCAACAAAATATGACCGTCGCTTTTATAGATATTGATGAAGCTTTTAATCAGCATCCGCGCACACAGTCCGTCAAAAAACAAATTGACGAAAAAATTCGCTCCAAAGAACGCGAAGTGGACAGCGCTAAAGAAGTCATTGAGGCATTGACGGCAGAAAACGATATGCTTTCGCGCCAGCTGGCGGAACTGAAGCCGTTTTATGAAAGGATCATTACAGATCAGCCTTTGCTGCCCAAAATACCCGAAAGTGCAGACGGTTTGGATTTGCTCAACACCTTAAACCGCCTGACTTTCGCCGGAAGCGAAATGATTACCACATCGCCTCTCAATTCGCCGGCAAGGCTGGAAGATATTACGGAACGCATTACCGCCAATAAAAAAATTATTGCAGAACGCAACTTTTTTATTGATAATTATAAGTATCAGACGCGCGAAGAAATTTTGAATTTGGAAAAAGAAGAAGTTAAAAATATATTGCAGGACATTTATACGGAAATTAAATCTTTCGCCCAAAAACGCAATATCGCGGCGGTGGTGCGAAAAGACGAGATATTATACGGACAGCAACCCGTAAATATAACAAAAGATTTCGTGAGTACGCTCAAGAAATCCAAAAAATACCGGAGCAGAAAATAACCGGAGGAAATTATGGAACTGACCCTGAAAAAAATAGCCGAAATCACCGGCGCGGAACTGAACGGAGATGAAAATTTCATCATCCGCCACATCTGCGACCTGACCGAACCCAAAGCCGACGGAGTGTGTTATGTCAGCCATATTGAAAAAGTCTCCATTCCCGCCGGTTATACCACGGGAGCGGCTTTTCTGCCCAAAACGGCCAAAATGCTGTCCCTGCCCATAAAAACCAATTTTCTGTATGTGGACAATCCCGAATGGGCTTTCACTCAGCTTTTGCAATACTGGGACGCCCAAACCCCCAAACACACCCCGGGCATTCATCCCACGGCCGTGATCAGTCCGCTGGCACAGCTGGGAGAAAACGTCTCGGTGGGGGCATACAGCGTCATTGAAGATGACGCCGTTATTGGAGACAACACCATCATTTTTCCTCATGTATATATAGGCAAACGCGTAAAAATAGGCCAAGACTGTATTGTATATCCTCAAGTAACCATACGTGAGGACTGCGTGCTGAAAAACCGCGTTATTTTACAATCCGGCGCGCGTATTGGAGGAGATGGATTTGGCTTTATCTTTCATGAAGGACGCCACCATAAAATACCGCAAATTGGCAACGTCATTATTGAAGACGACGTGGAAATACAGGCCAATGCCTGTGTGGACCGTGCCAAGCTGGCCCATACGGTGGTGGGAGCCAATACAAAAGTAGACAACCTCGTGCAAATTGCGCATAATGTAAAAGTGGGACAAAGCTGCATTATGTGTTCGCAAGTAGGCATAGCCGGCACAACCACGCTGGGCAACGGCGTTATCGCCGCGGGCCAAGTGGGAATTATCGGCCATTTGCATATAGGCAACGGCGTGCAAATAGCCGCCCAATCCGGCGTTACCTGTGATATTCCGGACGGAGTGCCGTATTTCGGAACTCCCGCCAAACCCATGAAAGATATGCTGCGCATCTTGGCGGTACAAGGCAAATTGCCGGAAATTTACAAAGAGCTGAAACTTATTAAAAAGGCCGTGGAAAAATAATATGCGTAAAACCATTCAACGTTCCGTCAGCGTCAGCGGCATAGGACTGCATACGGGTGCGCCGTCAGTGATGACTTTTCAGCCCGCCCACAGCGGTATTCATTTTATTCGCACCGATATGGCGCAAAGCACCCCCATTAAGGCAGACTTGGACCATGTCGGCTCTACCCTGCGCGGTACAAACTTGAAAAACGATACCGCCGAAGTATGGACAGTAGAACATGTATTGTCCGCCTTACACGCACTGGGCATTACGGACGTAACCGTAGAAATGGACGGCCCCGAACCGCCGGTAACGGACGGTTCCGCTGCAGTATATGTCCAATGTTTGCAAGACGCCGGCTTGAAAGAGTTAGAAGGAGACTTGCCCCTCTTGCATATAAAAAATCCCATTTCCTATTCCTGCGGTTCCGTTTTTTATTCCGCAGAACCGGCCGACAGGCTAACCATCTCTTTTGTCTATGAACACAAACATCCGCTGGTAGGAAAGCAGGAATATACGGTGGAATTTAATCGGGACAATTATTTAAGCCAAATTTCCCGGGCGCGGACTTTTGGGTTTGAAGAGGAATTGGCTTTTCTTAAAGCCCACGGCTTGGCCAAAGGAGGCAGTCTGGAAAACGCCGTCGTAGTGGGTAAAGACAAATTTTTAAACGAACTTCGCTATGCCGATGAATTGGTCCGGCATAAGATTTTAGATTTAGTCGGCGACTTCAGCCTAACGGGTAAACGATTGGACAAGCTAAAAATTGTCTGTCGCTGCGGCGGACATAAACATAATGTACTGTTCGCACGCCTGTTGCTGGCTAATTCGGAGGAGAAATGAAAGAGAAGCACCCGTCTTTGGCACCCTTGCTGGACATGCCCGCGCAGAAGGTGTTCAAATTAGACGACATAAAAAATAATATCCCGCACAGAGACCCTTTTCTGTTGGTAGATGAAGTGCATGTAATAGAAGACGGAAAAACGTGCGTGGGGATTAAATACGTAAGAGGGGACGAATACTTTTTCAAAGGCCATTTCCCGCAAAAGCCCATTATGCCGGGCGTATTGATACTGGAAAGCATTTCCCAATCGTTCGGAGGGGCCATCATGAACAGTATTGTCAAAGACGGCAAAGGTTTGCCTCTTTTCTTAGGTGTGGAAAACGCCAAATTCAGAGGAATGGTCGTACCGGGGGACACTTTGCAAATGCCCGTGCAAATTTTACGCCTTGGCAAGCTCTCGCGCATTTACGCGGAAGCGTACGTCAACGGCAAACTTTGCACGCAGGCGTACCTGACGTTCATATTAGGAGAAAACCTAAATGCCTGACACTCATATTCATCCCACCGCCATAGTAGATCCGAGCGCCAAGATTGATCCGACCACCGTCATTGGGCCATATACGATTATCGGTCCCAACGTTACGATGGGAAGACACAACCGCATCGGACCTTTCTGTCAAATAGAAAATACGGTGATGGGAGACGACAATGAAGTTATTTCGCACGCGTCTATAGGCGTTAAACCGCAGGACTTGTCTTACAACGGCGTGCCAAGTATGGTGGTTATGGGAAGCCGAAACAAAATACGCGAATGCGTTACCATACACCGTTCCACCAGTGCGGAAAACCCCACCCGTTTAGGCGACGATTGCCTGCTGATGGCCAATTCGCACGTGGCGCATGATTGCCAGCTGGGCAGTCATATTATTTTAGCCAACAGCACCGGCATCGCCGGACATGTACATTTGGCAGACCGTGTGATTACTTCCGGCATGGTGGGCATACATCAGTTTGTGCGCGTAGGCAAGCTGGCTATGCTCTCCGGAGGCGCCATGGTGCCGCTGGACATTCCGCCGTTCTGCACCGCACAAGGGGAACGCGCCAGATTGGTCGGACTAAACATAGTGGGCATGCGCCGCGCCGGTATGAAACGCGAAGAAATAACGGCCGTCAAACACGCGTTTAAGACCCTGTTCCGCTCCAAGCTTATGCTCAAGGAAGCTATAGAGCAGCTGGAAGCGCAAAACCCGCTCCCCGCGGTAAAAGAAATGTTGGAATTTTGCAAAAATTCAAAACGCGGCATTACGTCGGCCAAACGCAAAGTCAACCAAGCTGATGACGAATGAAAAATTGGGCATTATTGCCGGAGAAGGCAAGATGCCCGTGTATATCGCCCGTCAAGCCGCACAAAAAGGTGTGCAAGTGGTTGTGGCGGGCCTAAAAGGAAACGCGCGGGAAGAGGATTTCCGCGCAGTGGGGGCCGTATATAAGGATTTTCGTTTGGGTCAAATGGGAGCCGGACTAAAATTCTTTAAGCAACACGGCGTTACACGCGTACTGATGGCCGGACGCGTGCAACACACGTCCATATTTTCCAACCTCATGCCGGATTTGCGCGGGGCCAAATTTTTGGCCTCGCTCAAATCCATGCAAACCAAACATATTCTTTCGCGTGTTATTGAAGAATTCAAAAAAGAAAATATGGACTTTGTCAGTTCCGCGCTATATCTGGAACATTTTATGCCGCCAGCCGGCACATTAACCCGCCGTCTGCCGACTCCAGAAGAACAAAAAATCATTCCGTATGGTTTTAAGATCGCCAAAGCCATCGCCCAGTTGGACATCGGTCTTACTTGCGTCGTCAGTCAAAACGCGGTTATAGCCGTAGAAGGCATGGAAGGCACGGACGCCTGCATACGCCGCGCCGGTGAGCTTTATCAAAAATCCGCCGAGAAGGCCAATTGTATAGCCGTGGTAAAAGTGGCGCGGCCGAACCAAGACGACCGCTTTGATTTGCCTGTCGTCGGCAAAGGCACCATACAAGCCATGAAAGACGCCGGATTCAAACTGCTGGCTTTTGAAGCGCAAAAAACGCTGGTGCTTGACTTGGAAGAAGTGGTGGAAATGGCCGATAAAAACGGCATTTGTTTAACGGCGGTTTAACCGTTACAAATGCGTAAAGAACTCGTCCTTAAATAAAAAATCCATGGGAAAACTCCCCCATGGACTATACAAAGCAAATCTTTGAAGAAAAACGCTTTATGACTTTTTAAAATTTCGCGCCATTTCAAACGCTTCTTTCGTGTCAAACAAATAAGCCGTTGACGTTACCACTTTGCTGATGAGCATTTCTTGGCTGGATATGCTGCGCGTAACGGCATCCACCAAACGGCCCTTGTCAAACTCTTTTTCCACCGCGTCCAATACCGCGTCCGGATTTTGTGGAGCCAAGATCATTTCTATACCGCATTCAATCATACGCAATGCGGCAGCGGCTTCCTGTTTTATGCGGCTTTTGTACAAAGGCGCTCCGATGACACAACCCTTATAGTTAAGACGCTTTTTGAGCAATTCTTTGATAATCTTATCGGACATCATGGCGCGGTTGGCGGAATCTATATTGGCAAACACCATATCCGAAGGCATAATGGCATCACAGCGGCGGAACATGTGTTTATACGGCACAAATTCCGCATCCTCCATTTGCGCCAAAGTTTTCAAAATGCCGCTGACCCCGGGAAAATACTTTACGCAGTTTAATGCCCCGCCGTTCGCCACGCCGGCCACATAATCTCCGGCCAAATGGGCTACGGCCATGGGCGTCTCACAAAAAGCGGGACTTTGGTATCCAATATCCACTACGGGCGAAAGCAGCCAGTCTATTCCTATACTGCGCGCCATACGGGCGCTGACAAGACCTTTGCGATAGGCGCCTTCCGTATCTTGCGCGGCGCCTAACTGCGCATTGGTGGGCAGCACGGGAGCGTCCGGCACGGTCTCCGACAAATCTTCCTCTATATCCGCGCATATCAGCAAATGGTCATAAGGAGAAGCTTCCCGTACCATCTCCGAAAACCGTTTGACCTGTTCCGCTGTACCTCCGTATACGCAAAAACCGCCAACGCCGCGCGCAGCCTGTTTTTTGGCATCGGCGAACTGACTTCGTGCAAACCAAAACCCCGGAAAGACGATACGAGCGGCTTTCATGGCTCCTCCTATACAACCGTTATAATAAAACGGACGGCACCAGTGCTTCTTCCGTGGCGGACGGCGCCACGTCTTCATACGAGCCGTAAGGTTCTTCTTCTACGGACAAGTCCAATAGATCCGGTTTAATGTCGGGACGCAAAGGCGTCAGCAGCCATTGTATCAGCTCAGGCATGATCCAACGGTCCAGCAACGCATGAGCGCTTTGATCATAAGCGGTGGCAAAAACGACTTTCCCCTCTCCGGAACTTAAAAACGCCACATTACGCAACAGGCTGGCTTCCAAAAAAGTTTTTTTGTCGTCCGCTGCCGCGGCAATAAATACATTTCCTTTATACACACGCAAAGCCGGTATGGTCAGCACGTCGCGAAAATTGGTTACCGGCGTAATTAACGCCACGCCGGCTACGGACGGCCATAAACTGGCCGCTTTGGCCGCCACATTGGCCCCCATCCCCGCGCCGACAAAAACGATGTCCTCTTCCGCAAGGTTTTTCCCTTTCAGAAAAGTCATGGCGGCGTCCACGTCGCGCGTCATTTTGTTGTAATCGTTATCCACGCCCGTCTTGGCAAAATTATCATATATATTCAAGTTGGTACTCTGTCCATGGCCGCGCAAATCCAACGCCAAAAAACCGATGCCGTTATCGGCCAACCTGTCGGAAAAGGTCGTAAATTCATGTTTATTTTTTCCCACGTCATGCAAAAGCAAAACGGTTTTTTTGTCCGCTTGGGCCGGCTGGTATACGGCGGCGATATTCCAGCCGTCCTGCGTACGCAGACCGACCGGTGTCCCTTTTACCTGAGCCGAAGACGCAGAACCAAGACAGACAATCAAAAAAGTGACAAAAAAATATTTTCTCATGGCAACACTTCTTCCGGCCGAAACCACAAAGCGATTTCCCGTTCCGCATCCTCCGCGGAACCGGAAGCGTGCACGGCGTTTTGCATAATGCCGTCCTTTATACAGCCAAACTGGCCGCGCAGCGTCCATGGTTCAGCTTTCTCGGGATTGGTGGCGCCCAAGGCGGCACGCACACGAGACACGGCCTTCTCCCCTCTAAGCACAAAAGCATAAATACGATGATCGGGAAGACCGTTATAATCACCCATCATAAATTTGATGACGCCGTCCACAAAATCCGTCCCCTGCAAATTGGCGTAATGTTTGCGCAACAAATCTTCTGTGGCGCGCACCGCTTTGGCCGCGGCTATTTCCAGCCCCAGCGCCTCAAAGCGGGAGAGAATGATGCCCGTCAGTTTTTTTTGTATAGCGTCGGGCTTTATTAAAATCAGCGTTTGTTCCATACGCATATTATAGCAATAATTCCCGCGCGCGTACGCACAAAGTCCGCCGCACACGCCGGTCAGTATGATATAATAAGATAAATACAGAGAGGTATTTCCCCATGGCAGACGAAAGCACCCTGAAGTTTGGCGTTATCGGCGCCGGCAAAATCGGCACGTTTCATACGCGCACTTTGTCCAAAATGAAAGGCGTAACGTTGGTCGGCGTATGCGATCCGGATCTTATGCGCGCCCAAAAACTGGCTTGGCAATATAATGCAACTCCATATTCCAAAATGGAAGAACTGGTGGGACAAGTGGACGCCGTCATCGTAGCGGCACCGACGCATTTGCATCATCAAATCGGCATGTACTGCCTTGAACACGGTGTACATACTTTGGTGGAAAAACCCATAGCTACGACATTAGACCAAGCAAGAGATCTCATCCGCACCGCCAAACTGCACGGGCTGGTGCTGCAAGTGGGTCATGTGGAACGTTTTAATCCCGCCGTAGTAGAAGCCGTCAAATACATTGAAAACCCTAAATTTATTACCATGAACCGGCTGGGGCCTTATGACGCACGCATGTCCAACATCGGCGTCGTGCTGGATTTAATGATTCATGACATTGATTTGCTGCTGACTTTGGTCCCCAGCGAAGTGCAAAGCATTGACGCCATAGGACTGAGCGTGTTTTCCCATCATGAAGACATCGCCAACGTACGCATACGTTTTGCCAACGGCACCTTGGCCGATCTGACCGCCAGCCGTGCCAGTTTTGAACGCGCGCGCTTCATGCATTTGTTCCAGCAGGACGCTTACATTTCCGTAGATTTTATGAATGCGCGCGTTAAAATCTACAAAAAGGAAAAACCCGTCATTGAGTCTATGCAGGACTTGACGGTTGTCTATCCGCCCGTGCAGAAACAGTTGCCCATTACGGCGGAAATTCTGCATTTCATTGATTGCATTAAAACCAACAAGACGCCTGCCCCCAGCGGAGAAAAAGGCAGCAAAGCGTTGGAACTGGCATTAAAAATTACAGACCAGATTAACCGTTATGACATTCCAAAAACCGGCCATCTGCACACACCCAAGCCGTTTCAGGTAGTGCATGATGTGGCCAAAGCAGCACAAATTATGCTTGACGAAACCATAGGCCATCTGAAACGGGAAAACTAATATGCCCACTATTACCCCTTTATACAAAAACATACTCATCGTCGCTGGAGACGTATCCGGCGATTTACACGCCAGTGGGCTGATTCGCGAATTAAAAAAAGCCGATCCGGACGTACGCATTACCGCTGTCGGCGGCAAGCTGATGCAAAAAGAAGCGGACGTGTTTTTGTATGACTTAGCTTCACAAGGGGCCAGCGGATTTATTGAACCGCTGAAAAAAATGCCGTTGTGGCTGGACCTGATGAAAAAAATCCGCTCCTATATGGAAACGCAAAATCCGGCCGCGCTTATCGTGGTGGATTTTTACGGATTTAACCATCAGGTACTGGGCATGGCGGCCCACCGAGGAATACCGGCTTATTATTATGTAACGCCTCAAGTGTGGGCCAGCCGGCAGTATCGCGCAAAACAACTGGCACGGCTGACTAAAAAAATGTTTGTCATTTATCCGTTTGAAAGCGCTTTTCACAAAAAATTTGGAGGCAATGCCGTCTTTTTGGGCAATCCGCTTCTGGACATCATGCCGGAGCCTGCCGCCCGTTCCACTGACGCCGCTAACGGCAAAAACAAAGCGTGGAAACTAGGCCTCCTGCCCGGCAGCCGTATGGGAGAAATCAGCCGTCTCACTCCCGTATTTTACCAAGCCTTCAAACAGGTGCTTAAAGAATTTCCAAATACGCAAGCTTATCTGTTTTTGCTTCCGGACAGAGATGAAAAAATCATTTTGGACCTGATCGAGGAAGACCCCCATCCGAATTTTCATATTGTCAAAGATAAAGACTACACATTAAGAAGCCAGATGGATTTTTTGTTGGCCTGCTCCGGTACCGCCACGCTGGAAAATGCGTTGCTGGGCGTACCAATGGTGGTGGCGTACAAACTCTTTTGGCCGACATACCAAATAGCCAAAATGGTGATTAAAGTGCCTTACATTTCTTTAGTCAATTTGCTGGCGGGCAAACCCGTGGTCAAGGAACTTATCCAATCCGACGCCAATGCGCGTGCGCTGGCCGCCGAAACGATGGCCATGTTCCAAAACCCCGCCAAACTGGCCGCTCAAAGAGCCGAATTGCTAAAATTACGCGCGTCTTTGGGCCAAAAAGGCGTAGCCGCGCGCGCCGCTAAAGAAATATTGGCAGATATGGTCAAAAAATAATATGCAGCTGAGCGAACTGGTAGCACAATTCAAAGAATATAACCCCCATGCCGACACCAGCATGCTGGAAAAAGCCTACCTTTTTGCCCAAAACGCCCACAAAGACCAAAAGAGAGAAACCGGCGAACCTTATTTTAATCACTGCTGCGCCGTGGCGCAAATCCTGCTTGATTTCAAGATGGACGAAGAAACCATCTGCGCCGGATTGCTGCACGACACCGTGGAGGACACCGGAGTTACGGCGGAAGAACTGAAAAAAGAATTTAACAAAGAAATCGCCCACATGGTGCAAGGGGTAACGAAAATAAGCGACCTGAAATTTTCTTCCACAGACGAAGAAACGGTGGAAAACTGGCGCAAAATGCTGGTGGCCGTGGCAGAAGACGTACGCGTCATCCTCATCAAACTGGCAGACCGCACCCACAATATGCGCACCATGGACGTCATGCCCGCGGAAAAACAAAAATTCAAATCCTATGAAACGCTGACGTTGTACGCGCCGCTGGCGCAAAGACTGGGCATGTTTACCATTAAAACCGAATTGGAAGATTTGGCTTTCAAATATTTGTATCCGGAAGAATTCAACGATTTGGTCAAGCAGGTGGAAAAACGCACAGCCGACCGAGAGGCCACCTTAAACGCTTTTAAAAAAGAATTGGAACCGGCCTTGAAAGAAGAAAAGCTGGATTACCGTCTGCTTTCACGCGCTAAAAATTACTATTCCATTTACCGCAAAATGCAAAAACAGCACCTGACGTTCAATGAAATACAAGACTCTCTAGGTGTACGCATTATTACAAAAACCGTAGCGGACTGTTACAAAGCCTTAGGCATTGTCCATTCCCGTTTCAAACCACTGGCCGGCACGTTTACCGATTATATCGCCACGCCCAAGGCCAATATGTATCAAAGCATACACACCACCGTATTGGTCCCCACCGGAGATATTGTGGAAATACAAATCCGCACCGAAGAAATGCACCGCACCTGCGAGTACGGCATAGCCGCCCACTGGCGCTACAAACTGGGAGCGGGGAAAAAAGACAAAAATTTTGACGAAAAAATAAACTGGATACGCCAATGGATAGAATGGCAGCGGGACCTGACCGCTCCGCGCGAATTTCTGGAAGGCTTCCAGACTGACATTAATTTACAGCAAGTGTTTGTGTTTACGCCACAGGCGGACGTAAAACCGCTGCCGGAAGGCGCCACGCCCATTGATTTCGCTTACGCCATTCACACCGATATCGGCGACCACTATATGGGCGCCAAAGTGAATAACCGCATGGTAAGCATGGATTATGTGTTTAAGACCGGAGACGTCTGCGAAATCATTACCAAGAAAAACGCCACTCCAAAACGAGACTGGCTGGAATTTGCAAAAACCGCCAATGCCCGCAGCCGCATTAAACGTTCTTTGCGAGCGCAAGGAGAAGACATTTAATGCCCTGCTGTTCCCGCTGCCGCCAACCCATAGAAGCAGATGATTGTTATTGCCGCCATTGCGGCAAGGCTTTGCGGCCGCGCATGGGCTTTTGGTACGACCACGGCGGCGTGTTGCTAATGACTTTAATCGTCGGGCCTTTTTCCCTAATTCCTTTATGGCTGTCTGCCAAACTCAGCCGGAGCGCCAAATGGATTTGGACGGCCGGAATCGGATTGTTTTCCGCTTATTTTATATACGCTTTATACCGCTCTGTTTTGGCCATTCAGCAAGCTGCCGCCTATATATTGCCGCAGGGGTTATAAAAATTTTTTACCACAAACTTGGTATTTTTGCTAGAATATGGGGTGACTTTTTAAAAAATGGCACAGTGAGGACAAACAATGACAGATGAAGAAGTCAAACATAATGTAAACAAGCAAGGCCAACCAAAAGCATTGTATATGCTTTTCATGGTTGAAATGTGGGAACGTTTCAACTATTATGGTATGCGGGCGCTGCTCTCGTTATTTATGATCAGCACCGTCATAGGATACAGCAAGGCCACTTCCAGCAAAATATACGGCATGTTTACCGCGCTGGTATATTTAACCCCCGTGTTAGGCGGCTATCTGGCCGACAGATACATCGGCAAACGCCATTCCATCACCATTGGTGCCATTCTTATGGCAGCGGGGCAGTTCACGTTGGCGGCTTATGAAATCATTCCGCCGCAGCTGGCTCTGATTACGGGCTTGGTGCTGATTATTATCGGCAATGGTTTCTTCAAACCGAACATCTCCAGTATCGTAGGCGAGCTCTATGAACCCAAAGATCCCCGCAGAGACGGCGGTTTTACCATTTTCTACATGGGCATCAACTTAGGCGCTTTCATTGCGCCCTTTGTCTGCGGTTTCTTAGGGGAACCGCACGACCCCATGAATGCATTGGAAGCTTATAAATGGAAATACGGCTTCATGGCTGCGGGTACCGGTATGATTATCGGGCTCGTTTGGTATCTGGTCTCTCAAAATAAATACTTGGGCCATATCGGCTTGAAACCCGTTACCAAAAGCGGTGATATAGACGACGCCACCGAAAAAGCCCGCGCCGAAGCGGCCAACAAGCCCCTGACGCAAGACGACAAAGATAAAATCAAAGCGATTTTCACGTTTGTGTTTTTCGCCGTATTCTTCTTTGCGTTCTTCGAACAGGCCGGTACGTCTTTGAACTTCTTTGCCAAAGAAGCCACCAACCTGCACCCCGTATTGCCGTTTATCGGAGAGATTACCCTGAAGGCTTCTTACTTCCAAGCGGTCAACCCCATTTTCGTGGTATTGTTCGCCCCCATCTTCGCTAGATTATGGCTGAAGCTGGGCGATAAAAACCCGACCATCCCCACCAAATTCGGTTGGGGGTTGTTCCTGCAGGGCATTGGTTTTACGGCCATCGTTATCGGCGCAAGCTTGTTTGCGGCCAACGGCCCCGTCAGCGCTATTTGGCTGATCTTGACCTATATGTTCTGCACAATGGGTGAGCTGTGCTTGTCTCCCGTGGGCCTGTCCATGGTGTCCAAGCTGGCTCCGGCCAAATTCATGTCTCTGTTTATGGGCGTGTGGCTGATGGCCAGCTTTGGCGGAAACCTGCTTGCGGGCTGGCTGGCCAGCTACTATGAATCTTGGAGTCTGACCACGCTGTTCTCCGTTCCGGCCATTGGTTCTATCACATTCGGTATCATTATGTGGTTTATGGCCGGTAAAATCAAACGCTGGATGCACGGCGTACAATAAACGTCAATCCTTAAAAACCCCGTCCGACGGACGGGGTTTTTTATTTGCGATGGGAACAGATTGCCCCTGCCAACTCCCGCCTAAAGCAATTTTCCCCCTTTCAAAACACGGCGTTTTATGATACTATCTAATATAGGTTGTTCCATCGCCATATTTAAGAATATTCATTTTATACAGAGGTAAAAGAAATGACTAAAAGAACTCCCATCATCGCAGGAAATTGGAAAATGCACAACACGCTGGCGGAGGCCGCCGCATTGGCAGAAGCGCTGAAAAAAGCGGAAAATAAAAACCACGCCGAAGTGATTGTGGCTCCTTCTTACACCTCTTTAGCCGAAGTGGCGCGCCTGCTTAAAGGCAGCGCCGTCAAAGTGGCAGCCCAAGACGTGCATTGGGAAGACAAAGGCGCGTTTACCAGCGCCGTATCCCCCGTTCAAGCCAAAGACGCCGGCGCCACCCACACCATTTTGGGCCACAGCGAACGCCGCAGCGTATTTGGAGATACGGATGAGATTTTAAACAAAAAAGTAGCCGCCGCTTTGCGCCACGGTTTGACGGTCATTTTTTGCGTAGGCGAAACGCTGCAGCAACGCGAAGCTAACGAAACTTTAACCGTCATCAACGGCCAATTGGAAAACGGCTTAAAAGGCTTTACCGCCGAACAACTGGCCGGATTAATCATTGCCTATGAACCGGTATGGGCCATCGGCACCGGCAAGACCGCCACACCGGATCAAGCGCAGGAAGTACATGCGGCCATCCGCAAATTTTTAGCCGGCAAATACGGACAGGAATTTGCCGACGCTACGCGCATTCTCTACGGAGGCAGCGTCAAAGACAGCAACGTGGACGAAATCATGGCCCAGCCGGACGTCGACGGCGCGCTGGTGGGCGGGCAGTCCCTCATCGCTGAAAAATTTACACGCATTATCAATTTTAATTAAGAGTAAAATTATGGATTTGGCTAAATATATAGACCACACCTTGCTTAAACCGCAAGCGGACAAAAACGCCGTGAAAACATTATGCGAAGAAGCGCGCAAATACGGTTTTTTCAGCGTTTGCGTAAATCCGTTTTGGGTCTCTTTCTGTGCGCAACAGCTGCAAGGCAGCGGCGTGAAAGTATGCACGGTCATAGGTTTTCCTTTGGGAGCCAACACGACACAAACCAAGGTGTTTGAAGCGCAAGACGCCTTGCGCTGCGGCGCTGATGAATTGGACATGGTCATCAATATCGGCGCCTTAAAAAGCGGCGATTACGATACGGTGCTGCACGATATAGCCGCCGTACGCCAAATCGGCACGAATTTTACACTCAAGGTCATTCTAGAAACTTCCGTTTTAACGGACGAAGAAAAAATTAAAGCTTGTGAATTGGCAGTAAAAGCCGGAGCGGATTTCGTCAAAACCTCCACCGGTTTTACCGGAGGGGGCGCTACGGTACAAGACGTACACTTAATGCGTGCCCACACACCCGCCCATGTACAGGTTAAAGCCTCCGGCGGCATACGGTCGCGCCAAGATTTTGACGCCATGATTTCCGCCGGAGCCACGCGCATCGGCGCTAGCGCAGGCGTAAAAATTATAGAGGGAAAATGATTACTAAGTGGGATATTATTTCCAATATCCGGCCGACAGATAATGCGCTTGCTTACGCCCTGCTTATTGACGGAACAGAGCAGGACGCGCATATTATTGCCAAAAAATTGGACGGTTATGTAAAGCAGGCTCAGCCGGCTTTGCCTCCTTACGTCTACCGCTTCCCGCTTCCGGACGATTTGGACGAAGATACGTTGGAAAAAATCCGCGTCGCCGTACGGGAAGGCGTCAAACAAGCCAAGAAAATGAACGATTTTATTCCGGACTCTTCATTCTCCGGCATCAACGCAGAGAAAGAAGATAAAGAATTTCCCTCCTTTGTTTCATTGGATCCGTCCGACAGTTTTTTCCGTGCGGCCCATCCGGCTCCTCCTCCGCCGCCGGCGCCGCACAAACGAATTCACAAAAAAACTCCTGCAAGAGAACCCGAAGAAGAAATCCCGCAAATTGCCAAAACGCTGGAAGAGATAGACAATGAGGGATACCGCTCTGACCCTTTGACGGAGCCGGCCCCTTCGGAAAACTCGGGCGAACCATACCGTACCCATGAAGCGGCGATGCCAGCGCCGGACGCCGCTACAGATGGAGAGAGACCGGCGCCGGAAGATATTTTAACCTCCGTGGAATCGGCAGAAGAATGGCCGGATACTCCTCCTCAAACCGCCCAAGCGAACAGCTCGGACGCGGTTGCCTCTGCGGAAGGCATGGAAGATATCCATTTGCAAGTACAAGCCGTTACGGCGCAAGAGTTGCCGGAAGAATTAAGAAATGCCGCAAAAGACGTTTCCATCCCTCACGCCGCCGTGCCGCCGCAGACACAAGCGGAGTCGGATTTACCGATCAGCGACCGCGATATGCTTATTAAAGACATGGAAGGCACCATGCTGGGGCAGTCTTTAGACGATATTTTTCTGGCCGAAACAAAATATGATATGTTTGTGGATTTGGATCAACTGACCCCAAAAAAAGACCAAAACGCCCCCTCCGCGCAGGCAGATGCCGCAAAACAGCAGGCTCCGCAGCAGCAAGCCGCCCCTTTATCCCGTCCGCAACCCGACGCTTCAGCCACGGAGGAAGCAGCTTTTAATATTTTTGACCAAAAAATTAAAGATCAAACGAATTTTATTGATTTAGACGACATTAAAGGCATTACGGAGCGTATTACGCAAAAAGATTTGGAGTTTGTGAAACACGCCCAAGTATCCGACTACGCCGAAGCACCAAAACCGGAGCCGTCTGCGGAAACTTATCTGCCGGATCCGGAAAATATAGCCTTGGACAAAACGCGCGCATATATGCCGCTGCCTTCTTCGTTTGGCCGCGTGGAAGAAGATACGCAGGAAGTCATGGATCCTTTTGAACAGATGATGGCCGCGGCACAGCAGCCCAAACAGGAAACAAAACCGGCTGAAGCCGCCTCGCCAATATCACCCGAGGGAAAAAACGAACTGATTCCTCCGTCCGCACAAACGGAGCAAGCCGGAGAAGTTTCTGCAGTTGCGGAACCTGTGCAAGAAAAACAGGAACTGACGCTGCCGCCGCAACCGGAACAAGAACCGGTGCCGCACCATGAAGACGAAATTTCTCAGGAAACGGAGCCGGTTGCTCCGCAGCCACCTGAAACGGCAGAGCCTGAGGCCGTCCTAGCGCCGCGCGCCGACGATACAGCTGCGCCGCCGACGCCTATCATATCCGAGCCTCAAACAGCTGAGACCTTACCCGCCGAAGAAACCTCCAAGGTTCCTCCGGCCCATTCTGACCAAAACCGGCAGACAGGGACGATTGTTCCGCCCGCCAGACCTATTATGGAGAAAGCCATGCCCGAAAATCAAGGGGATAAAAAACCGATTTTACGTATTAAGCGCAAACCCCAACCGGAACAAAATGCCGCGCAGCAGCCGCCAAAACCTGTTCCGCCTGCGCCGAAGCGGCCGCAGACCCCCCCAATGTCGGGTCAACCGCATCCGGCCGCGCCGCAACAACCGGCACCTCAGGAAGAAAAGCATAATACCATTCTGCGCCGCCGACGGCCGGAAAGCACATTTTTAGAAAAAACGCGCACGATTGACCACTCCATTGAATTGCCGTTGTCAGAATTAAAAAAACACAACTGGCCTTTGGAAGTACCGCTTATTCCGACGTATACGCTGGAAAACATGACCATCTCCGTCAACCGTTTTGCACACGCGACGGCGATCTCCGTCATAGACAACCCGGGCAAACTCTACAATCCTTTGGTGCTTCACGGTTCCAGCGGCACGGGCAAAACCCATTTCTTACACGCCATAGGTTATGCGCTGTCCAATAAATATGGCCAAGAAAATATTTTCATTACTAACGGCGTGCGCCTTTCCCGCGGCATACAGCGTTATGTCATGGAAGGCAATATGGATAAATTTGAGAATTTTACCAATTCCGTAAAAGCCCTGCTCATTGATGATCTTCATTTGATCGCCATCAATGAACAGAACCGCACGCACCTATCCAAACTGCTTAATGATTTTCTGAAGCAACAAAAACAAATCGTTATCACTTCCAAATATCCGCCGGAAAGCTTGGCAAAATTGGAAGAATTGTTAAACTTCCGTTTGGATTCCGGTTGGATATCCGACTTAAAGCCCGCCACCGGCTCCGCGCGAATGCGCATTATTCAAAAAATGCTGCATGACAACAATATTGATATTACCGATGACGACGTCAACCGGTTCTTTGGCCATGCAAATATGTCCATGGGGACCGTCTCGCGGGCCATCCGCCGCGTACGCGTGTTGGAAAAACTGATTTTCCCCAATGAATCGGTGGAAAAACGTTCCGCCTCCGCTATTTTTGATCAATTATTGGCTACGGAAGGAGAAGACCAGAAAAGTTTAATTGCCCAGAAATATCCCGAAGACGTTACCTCCGCCCCTGTGGAAGGCAGAGGAGAGTGGGGCCGTATCGGGTTTTTCTATCCGCAAAACCACTCAAATATGATGAACTGGCTGGTTTTTGCACTGCAGCAGCGCGCCAAAGAATTGGGAATCAAAGGCGGTCCGGAACTGGCGGTGCGTTCTTCGTATTCCACGGAAAATATCATTTCTTCGGCGTTCAAAATAGCCAACCTGTGCGACAATAAAAAGCTCAAAGGCGCCGTCATACTGGGACCTGAAGTTACCGCCTGTGATCCGTCGGTCAGAGAAAACTTTTATGATATTCTGACCCACATGCTGGAAATCATGCTCATACGCTGCGGTGTAGTCAATTACGAAAACGTCAGCGCGCCCAGCACGTATGTAAAAATATTATCGGAGCTGTTAAGATGAAAACATGGAGTCTGTTGTTTGCCGCTTTATTTTGTCTGGGAGCCTGTTCCGGCCAAATGAAAACCGCCGTCAAAGAAGGCGCCATTGCCCCGTCTTTCAATGACACATTGGTAGACGATGAATATTTGTGGGTGCGCGGATTTGGCGCGGCCAACCCCAAACACACGTCCGATTCCCAGCGACGCATTCTTTCGCGCGAAGCGGCCATTGCGCACGCCTATCAGCGCGCTACGGAAGTGATTTACGGGGCCAATTTGGAAAGCAATGTACAAATTGTAGACGCCGTATCTGAAGGCTCCACCATACATACTTCCGCCAGCGGCATATTAAACGATATGGAGCTGGTATCCACCGAGTATTTAGATGACGGAGGCTGCACGGTTATTATGCGCATTTCCCGCCAGAAACTCGGCCCCAATGCACCCGCGCAGGAGAAATAAATGAAGAAATTATGTTTTGTCGTTTTGGTGGGACTGTTTGCTTTTTCGGCATGCCGCTCCATTCACATCGGCCCGAAAGGGGAAGGTGAATACGTGGTGGCGGAATCGCTCGTACCTTATGATGAAAACAACATAGCCGAAATGAAAAAAGAGGGCGAACTGGCGGCCCAGCGGGCGGCGGTGGAAAAAGTGGCGGGGATATTTATCTCCTCTTCCACTACGGTGGAACAGGCCCAGCTGGTGGAAGACAAAATCACTTCCAAATCCGCTGGTTTTATCCGCCGCGGATATGTACAAAAAGCTTTCCGCAAAGGGGATCAATGGTATACCCGCGTACGCGTCATGGTATTGGTCAAAGACATCAGCGACATTATTAAAGAAACGGAAGCCGACGCTTTTGCCAAAAAAACAAATATTTTAGTGGCTTCTCGGGAAATGATAGGAGAAAACGTTTCGCTGAGCCAAGACTGCAAACAAGCCATTTACCGCGCGCTGAAAGACCAGCCTTTTGCCTTGGTCAACGGAGATAATTTAAGCCAAAATAATTTAGACAACCCGACGCCGGTCATTGATCAGGCCCGCTTGGACGGCGCACGTTTTATCATCATGGCGGACGTTGCCACCGCCCCGTTGCAAGCCTTGCCGGGCATTGCCTCGCCTTTTAAGACATACCGCGCCAGAGCCAATTTGCGTGTGGCCTCCACCAGCAATTACCAAGTGGTGGGAGAAGCGGCCGACCAAGTCAGCGGTTTGGATCCGCTGGAAAATATCGCCGCACAAAAATCCATCTCCGCCGCATGCGAGGCGGCGGCCAAACAGCTTATTGATCCCATCAATGCGGCCATCAATTCCGCCAACAAATTTAACATCGTGGTGGAAAATGTCAAAAGCATTGAACGGCTGAAAAAAGTGCAGGATATTTTTAAGGAAATGCGCGAAATAGAAGATTTCAACCTTGTCAAATACACCAATTCCGATGCCTATTTTGAAATATCCGCCAATATTTCCTCCGGAGAAGAATTGACCGCAAAAATCATTCGCAGCTATAATGTCAACTTCACGGTTATGAATATTACGCCTCAGGAAATCGTACTGAACTTTATCTGATATGTTAGCCAGTGTCCGGACGTGCGCCCTTAAGGGTATAGACGGTTTTGAAGTAACGGTAGAGGTGGACATCTCTTCGGGGATGCCCACCTTATCCGTCGTAGGCTTACCGGATGCGGAAGTAAAAGAAAGCAAAGACCGCGTCGTTGCCGCCATTCGCAACAGCGGCTTTGATTTTCCCTTAAAACGTATTACCGTCAATCTCAGCCCCGCCGAACTTCGTAAAAGCGGCACCCAGTTTGACCTGCCTATTGCGGCGGGTATTTTGGCCGCTTCGGGCGCATTGTCGGAGCAAGCGGTTAAAAAATTAGAAAATTTATTGCTCTTGGGAGAATTGGCACTGGACGGTACGCTGCGCCCGTGTGCCGGCGTTCTGCCTATGCTGATTTCTACTAAGCCAAAAGACTATACCGCCGTTATCGCGCCGGATAATTTATTGGAAGGACGCACTGCCTCCGTCCCTTTTATCACTCCGCGCACCCTGCGGGATTTGGCAGATTGGCTGGAAGGCAAAAAGGCGGACGAGGCCGTTCAGATAACCTATATTCCTCCCGCGCAGGAAGAAGCGCCTGTACTGCTGGATTTTTCGGATGTAAAAGGCCAAACCGTAGCCAAACGCGCTTTGGAAATAGCCGCCGCCGGCGGACACAATGTACTGATGATTGGCCTGCCGGGGACAGGCAAAAGCATGCTGGCCAAGCGTTTTCCGTATATTTTGCCTCCGCTTTCCGAAGAAGAAGCCTTAGAAATCACCAAAATTTATTCCGTATGCAATTTGGTCGGCAAAACTGTTCATTTGTTAACCCAAAGACCCTTCAGAGACCCCCATCATACGGTATCGGATGTGGCCCTTATCGGAGGAGGCACCAATCCCAAACCCGGAGAAGTGTCTTTGGCACACAACGGAGTATTGTTCCTTGATGAATTTGCGGAATTCTCCCGCGCAACGCTGGAAGTGCTGCGCCAACCTTTGGAAAACGGACAAGTAACCATTTCCCGCGCCAAAGAAACGGTAACGTATCCGGCGCGTTTTACGCTGTTGGCGGCAATGAATCCCTGCCCTTGCGGACATTTGGGAGATCCGCATAAACCTTGCACCTGCACACCGGTGCAAATCAGCCGTTATCGCTCCAAAATATCCGGCCCGCTTTTGGACCGCATAGATTTAACCGTCAACTTAAACCCCGTTGCTTATGGAGACTGGAACAAAAACAGCGAAGGGGAAAGCTCCAGCCAAATCCGTGCGCGCGTTATCGCTGCCCGCAAACGCCAAGAAATCCGCTTTCAGGGCAGCGGCACCACGGCCAATGCGTTTATGACACAAAAACAAATCAAAGAGTTCTGCCCCCTGCCGCAGGGAGCCGACGCCATTTTAGAAGCCGCCATGCGCAAATTCGGCCTCAGTGCACGTAGCTTGGACAAAGTGCTTAAAACCGCCCGCACGATTGCGGATTTGGAAGGCAAAGAACAAATAGAAAACGTCCATCTGATTGAAGTACTGCAATACCGCCCGCTGGACAGAAAAGGGGTCCCTGATTTATGAGTATTTCCACGCAGGAACGCTTGGCGCGCATACGCGTAAACGCCTTTTTATATTTTCGGGCGGATTGGCTGACCCGATTAATAGATATTTTCGGCTCGGCGGAAGAAATACTAAAACAAAATGCCGACACGCTGGTGCGTGAAGCGCAAATGAATCCCGCCACTGCGGCCCATTTTCTGAAAGACGCTTTTTCCGTTAATCCTAAAGAAGAATTGGAAAAAACGGAAAAATACGGCGGACGCATTCTGGTACCGGAAGATGCCGAGTATCCGCAAAGTCTGCGCCAACTTAAAGAAGCGCCTATCGCTTTGTATGTACTGGGATCCCTACCAAAAGAAAATCAAGCCTGCATAGGTATGGTGGGTACGCGCAAGATTACCCCTTACGGACGCCGTGCGGCCAATACGCTGGCCGAGGGGCTGGCCCAAGCAGGTGCGGTCATTGTAAGCGGTTTGGCAAGAGGCATAGACAGCGTGTGCCATGCCGCCGCCGTACGCCAACAAAAACCCACTGTGGCTTTTATCGGTACGGGTATCGGACGCTGCTACCCCGCGGAAAACCGCGATCTGGCGCGCGCCATACTCAAACACGGCGGCGCCATCGTATCGGAACTTCCGTTCAATAAACCTCCCCATGCTTTTCACTTCCCGCGCCGCAATAGGCTGATAGCCGCCTTGTCTGAAATCGTAGTCGTGGTGGAAGGAGAAGAAAAATCGGGAGCTTTGATTACAGCCAAGCTGGCTTTGGAACAAGGCAAAGATGTTCTGGCCGTTCCGGGGCCTATAGACAGCCCGCAAAGCCGCGGCCCCAACCGGCTCATACAAGACGGAGCGGGTGTTGTTACTTGCGTAAAAGATATAATAGACTATATACCGGAGCCGGAATTGTTTAAGCTGCAAACGCCGCCGGACGCCAAAACACAGGCAGACGAACGAGAAAAAAAACTGACGGACGTACAAAAACGCGTATGGCAGCATATAGGCTCAGGCCAAGTTACCGCAGATCAGCTTGTGGAGGAATTAGGTCTGTCCGTGCCGCAGGCGGCAGCCGTACTTTTTGAGCTGGAAGTCAAAGGTTTGTTGACTTCAGAGGCCGGATTATACGGAAAAAGTAAATTTTAATTTTTAGGATAATTTATGGCAACCAACAACCCAAAAGGCAAAAAACTTGTAATTGTAGAATCTCCGACGAAACAAAAAACCATCAGTAAGATTTTGGGCAGCGATTATCTGGTACGCAGCTCTTTTGGCCACGTGCGGGATTTGCCCTCCCATGATATGGGGGTGGATATCGCACATGATTTCAAACCCACCTATCAACCGGTAGACAGAGCGAAAAAACTGATTAAAGAATTGGAAACGGCAGCCAAAAACGCTTCGGAAATATATTTGGCTACCGACCCTGACCGTGAAGGAGAGGCCATCGCTTGGCATTTGGTGGAATTGCTAAAACTGCCCAAAGACCGTTATCAGCGCATCTATTTTCATGAAATCACGCCTGCCGCCATTAAAGAATCCTTTGCCCATGCGCGCAAAATAGATGAAAACCTTGTCAACGCGCAGCAGGCTCGGCGTATTCTGGACCGTATTGTGGGATATAAACTTTCCCCTCTTTTGTGGAAAAAAATCACGTCCGGTCTTTCCGCCGGACGCGTCCAATCCGTCGCGGTGCGGCTGCTGACGGAACGTGCCAAAGAAATCAAAGATTTCCAACAGCAACCGTACTGGACCTTAAAAGCCCAGTTCGAAAAACCAAACGCCCAGCCTTTGTTTTGGGCCAGACTGTTGAAATGGAACGGCAAGAACGTGGAACAGACAAAAACCTACCATCTGTTCGCCGAAGACTATAAAGTAAAAAATACCATTTTTGACAAGCCCGAAACCTTGGCCCCCGTCGCTACGCTGCTGCGCCAAGGCCCTTGCAGCGTGGCGAAAATAGAGAAAAAAGAAGTTAAACAAAAACCGAAACCGCCGTTTATCACCAGCTCCATGCAGCAGGACGCCTATAATAAATTAGGATTCCCCTCCCAAAAAACCATGATGACGGCCCAACACCTTTATGAAGGTATTGAAATAGCAGGCCAAACGGTGGGTTTGATTACATACATGAGAACGGACTCCTTTAACGTTTCTAAACTGTTGCAGGACCAGACCCATAAGTTTATTGAAGAAAAATACGGCGCCGCTTATGTGCCGGCACACCCCCCCGTCTACAAAAGCAAGGTAAAAGGCGCACAGGAAGCCCATGAATCCATACATCCCACGGACGTGCGCCGCACGCCGCAAAGCATCAAACAATATCTGACGGCGGACCAATATAAACTGTATGAATTGATTTGGCTTCGTTTCGTGGCCAGTCAAATGGCGGACGCCGTATTCAATACCGTTACGGTGGATATTCACGCCGGAACTGAAGACGGCTGCGTATTGCGGGCGGGAGGACGGACGGTAAAATTCCAAGGATACTTGTCCGTATATAAAGACGAAGAAGAAACCGAAAACGAAGACTCCGCCCTGCTGCCGGATTTGGCGGAGGGGGATGTTCTGACGCTTAAAGAAATAACAACCAAAGATCACCAGACCACACCGCCGCCGTATTATAATGAAGCCAGCCTCATCAAGACGCTTGAAAAACACGGCATTGGGCGCCCGTCCACCTATGCTCCCACCATTAAAACCATCTTGGACAGAAAATATATCGCCCGTCAGCCAAAAAGCAACAAACTGGTGGCTACGGAGTTGGGAATAACCGTAACGGAAAGCTTAAAAGATTTCTTCAAAGAAATCATGGATTTGTCCTATACGGCTGGAGTGGAAGAAAAACTGGACGAAGTGGCGGAAGGCAATCAGAAGTGGGTGGATTTGCTGAATGCTTTTTATGGTCCTTTCCAAAAAGAATTGGAAGAAGCGGACAAAGGCATGCAACGCCCTCAGGCCAAACAAACGGACGAAAAATGTCCGCTGTGCGGTAAACCCATGCTGCTCAAAACCAGCCGTTTTGGGCAATATCTGGTCTGCACCGACGCCCCCGAATGCAAAGGCAAAATCAATCTGGACAAAGAAGGGGCAAAAATCATGCCCGAAAAAACAAATGAAATCTGCGACAAATGCGGTGCGCCTATGGTCATACGCACCAGCCGCAGAGGCAAATTTCTGGCGTGTTCGGCCTACCCTAAATGCAAAAACACCTATTCGTTAGACGCCCAAGGACGTAAAGCGGGGCCCATGGTGACGGATCACATATGCGAAAAATGTGGCAAGAAAATGGTGTTGCGAAGTTCCAAACGCGGGTATTTTTTAGGCTGTTCCGGCTATCCCGCCTGCCGCAACATTGTGAATATATCCGAAGAAGAAATTGCCCAAATTAAAGCCGCACACGAACAAAAAGCTTAACAGGAGGCAAAAGTGAAAGAGCTGGCGGAACGATTTTTGCTGCACCTGCGGAGTAAAAACTTTTCAGCCCATACACTGCAGGGATACGGCGCCGATTTGGAAGAATTTGCCGATTTCTGCCAACGGCGGCATGCAGACACCGAGACGGCTTTTTCCCCCGCTTTTCTCCGTTCTTTTTTAGCCTCGTTGACCAATAAACAACTGGCACGCAATACGCTGTTGCGCAAAATAGCCGCACTGCGAAGTTTTACGCATTACCTGCTGGAACAAGGGACATTAACGCAAAATCCGTTCAAACTGCTGCCCGCACCCAAAAAAGAAAAGAGGCTGCCCAGATTCTTAACATTGGACGAAGTTAGACGGCTTTTGGATACCGCCTGCCAAAAAGGCCCCCTTGCCGCGCGCAACCGCGCTTTGTTTGAACTGATTTATTCCAGCGGTTTGCGGCGCAGCGAAGTAACGGGCCTTAGAATAGCAGACATGGATTTTTTCAACGGGGTAGTCAAAGTGCTGGGCAAAGGGAACAAAGAACGTTTTATCCCCGTTACGGATGAAGCACTGAAAGCGCTGCAAGACTATTTGTCCACCCGTCCCAACCCTCAGCCGCAGGACGCATTGTTTTTAAATAAAAACGGCAAACCGCTTACAGGCGACGGTTTGGCTTTTATCTTCAAAAATTTAGCCATACAATCCGGCTTGGCGCGCCGAGTCAGCCCCCACAGTTTGCGCCACTCTTTTGCCACCCATTTGTTAAATAACGGCTGTGATTTGAGAAGTTTGCAGGAAATGCTGGGCCATAAAAATTTGTCTACCACCCAAGTATACACGCATGTGTCATTGGATCAGCTCAAAGACGTATACCAGCATGCGCATCCCAAAAACAAGGAGCCGCAAATATGATCGGCATAGGTGTAGACATAGGCGGAACATTCGTCAAATTTTACGTCATGAACGAACACGGCGAAATACTGCGCAAAGAAAAAATGGAAACACTGCCTTCCATCGGAGCTGACGGTTTTTTGCGCCAAATAGCCTCTTTTATCAATCAAATAAAAACGCAATTTTCCGGCCAACCTATTGCCGTAGGCGTGGGTGCCCCGGGAGATGTGGACAATCAGCGAGGCATTTTGCGCTATAACCCGAATTTGCCTTTCCAAAACATAGATCATTGGCCTTTGGCCGATATTCTGCAGAAATACACCGCCATACGTCCTTATGTAGCCAATGACGCCACTTTGGCCACATGGGGCATATACGAAAGTCTGCTTAAACGCCAAGGCGACAACGTACTGGTTGTTACCTTGGGAACCGGCGTGGGCGGCGGGCTGATTTTAGGCAAAGAACTTTATCAAGGTTCAAACGGCACGGCCGGCGAAATCGGCCATACAAAGATAGACTGTTCCCCCTCCGCCCCTCTATGCGGCTGCGGCGAACGAGGATGTTTGGAAGCATTTGTGGGGACCATTGGCATACGCCGCCGCGTAATGGAAAGCATACGCCGCCAGCCTCATTCCACTTTGGCCGAAATGGTGCAGCAAGAGCAAAATTTTAAGATTGAACTTGTTTCCCGCGCGGCGGAGCAAGGCTGCCCTGTTGCCTTAAAAATATGGCAAGACACGGGGTTTTTCTTGGGAACGGGTATAGCCAATGCCGTGCTGGCATTGGATGTGGATACCGTTGTATTAACGGGAGGAGTATCCGGCGCGGCCAAATATTTCCTCTCCGAAACCCAAAACGTACTGAACCGCCAAAAAATACAAACCCCTTTCAAAAACATGAAACTCTTGGTTTCCCAAGATCCAAATATGGGCGGCGTAGGCGCCGCCATGTACGCCATTTACCAAGAATTGAAAAAATGATGAAACGCTTTTTTCTGCCCTTATTGTGCGCCTTTTTTACCGCTCCCGTCTTTGGAGCGGATAATACGTTGCCAAAACCGGACACGGCAGAAGGATACGTATATTTTTCCTCCAATGAAGCTTCCGCCGATCCGGCGGCTAAAAAAGTCAATCTGAAAGGAAATGTTTCCATTATACAATATACACAGGACGGCCAAACCAGAACCGCCAACGGAGAGGACCTGACGCTGGATCAAATAAATACCACCGTTTCATCCTCCGGAGCCATGACGGTAAAAGGAGAGGGCGGCACTCTCCGCGGGAACAATCTTTCCGTCAATTATGAAACCAAAGACTTTTACGCGGAAAACACCTCTACGGCCTATCCTCCTTTGCGTGTTATATCGGCGGAGAAAATTTCTTCCCAAGACGGGACACAGCGTCTGCAGGGGGCGGAGCTGACTTGCTGCGATCGTCCGGTCCCTCATTACACCATTCGCCTAGGCAGTCTGCGCGTTTCCCCTGCAAAACGTTTATTTGGCACAAACGCCGTATTCAAACTGGACGGCATCCCGTTCCTGTGGCTGCCCGTATATTGGCGCTCCCTGCAAAGCAAAAAACCGTGGACGACCTATATAGATTTTACCCAAAGCAACGATACGGGTTTTGGCGTGTTGACGTCAACGGTGTTTAATGAAATCTGGGGTTTCCGTCCAAAAGTAAATTTAGACTTTTATACGCAGTCCGGCGTGGGCATGGGTTTGGAACTCATGGCCGTGGAAACGGAAACACTCAGAGGTTCGGCGGAAGCCTATTACATTAATGACCACGCCGACAAAGACGAAGAATATACCATAGACGGGCATCCGTTCCAACTGCAGGATACTAAGCGCTGGGGCATAAGGGGTGGATATTGGTGGGAAATGTATGACAGTTCCGACCATTTTAATAATTCCACAGGAGCTTTGTATCAATTCCAAACCCAATTCCGCATGGTATCAGACCCTTACTTCAATGACTCGTTCTTCCGCGGAAATCCGTACATTTTTACTCCGGATCAGGAAACAAACTTTTCGCTTTCTCGTCAAAGCCGCCGTTCCACACTGCGTTTGAGCTATGTGCAGCAGGATATTTTTTACTGGCAGCGCGGCGAATTTATAGCCAAACAGCGCAACTTGCCGCAATTGGAATACATGTTAATGCCGTTTCAGGACCCCGTGCTGGGGCTGACGCACCGCATGGAGGTGGACTTTAACAATACTTCCTTAATGGAAGAAGATTGGAAAAAACAAGGCAGCGCACGCTGGACCACGGAAAAATCCATTCGTTTGGGCCGCGGCCTAACGTTGCTGCCCAGCGTTTTTTATGACCAGCACGTCAGTATTGACGACAATGATTACAATGATAAAACCGCTTGGGTGGGCCGCATTGGCACGGACGTGAATTTACAAACAGATACGCCTCTGGGCACGATAGATTTCGGGTATCAATACACCAAACGTCTCTCCACCGGCACATTAAGCTCCGACACTGTCTCCGCGGACCGCGGCGAAGAGAGAAACCGTATTTATATTGAGGACTATTTCCGCCCCTCTTTTAACACTTACGTACGTATAAGCACCGGATTTAGTTTGACCAATCACGACGGTGTGGAAAACTCATGGGACCACTTAAAACATCGCATAGACCCTATTTTGCTGGAAGCGGGATACAATTCCCCCAGCGGGCATATTAACTTGTTTGTGCAAAATCTATATGATTTAATTGAAAAAAACCAAGCTTTCATTGCACAAACCAATTTCATCATCAAAGGCCAGTTGCTGGGATTAGGCATGACCAATTACGACACCTATCAAGACCCGTATTCCCTATATCAGACCTATTCCAACCGCTATACGTTTACCACTTATTTTGGTTTGCGCCTGCCGGACGCGTCATGGAAGCTGGACTTGGGCGCGGATTTCCAACTGCAAGGAGGGCATTTCACTTCCTTTAATAAACTGGCCCGCTTTTCCAAACGTTTTCATGACGCCATCGCCGAAATTACCGTGCGGGACCGAAACGACAATTTATCTTTTGCGTTTCGCATCAATATCCTTTGCGGCAATATGGGCCGCCAAGCGCAGCAGCGTGAAGAAGACCAATATTGGTACCCTTGGCGCAGCGCCAATGATTTAAGAGACATGTAATTTTTAGGAGCGCCGAAATTATGACCCCGAACCTGATGTTCAAAAAACAAGGCTGGATAGAAGTAATCTGCGGATGTATGTTCTCCGGGAAAACCGAAGAACTCATCCGCCGCGTGCGCACCGCGCTTATCGCCAAGCAAAAAGTACAACTGTTCAATTCCAAACTGGATACCCGTTACGGCTTAGGCAGCATTATCAGCCACAACCAAAATAAAGTGGATGCGCTTTGCGTAAAACATTCCTCGGAAATTTTGTCCTTGGTGGAAAAAGACACGCAAGTGGTAGCCATAGATGAAATCAATTTTTTTGACAAAGAAATTGTAAGCGTCTGCGAAAAATTGGCCAATGCGGGCAAACGCGTGATTGTAGCCGGTTTGGATACCGATTACCGCGCCGTGCCTTTTGAGGTTACCGCCGCTCTGCTGGCCAAAGCCGAATATGTTACCAAAAATCTTGCCGTATGTACCAAATGCGGCAATCCGGCCAGCTTTACCCAGCGCATGACAAAAGACACCAAACGCATCGTCGTAGGCACTACGGACGCTTACCAAGCCCGTTGCCGCCGATGCTATAAAAAGCCAAAGGAGCATAAAAAATGAATGAACCCGTCGCCAGCATAGAGCAGAAAACCGTCAGCGTATCGGCCGAACACGCCTCTTTCGGAGGTTTTTGGATACGCGCCGCCGCATTTATAGTAGACGCCATTATCATTTCTATTCCCATATCTATCGTCAGTATACCGTTTACGGGATATTGTACGTTTAAGCTGCTGCCGTATGCAGATGAATACAACTATACGCAAACCATTTCCACGGAGATGGCATCTGCGTTGTTCTTATGTTGGGGTATAGCGCTGTTTCTGCAAATTTTCAGTCTGGCCGTTTTTTGGCTTTACTTTGCTTTTCTTGAAAGCTCCTCCAAGCAAGCCACATGGGGAAAGCAGCTTTTCGGGCTTCGCGTAACGGACGCCTACGGCCAAAGGCTGACTTTTGCGCGGGCGACGGGACGCACCTTTGCCAAAATTCTTTCTTACATGACGTTTTATGTTGGGTTTATGATGGCCGGATGGACCCGACACAAACGCGCGCTGCATGATATGGTCGCCGGTACGCTGGTCATGAAAATCCGCTGATTATTAATAGAAATAATAGTTATTGTGTCCGTCATTATTGCTTTGGTACGTACCGCCCATGCTTAGACAGACTTGCTGGGCCGTTTTGCTGTTTTCATCGGCCATGCATATCGGTACAGGCAATGTAGGAGAAGCACTGTAGGCCAGATAAGGCGTCCCTAACAGCTGGCAATTGGCGACGCCGCGCACGTCTCCGGAGCTTGTAGACGTAGCTGCCAGACAATAATACCTCTCAGCGACACAGCCCCTTTTTGTTTCATCCACTTCACATCCCGCCAAGTCTATATCCAGTAAAGTAATATCCGTGGCATAGACGCCGTTTGCCATATAATATATATCCTGTGCACGGCGTATGGCGGTAGCCAACGTTACAGCCTGCATATAACGGGATTTCAGAACGGCTGCTTGATATTGTGGCAAGGCAATGGCTGATAAAATACCAATGATTAAAACAACCACCAACAATTCAATCAAAGTAAAACCTTTTCGCATTTTTCTTCCTATCATAGCGTTTAATTGTTCAAAAATACGTCTCAGTGGCGTTTGATTTTTCGCCATGTATAGGGTATCAAAAAAAAAAAACGAGTCAAGGCTGGGGCGGTTTTCAACCAGCAAACGGCAACGACATAACAGCCACAACACGAGTATAGCCATCAAGGCAAGAGAGCAACGGGACGATAAGCATATCACAAAGGTCCATATCTCTCATCAAGTCCGCGCGGCTTTGCGAGGCTTCCTTTTTTTATTTATAAAGTGGAGATTTCCGGCGACAATTTTCATAAATGTTGGGCAAGTTTTCAGCGCAGTCAACCGTAACTGCCGTTAAAAAATGCGGAGCAGCATTGCTGCTCCGCATGAACCTCTGAAAATCCATTAAAAAGACCAATGCGGGGTAAACGTTTCCCCGGGCAGATCCGCCACTAAATGCGGCGCACTGCCGTCGGAATCCATTACATAAAGCTTGCGTTTGCCTCCAGCGCGGTTGCTGGTAAACGCAATAAAACGGCCGTCCGGAGACCACGTGGGATCTTCATTGGATCCGGCGTCCGTAGTTAGACGGCGCAATTGCGTCCCCGTCAGATCCACCAAGAAAATATCAAAGGGATGATACGGCGATTCCCGTCCGGCGAACACAATCCACTCTCCTGTAGGAGACCACTGCGGACTGTCGGACCAGTTAAATGTACGCGTAAGCGGACGCGTCTGCCCCGTGGCCAGCTCCATGACGTAAATTTGCGGATTGCCAGCACGGTTGGAAACAAAGGTAATGTATTTCCCGTCCGGCGAATAAGACGGCGATCCGTCCACAGACCGGCGGTTGGTCAGCTGCGTTTTTTCCCCCGTTTCTAAATTGTAAATATAAATACTCGGATTGGGACCTTTGGAACTGGTAAATACCAAAGCTTTCCCATCGGGGGACACCCCCCCTATGAGCGATAAACCGCCGCGAATAATAATAGGCGCGATCTTGCCCGCTTTCAAGTCAATGGCAAAAATATCGGGATTTTTATACCGGTACGTAGTATAGTAAATACGGCCGTCTTTGCTCCAGCGCGGCAGCAGTGCAATACTTTTATCATTGGTCAATTTTTTCATGTTTTGCCCGTCATAGTCCACCACATAAATCTCTTTATGTCCCGTGGAATTATTGGCAAAAGCGATTTTTGTATCGGCAATACCGCGCCGCCCCGTAAGGGTTTGAATGATTTGGTCGGCCGCTATATGCGCCAAACGCCGAAGACTGGACTGATTGCCTTTGAACGCTTTGGCAAATACGGGGGCCTGCGTGCTTACATCATATACATAAAGTTTAATGGTATAGTGCGGTTCTTCATAAGAAACATCCCCGCCGATCAAATACGCCGCACGCTGTTTGCCCCATCCGGACAGCGTGGCTTTTAAGTCTTGGGCGTCAAAAGCGGGGCCTTCTTCGGAAACGTCAAAATATCTTCCGTATAAAATATCGGCACGCAACGTATCATGTACTTGAGCGGCCTCGGAAGCAATATTTTCTTTGGCCGTAAAAGCCGGCATGGCGATAACCGGCAACCGCTTGGCTCCGGCCGACGTAATACCGATATACACATCGGTTTTAGGCGCGGCGCAAACCGCCGCAGCCAACAGCCACGGCGCAATCACCGCAAGCAGAAATTTATGAAAGTTCGTCATGGTTTATTTTAAGTTCGCCAATTCTTCTTTTGCCAAACGGGCTTCGGGACTGTTTCCAAAGTCCTGTACAATAGAGGAAAAATAGCGTTTGGCTTCTTGCGTTTTACCCAGCGGAATAATGCTGCGCGCGTATTTTAAGCGGGCGGTGGGTATTACTTTGCTTTCCGGAAATTTTTGCAAAACGGTGGCATAGGCTATAGCGGCCGGACGGGCCTGCCCCATGGCGCTATAGGCATCACCCAAATAAATATAGGCCTGTTGTATATTTTCTCCTTCCGGATATTTTGCTATATAGAGCTTAAAGCCGGTAACCGCCGAATCGTAAGATTGTTTGGACAAATGGTTCTTGGCTTCGTTAAACACGTCTGAAGGCAGCATGACGGAGCCGGCGCCGGAAGCACCCTGCCCTCCGGTAACGACGGCGTTAATATCGTCTAATTTTGAGGAAAGATTAAACAGCTGTCCGTCCAGCTGCGACAGGTTTTCATTGGAAACGGCCAGATTTTGATTTAATTCTTCCATCTTGCTGGCCAATTCGGCTTGGTTGCTTTGCATAAGCGCAATGGTCTCGTTTAATTCTTTAAGCTGCAATTTCAACGTCCCCATATCGCGCTCGCTGGCAAGGCAGCCGGACAACAAAAGGCCCAAACCGCCTAAACACAAGATTTTCATTTTGTTGTTCATAACGGTTCGGGCCTCCCTGCAAAACAATTAGTTCACGGTCAGAATCGTATCGGCGCGGCGGTTTTTCGCCCAGCAGGATTGCGTATTTTCATAGCAAACCGGCTTTTCTTTGCCGTAAGATACGGTGCTGATGTTGGCGGCCGGAATACCCAGACGCACATAATAAGCTTTTACTTCATTGGCTCTTTTCTCGCCCAAAGCGATATTGTAAGCAATGGTGCCGCGGGAATCGCAATTCCCTTCAATGACTACATTGTAATCGGCGCCTGCCGCTTGAGCTTTAATGGATTTGGCATTGGCTTCCACTACCTTGCGGGCTTCATCAGACAAATTGTATTTGTCCAACGCAAAATGAACCACTCCCAAAGCAGCTTGGACAGGTTCCACTTCTTCCACCACGGTCTCTTCCAACACCATTTCCGTGGAGGGAGCAGCCATCACATCGGCATTGGCGTCCTCTTTGACGTTCTTTTTACAAGCGGTCAAACCGGCGGCCAAAGCCAGAACGAGCGTTACTTTCAACAAGTTCTTCATGTATATGTCTCCGTATTACGTGTATTTGTTTCTACACATAAATCATAGCAGACTTTTTGGCCTGCGGTCAACCGAGGCGCAACGTGGAAAACTCCCGCCGCCACATTTATGTGCTTATCTTATTTATAAGATTTTATTTCGCTTGCCGTCAATGCCCCGCAAACAAAACGGCCGCGCCTTTTATAAAAACGCCGCCCGAAGTCTTACTGATCGGGCGGGCGTAATCATAAGCTGCCAGCATGTTATTTGCTAAGCAGTTCCGTCAATATTTCATTCATTCGGCGCGGATTGGCCTTTCCTTTGCTTTTCTTCATGACAGCACCCACCAGCGCACCCACCGCGGCGCGATTGCCTTTTTTGAAATCCGCAACGGCCTTTGGATTTTCGCTGATGGCTTCGTTGGCCCATGCAAACAGCTGTTTCTCATCGCTTACTTGAGACAGTCCCAACTGCTGCACCAAAGCACCGGCCTGTTGGCCTGTTTTATACATTTGTTCAAATACGGTCTTGGCCTGATTGCGAGAAATAGCGCCGTTTTCCACCAACTTAATCAACTCCGCCAAATGGGCGGCGCTGACGGGACTTTGTTCTATCTCTTTTTTATCTGCGTGCAAAAGCCCCATTAAATCGGTGGTAATCCAATTGGCCGCCGCCTTGGCCGGCACGCCGCAAGCCAGCACGGCTTCAAAAAATTCCGCCGTATGACGCGTCATGGTCAGCACACCCGCATCATATGCCGAAAGTCCCACGGACATAAACTTAGCTTCTTTGGCGGCCGGAAGCTGGGGCATTTCCCGTTTGATTTGTTCCAACCGTTCCTGCCGCAAAATCAAAGGAGGCAAATCCGGCTCTGGAAAATAGCGGTAATCCAAGGCGTCCTCTTTGGAACGCATGGGTTTGGTGTAGTTGTTTTCTTTATCCCACAGCAAAGTCTGCTGAATGATTTTGCCGCCATGGTTTAAGATATCCGTTTGACGCGCAATTTCATAATTAATAGCATCCTTAACGGCCTTAAATGAGTTCAAATTCTTAATCTCCGTACGCGTGCCGAAGGTTTCCTGTCCGACAGGACGCAAAGACACGTTTACGTCTACGCGAAGTTCTCCCTTTTCCATATCACAGTTGGATGCGTCCACCCACTGCATCAGCCTTTTGATTTCCGTTAAATACGCATAAGCTTCATCAGCGCTGCGCAAATCCGGCATGGACACAATTTCCAACAGCGGACAACCGGAACGGTTAAAATCCACCAAAGAATAATCGGAAAAATGGGAAGATTTCGCCGCATCTTCTTCCAAATGGGCGTGATGAATGCCAATCTTCTTTTTTTGCAGTTTGTCTTTTGGACCAAAAGTAATTTCTATTTCTCCCCTGCCGTTAATGGGGTGGGTGTTTTGGGTAACTTGATATCCTTTCGGCAAGTCCGGATAAAAATAATGTTTCCGCTCAAAAGACGATACTTCGTTGGTCCGGCAGCCCAGCGCCAAGCCGGCACGGACGGCCAAACGCACGGCTCCTTCGTTAATGACCGGCAGCGTGCCGGGTTGGCCGCTGCAGCGGGGACAAATTTCCGTATTGGGGCCGGCGCTTTCGTCCATACCGTTGGGACAAGTGCAGAACATTTTTGTTTTGCTGGCCAGCTGTACATGTATTTCAAGTCCGATAACAGGTTCAAATTGGGTGGTCATGTTATATCCTCTCTCAAATTATTATAATATCATATATGTTTTCCCTTTTTAAGACCACTTCATATAAAACCGGCGCGGCTTTGGCGGTAGGCGCAACGGCATTTTGGAAACTGACGTCTTTTCTCAACAGCGTGCTGATCGCCTTATATTTCGGCGCGGGTGCGGATACGGACATCTATTTTTATCTCATCATGATCATCGGCTTCGGCGTAACGTTTATGCAAAGGCTGAACAACACCATTTTAATTCCCGAAGCCATGTTTCTGGCAGAAAACAATCCCCCTCAAAGCCGCCGTTTTTTAACGCTTGGATTTTACTTTTATCTTTTGCTGGCGTTGGCTTTATGTGTGCTGGGTCTGACGTTTCCGGCGGAGCTCATCGGCTTTATCTCCCGTTTTGATATTGTTCTGCTAAAAAACGACCAAATCTTGTTGGGAGCTGCGTTTTTCCTGTTTGCCACCAATCTGATGGTATATTACCTGACGTCCGTCGCGGAAATGTACAAATTTTTCTCCGTGGCGATACTTGCTCCGCTAAATGCCGTCTGCCCGCTTGCCTGCCTGTTGCTTTGGGGAAAACAATTGGGCATTATCAGCATGATATATGGCTTTTTGGCGGCAAATGTTTTACAAATTCTAATGCTGATATGGCTCTTAAAAGTAAAACTGCACTGGGATTTTACCCCCCGCCCATATGTCATGCGGCCGGCGGCGTGCCAAAATATGCTGACGGGACAAACGCTGGCGGCGCTGGACATTGTCAACAATTTGCTTCCTCTGTATTTGTTAAGCGGCATGGGCGCGGGTGTGGTGAGCGCACTGAACTATTGCCGGCAGCTGACGGATTCTCCTTCTGAAATTATTACAAACCGCGTAACAAACGTATCTAAAATCGAGCTGACGGAAAACGCCGCGCGGGGACAAATCAATGTATTTAACAAAAATTTTCTTTCCACCAACCATATGCTGTTGTTTATTTTGACGCCGCTGGCCGTATTTTCTGCTTATTTTGCCACAGATATCATCGGCCTTTTCTTTCAGCGCGGTCAATTCACGGCACAGGCGGCGGCAGATACGGCCCGCTTTTTGCGACCGCTGATTTTTACGGTCATTTTTATCGTTCCGTCCAATCTGCAAGGAAATACCGTCGTAGCTTGGCTGAAAGTCAAAGAAGCCTTTCCGTATATGCTGGCGTCGGCTCTGACACTGACGGCAGGGTGGACGCTGCTGCCGTTTTTGGGCGCTTACGCGTATCCGTATATCGTATTGGGCGGCTTTGTCGTAAGTTTCACCGTTAACGCTTTTCTGTTCAAGCGTTACTTCCCCTTCGTCAATTATTTCCGTTCTTTTTGGGAGCTTTTGCGTCTGCTGGCTATCAATATTATTGCACTCTTACCGGCGGCGGCCGTGCGTGTATTTATGGGAGAAAACGACTATTTTCTGAATTTGCTTTTCGGCGGTTCGGTGTATGTAACGGCTTTATTGCTTATCTCTTATAAGAGCCGTGATTTACAACTGTTTCTTAAATCTACGGAAATCGCCCGCATTGCCAAGAAACTATTTTAGTTTTTTATCCAATGCCGCCGACACGGCTTCAAACACTTTGGACACGGACAGACTTTCCATATTGCGGCAGCTTGTATAATTCAAAGCACATTGTACATGCCACGAAGTTCCCAACAGCCACATGCAGCTGCCGCAAGGGTTTTCCTTGAGATTGATATTTTTGGAAAGACCAAAAAAATCTTTATCCGTCGGGCCGAACAAAACAACACTTTGCGTGCGCAAGAATCGCGCCAACTGCACAAGCCCGCTTTCTCCGTCTATATGCAAAAGCGCTCCCTGCAACAAAGCCGGCAAATCACACACCTGTGTCCGGCCCACCAAATTTACGTCGGCAAAATCGTACGCGGGGCTGTTTGCACCTCCCAGCTGCACCAAAAGAATATCCGGATATTTTTCCTGAAACATCTGGGCGAATTGCCGCCAATTTTGTTCCGGCCAGCACTTTAACGGACGCCGTCCGTGCAAAGAAAACGTGGCGTCTATGCCATCGTGAAAAGTTACATATTTTTTGCCTTGCAGTCCGAAACGCTCAAGACGCGCCGTATCCGTCAATTCGTCGGGCAAAGCAGGCGCCGCCAGCGGATCAAAATCCAAACCGCTTAAATAAGACAATAAAGCCGCGCGCGGCAGTTTATGTTCCACCGCGAAAAGACCCAGCAAATCTTCCAGCAAATAATTATCAGACAGAAAAAAAGCAAATTTTTGTTGTCTTTGGTTCATCACTTCCAACAAGGGAAGCAATTGCGGCGCGTATTTTTGGACGCGGGTGCGGTTTACATGGACCGTTTTGAAAGACTGGCAGGTTTCAAACGCCACATCGTATTTGTACCACAAAGGCTCTCCGGCAGGCAAAAACACATTTTTTTCATCCGGCAGAAACAAAGCCGATGCGGCATGAGGAGAATCCGTATGAAAGTAAAAGACGGCTTCAGGCAGTTTTTCGCGCAGAGACAACACCGCCAGCCGCGCCGCCGCGCAATCCCCCAGTCCTCCGCGCAAATGCCAGAATACATGCAGGCGGGCGTCCTTGGGCGGGCCTTTCTTCAGGCAAGACAACATGCGCCGCCGCCAATGCCACCAAATTCGGTTGCGCACGCGGCGATAAGCAAAAGACCAACGGACGACGCGGCAATCCCGCCCGTACATTTGCGGAAGCATCTGCAGGGCTTTCAGGGACAGCCGCGTCTTATCGTCGTCAAAATACATGCAGGATTATTCTTCGTCAAACAGAGCGGCAAAAGCCTCAAACGGGAAGCGTTCTTTCATGCGGCTGGCTTCTATGGCCATCCCTACGCGCTTGCCCCAGTTGACCATTAATTCGTCCAGCGCCACGGTCAACGGCTCTTCCTCTCCAGCATTCACTAGTAGCCCGCTAACGGCATTGGCCACCAGCTCATCGGCGCCTTCCACGTCCGTGGCTACTACGGGCAATTTACTGGCCATGGCGTCCAAGAGTTCATCCAACCCTTCGGCCGCCCGCGCGGGACTGACGTAAATATCCGCATTGCGCAGCAAGCTGTACAAATCACTGTCCGCGGAAACAATTTCCGTACTGCCGGAAAGATGATTTTTTTCAATAAATTTCTTCAATGCAGCTTTATTCAGTCCATCGCCCACGATCGTCAAATGCCATGTGGTATGCGCCGGCGCCAAGCGCGCCCATGTTTTTAACAACACGTCAAAGCCTCCGTTTTTTGCCAACTTTCCGGCAGATACGATATTATTTTCTTTTTTGAAGCAGGCGGGCTTGTCCGTATTGTAATGCTCTACCCACACGGCGGGATTGGCCGTGCGCACGGCGCGGGGACCGTAGAGTTTTTTGTCCAGCGGTTTGTCCCCTTTGCCGATAACCACCACTTTTTCGGCTTTTTTGAGCAAAGTCTTTTTATTTTTGACGGTTTTTTCTTCCTTGAAATTTTCAGGTTCGCAATAAATATAAGGCAAACTGGCCAAGTCAGCCGCTTCGCAAGCCGCCAAAGAAGCCAGCGATATTACGCGCTCCGCTCCTTCTTTCTTAAATGCCTCAGCCATACTTTTGGCTTTGGCCGAAGCGGAAAATTCCAGCGTCTTCAAATCCGTGTTTTTAGGCAGTTTGCCTTTTACGCCGGCCAAGACGGTTTGCCGGCCCTTTTCATTCAGCACGCGGGCCAGACGGCTTCCCAGACGCAGGCCGGAAAAATGTTTATGATTCCCTACAAATACAATCGTTTTCATCTGCTTCACCTTCTTTTTGGCCTTTTTCGGCCAAACCCTTTTGTTTTTTAAATTGTACATAAATTTAAAAGAGGAAATAAATGCAGCCGTGCCCCGCATTCGGCGCAATTATATTACGGACAAAAAAGCCGACCGTCTCTTACGGAAAATATTTTCGGATATGCCGCCTCAAAAATTGCGCTTTTATATGTCTCCTTTATAAGCGCAGGGAATATTTTCCTCTTTCAAATATTTCATACCCCATTTATTTAGTTCAATGACGGCCGGGACCAGACTTTTCCCCCTTTCCGTGAGAGAGTATTCCGTTTTAGGCGGTACGACAGGATACAGCTTCCTTTTGATGACTCCATCCGTCTCCAATTCCTTCAGCTGCTGTATAAGCATTTTGGGCGTAGCGTGGGAAATTAACCGCTGCAATTCGCTGTATCTTAAGGTTTTATTAATCAAATGTCCAACAATCACTCCTTTATATTTACCACCTATAATTTCCATGGCGGCTTCCAGCGGACATTGATATTCTTTTTGTTTTCGTTTAGCCATATATCTACCAAATTACTTTATGGATATTATTATACAAAAAAGTAAGTATTATACAAATTAGTAAATTCTTGTTAAAAAAATAATTTATATCTACAATATGTTATACAGGAGAAACAATTATGAAAATAACACAAATCCGAAATGCCACACTACACATTGTCTACAAAAATAGAAAATTTTTAATTGACCCGTGGTTAGGGCCCAAAGAGTATATGCCCGGCTTTGAAATGGCTTATAATCCGCAGGTACGCCAGCCACGCACCGAACTGCCGCTTCCCGTGCCGGAAATTGCCCAAGCCGATGCCGTAATTTTGACCCATTTTCACCCTGACCACTGGGACCAATACGCCGCAGACGCGCTGGCAAAGAATGTTCCATTTTTCGTCCAATCCGAGACGGACAAAAAAATAATAGAAGAACTGGGCTTTACACAGGTGTACACGCTGGCGGAAAGCGGCACGGATTTTGAAGGCGTTACACTGCATAAAACGCCGACTCAGCACGGACGGCGCGAAACCGTTAAAGCGGCCTGCGAGGCCTACGGCCTGCCTTATGACGCCATGGGCACGGTGTTTACGGCGGCCGGAGAGGAAACTTTATATTTAGTCGGGGACAGCATCTGGTGCGAAGAAGTGCAAAAAACCATTGACGCATACAAACCGCAAGTCATCATTATCAATGCCTGCGGTGCGCGTATTACCAATGGGGAACGGCTGATTATGGTTCAGGAAGACGTAAAAGCGGTTTGCGCCTATGCGCCAAAAGCGCAAATTATCGCCAGCCATATGGATACTGTCAGCCATTTAACGGTTACGCGGGAAGATCTCCGCACGCTGCATCTGCCCAATCTGCTGATCCCGGCCGACGGAGAAACCCTGTTTTTTTAAATTGTACATAAAATTAAAGGAGAAAATGAATGAGCTCCCTGTTCAGTTGATAAAGCAAGTGTACTATAATAAAAAGAAAAACGCTCCTCACTCGCCACGGAGGAAGTCAAAATGAAAAACCTATTCGGATATACCGTTGGCATTGCCGTATTTTTAATCCTTCTGCCCAGTTTGCTTTATCTGGTTTCTTTGGGGCTGCCCTTGCCGATAAACAGCGTCTTGGCGGATGGGTTGGGCTGGCTGTTTGTCCTCTTTGGGATTGCTTTTATGATTTGGACCAATATTTATATGAGAAAATACGGCAAAGGCTGCCCCGCAGACGTTTTTAATGTGCCTCTGGGAGAACGGACAAAAAAACTGTTGACAGACGGCCCGTACCGACTGTCCCGAAATCCCATGCTTTTGGGAACGTTTGCTTTTTACACGGGTTTGGCACTGCTTCTAAACTCGTACGGCGCACTGTGCGTACCGGCGATTTTTATTTTGTACATGACGCATTACGTAAAAAAATACGAAGAACCGCGCTTGGAGCAAGATTTCGGTCAGGAATATGTACAATACAAAAAGGCAACCCCTTTTCTTTTCCCGCGTATAAAATGAAACGCTCCGGTCTGAAACCCGTGGCATCTCGATGGTGTTAATAAAAAACCGCCCACGGGGGCGGTATGAAATCTATTGCGGGGACTGGATTTGAACCAGTGATCTCAAGGTTATGGGCCTTGCGAGATACCAGGCTTCTCTACCCCGCAATATAAGTATAGCAAATATAAAGTGAAAATACAATCCGTTCTAACGTAAAAAACGCGCGGGAGCATCCCGCGCGTTTTTTGTGATAAAAAGATTTTTTACTTCTCCGTTTCTTTATACATCGGATAGAAATAAAGACCCATAAAAACGGGATTATCCTGAAACCCTTTCACGCGGCTGCGCATGGCCCACAAGCCGGTGGGATGCACCGTATAAATTTGCATGGCATCATCGTATACGATTTTATGCAGCTGTTTATAATATTCGGTCCGTTTTTTCTTATTGGTTTCGGATACGGCTTTCATCACCAACGCATCCGCTTTCGGGTTATGATATCCCTGCGCTTGGGCATAGCGTCCGTCGCTGTGCATAAAGTTAAAATAGAAATTATGCGGATCGGCATAATCGGCCACCCAACCGCGCACCCACAAAGGCATTTGCCGCGCGGCCGTCTTTTCCAAAAAGGAAGCCCACATAACGCCGCGTACGTCTATTTTGAATTTTGGATTTATAGACTCCACATTTCTTTTGAGCATTTCCGCCGCCATTTGCCGCGGAAAACCGCCGGTATTATAAGTAATGGTCAAAGCAAATCCTTTGTCCCACACTTCCCCGTTCCATGCTTTTTTGAAATGTTCCGTCGCTTTTTTCAAATCAAAACGATAATGGGGGTCGTCCGCACCGTAAAAGAGCAATCCTTCCGGCGCTGGACCAAATGCGCGGGAACCGCGGCCGTTCAGCCCCTCTTTCAAAAATGCGTTATAATCAAAAGCATACTCAAAACCGCGACGAACATCCGGATCGGAAAAAAAGTCGTTCGGAATGCCATTCCCGTCCAGTTTGCCGGACCCTACGTCCGGATTGCCTTGGGCATTAATATCCAACGTAAAGAAAATGACCGGATCGGTACGCAATCGAGGCAAATTGTCATAGACCACCACATCCGGCCGTCCTTTCAGCTGGTCGACGTATTGCGCGGGAATTTCCGCAATGTCGGCATCACCCGCTTCCAACAAAAGACGCATGGTGCTGGGTTCCGTTACCGTACGCATATAAATGTTTTTTATGCGCGGTGCGCCCTCAAAATACGCTTCATTGGCCGCCAACTGCAAACTGCGGCCGGAAATATCCCAGCGCACCAGCTTAAAAGGTCCCGTACCGTTCATATGATCAAAAAGATACGAAGACTGTTTTTCAAAGTTGTTAAATTGTTTCCACGTTTCTTCCGTTCCGTCCCAGCCGCCATGGTCCGCCACCCACTTTTTAGGCACAATATATCCCCACCGCGCCAAAATGCCCAAAAAAGGAGCAAAGGGTTTTTTCAAGCGAATGACGACATTGTCTCCCTGCACTTGTACAGCACGGTCCGCTTCTTGAAAATCCACCACGATATTCCCGTCGGCATCACGCGTGGAAGTATATCCCAAAATGGGTTCCAACAACAACGAAGACGGCCCTCCGGACACGTCAGATAAAATAAAACGCAAAATGGAATAACGGACGTCTTCCGGCGTCAACTCCGTACCGTCATGAAATTTGACGCCCTTGCGTATGGGGAACGTATAAGTCAGCCCGTCGGGAGAAATCAAGCCGTTTTCCACGCTCGGCACTTGGGTAGACAGCGAGGGCAAAAATTCCGTCATGGAACTGCCGCGGAATTTCAGCAAGGTGTCATAAACATTTATCATCATTCCCTGCGTAACGCCATCATAAGAAAACACGGGATCCAGCGACTGCATTTCTCCGCCGTGCGCCACAATCAGCGTATCATTGTCTTGCTTTTGCGAACAAGCGCAAAGGAAACAAAGACACGCAAACAGTAAAAAAGATATTTTTTTCATATTTTCCTCACTAAATACGCCGCGCCGCGCTTGTGTTGCAGCCACGCACGCGCAAATTCTTCCGCAGGATAAAAACGGATTACTTCTCTGATATTTTCCGCGGCAGGATCCGCCACCCGTATTTTACCATTTTCCCACCCGCACAGAAGCATGAGATGTCCCGGCGTCTGCGCTACGGCCGCGCCGGTCAATTCACCATGTTTATAGGATACGCTGGCCAATATCAGGCTGTTTGGCGTCAAAAACTCCTCCAACTGCGACAGACGCCGAAAACGCGTAACAAACGCTTCATATCCACAGCGCGACGCATAGGCTGTATTAAACGTCCAGTTTCCGTAAATGCGCGCGCGGTCATCATATACAGCGGAGGCGGTTTGCAGCGGATCGTTTTTTTGGCCCAAAGCGTTTAAGGCCATGGTCAAAGAAACAGGACTGCACAGACGTACGCGGTCGGCCAGAGAAACCTCCAAACGCATTTGGGAAATGGGTTTGACGGCTATTTTCCGTTTTCCAGAAGGCAGGATGGCGGCGCATTCGTCATACACAGCGGAGGCGTCCGTAAGAGAAACAAAGACGCGGGGAACGTCCATATCTCCGTGCAAACTCAGCCTGAAACGGTAAGCCTGCGCCGGCTTCTTGGCGCGCAAAACGTCCACCGCCAGTACAGCGGCTTCATCTTCCTGCTCGTCAAAGCTATGATTGATTTTGGGGGAATACAGAGCCAGCTTAAAAAATTTGCTCCACACGCCGTTTTGGAGAATTTGCACTTCCGACAAAAGCCACCCGTTGGTAAGCGTATGATAATTGGCCGAAAGAATAAGAGAAGAAAACTCCACCGACGTTTCAAAAACGGGAGAAACAACCGTATGAACATCTCCGTCCCCTTGAAACAGATATCCCCTCTGCGGTCGGTGTACAAAAGTCAAATACGGCAGTTTTGGCGCTGCGCTGTTCATAAAAACCCTGAAAATCGGGGCACCCGGGCTCGAACCGGGAACCTTCCGCTCCCAAAGCGGACGCCCTACCATTGGGCCATGCCCCGTGTTTTTATTGTAGCAATTTTGCCGCCGAAACAAATAAAAAGAGGCCTCTTCAGCCTCTTTTTTGTTAAAATTTACCTGCGCCCACCAGGACTTGAACCTGGAACCCACCGATTATGAGTCGGTTGCTCTAACCGATTGAGCTATAGGCGCGGAACTGCTTTTATTATAACAAATTGCCC